>JAQCJI010000071.1 GCA_027593175.1 Bacteroidota bacterium | reverse complement strand
GTCTCTTTGGGCTATGCGCAAGAGATGAGTTCAAGTCCTAAGGTAAAAAACGGGCTATTTAGCAAATTTAAAGCAGTGAAAATTACTATTGCCACGCAGAGCCAAGAGCTATCTAAGAAAGGTCCTAGGGCAAAAAATAAAGTTCCGCAGCGCAAGAGGTTTGAAAATGGCACATCCAGTCTCGTTACCTTAGATCAAGCTACGTCCAAAGGGCCTCGCTCTAAAAACTCAAAGCCAGGAACGAAAAAGGAACCGAAGGTGGCAACAAGGGCAGCTTACCAAGAGCCCAAATCCATGAGACCCCGAAAACGGTGGTTCCATTAAACCGATACGCCCGAAAATCAAATTATCGGGCGTATGGGTTACAACTCTTGCTCTCGCTCCAGCATCAAAATCGCGCCTTGGGAGACGATAAAGTATTTTTCTCCTTCGTAGACCACTTCATGTGCCCCATTGAGCAAAAAGATAGCTAGATCTCCTTCTTTCGCCTGAAGTGGCACATAGCGTGTTTTTTCCTCTGTCTCCATCCAGGGCTCCTGGTCTTCCATAGGCATGGGAATAGGGTATCCTGGACCTGCCTTGATGATGTATCCTTGCTGTACTTTTTCTTTTTCCTGAACCCCAGGTGGGAGGTAGAGCCCAGAGCCGGTTTTCTCGTGCGGCTTTTTTAGTCGAATCAAAACCCGATCTCCCACGATGATTAGTTTTTTCAATTTATTGTCGGCAGTCAATTGCATGCGCTTCTGGTTGAATGAACGAAAAGGCCAAGAGTCACGACGAAAAGATCTTGATTCTTGGCCCTTAAACTGAGGCAGCACTTAGTCTAGGACAGGTGCTGCTTTTGGTAATTTATTTTTTGTCTTCGCTGACTTCTTCGTAGTCCACATCAGACACCCCGTCACTGGTAGTTCCTCCGCCTGCATCGGCATCTGCTCCCGGACCAGCTCCATCCCCTTGGCTTGCAGCATACATTTCTGTAGAAGCTGCCTCCCAAGCACTGTTGAGGCTGGCCATTGCGGCATCTATTCCTTCCATGTTTTTAGATCCATGGGCAGACTTTAGTGCCTCAACCGCAGCGCTGATGTTGGCTCTGTTGCCATCAGAAAGTTTGTCGCCGTATTCTTTCAGCTGCTTCTCCGTTTGGAAAATCAAGCTGTCCGCTTGGTTCAATTTTTCGACGGTCCCTTTTTCAGCCTTATCTGCAGAAGCATTTACTTCTGCCTCACGCTTCATGCGCTCGATATCGTCCTGAGAAAGACCTGAAGAAGACTCAATTTTGATTTTTTGCTCTTTCCCAGTGCCCTTGTCTTTAGCAGACACATTCAAGATTCCGTTCGCATCAATGTCGAAGGTTACTTCAATTTGAGGTATACCTCTTGGTGCTGGTGGAATATCGGAAAGTTGGAATCTACCAATGGAACGGTTGTCCTTTGCCATTGGGCGCTCCCCCTGAAGGATATGCAAATCTACGGCAGGCTGGCTGTCCGCTGCGGTAGAGAATACTTCCGACTTCTTGGTAGGAATAGTGGTATTGGATTCGATCAACTTGGTAAATACACCGCCCATGGTTTCGATACCAAGGGATAGTGGGGTAACGTCCAAAAGTAGCACGTCTTTCACCTCGCCCGTCAATACACCACCTTGGATGGCTGCACCGATGGCGACCACTTCGTCTGGGTTCACTCCTTTGGAAGGCTTTTTACCGAAGAATTTTTCAACTTCTTCCTGAATTTTTGGAATACGTGTAGAACCACCCACCAAGATTACTTCATCAATATCTGCCGCAGTCATGCCAGCATCTTTCAATGCCTTGATGCAGGGATTCATGGAGCGTCTTACCAAAGTCTCAGAAAGCTGCTCAAATTTGGCTCTACTCAAGTTTCTAACCATGTGCTTTGGTCCAGTTTGCGTAGCGGTTATGTAAGGCAGGTTGATTTCGGTAGAGGCAGAACTTGAAAGCTCAATTTTTGCTTTTTCTGCAGCTTCCTTCAAGCGCTGAAGCGCCATTGGGTCCTGGCGAAGATCAATTTGCTCTTCTGTTTGGAATTCAGAAGCCAACCAGTCAATTACTACTTGGTCGAAGTCATCTCCACCCAAGTGTACATCTCCGTTGGTGGACTTCACTTCAAAGACACCGTCTCCAAGTTCAAGGATGGAGATATCAAAAGTTCCTCCACCCAAGTCATAGACCGCGATCTTCATGTCTTGGTTTTTCTTGTCCATGCCATAAGCAAGGGCTGCTGCGGTAGGCTCGTTGATGATTCGTTTTACCTCCAAACCTGCGATTTGTCCAGCCTCTTTGGTAGCCTGACGCTCAGCATCGTTGAAGTAAGCCGGCACGGTGATGACGGCTTCAGTTACGGTCTGTCCCAAGAAGTCCTCTGCAGTGCTCTTCATTTTCTGAAGGATCATGGCTGAAAGTTCTTGTGGGGTGTAAGAGCGGTCCCCGATTTTTACAACCACGGTCTCGTTGCTGCCTTGCTCTACTTTGTAGGAAACGTATTTTTTATCAGCAGATATTTCTGTAAATTTTTTCCCCATAAATCGCTTTATGGAAGAAATGGTATTGGCAGGGTTGGTGATAGCTTGACGCTTGGCAGGGTCACCTACTTTTCGTTCGCCATTTCCGTTGTCAAGAAAAGCAACGATGGATGGAGTAGTTCTTCTTCCTTCGCTGTTTTGAATGACGACGGGCTCGTTACCTTCCATTACGGCTACGCAGGAGTTCGTAGTACCCAAGTCTATGCCTATAATTTTTCCCATGAGTATATCGGTTTTATATGTTTTCTTTTTGAAAGACAAACCACCTTATTCAAGGCTTATGCCATCTTTCCTTTTTCCATTTTTGGTGTCAGTTTGTCATAATTTTGACCTTGATACCTCGGTTACGCACTTACATTTGTCACAAAATGGGAGTTATGACCTGTCTTTTTTGTCATACTCTTCTTTCACATCCCTTTACCTGAGTTTTGAAAATTGGTACAGCTCCAATTTTTCATTTAGCTTTAGGTGATGCCTGACTCCCTAATTCTCCAAGAATTGTACCTCTACCCCATCAAATCGTTGGGGGGAATTTCTGTCAACCAGGCAGAGGTGGAGGAAAGAGGCTTTCGGTACGACCGAAGGTGGATGCTGGTGGATAAAACTGGAGAATTCCTGACCCAAAGGCAGTATCCTCAATTGGCTCTCCTTCAAGCAGCGCTCGGAAATACGCAGCTGGAAGTTTTTTCTAAGGTAGACTCCCTTAAAAGAATAGCCTTTGACTTGGAATTGGTTTCAAGTAAAGAACTATCGGTTAAAATATGGGGAGATGTAGTGCTCGCTTGGGTGGTATCGGAAGAGGTGAGTAATTGGTTTAGTGATTTTTTGGGTATGGAGCTAGACCTCGTAGTGATGCCGGAAAGTACCGAAAGAAAGATGGATCCCCGCTATGCCGTGCAGGGAGAGTCGGTCAGCTTTGCAGATGGGATGCCCTATGTGATCATTGGGCAATCTTCCTTAGATGAGTTAAATGGGAGGCTGGCCAATCCGGTGGGTATGGATCGGTTTCGTCCCAATCTAGTTTTTTCTGGAGGAGATGCGTTTGCGGAAGATCAGTTTACGCGTCTAAAGGTAGGAGAAGTAGCTTTCCAGGTAGTCAAGCCCTGTGGGCGTTGTGTGCTGATCACGGTCAACCAGCAGACGGCGGAGCAAGGTAAGGAGCCGCTTGCTACCTTAGCGACCTATCGGACGGTAAATAACAAGGTGTATTTTGGACAAAATGCGATTGCCTTGGGCACAGGCACGGTGCGGGTTGGTGACAGGATTCGTACTTCCTTTTTTACCGAATAGGGGTTTGAAGAGGGGAGAAACTTAAAATTCCTTTACGGTCTGAATAAACACCTTGACCATCTCTGGATTGATGTCTGGGTAGACGCCATGCCCCAAATTGGCGATGTGACGCTTGCCGCGGAATTGCTCCATCATTTCTTGAGTAGCCTGCCGTACCTGATCTGGATTACCATAAAGTGCCGCAGGATCTAAGTTGCCTTGCAGCGTCTTGTTTGGCCCTATGAGGGCACTGGATTCTTCAATACCCATGTTCCAGTCCAAGCCTATTGTCTCACAGGAGAGTTTGCCCAAGGCTTCTCTCGCAAAAAAGGCTCCTTTGGCAAATACCGTGACCGGTACTTCTGTGATGGCATCGCAAATTTGCGAGATGTAGTGCAAGGAGAACTCTTCGTACTGCTTGGGCCCTAGAATCCCAGCCCAGCTGTCAAAAATCTGTACCAAATCAGCACCCGCACGGATCTGCGCTTTGAGGTAGTTGATTGTGGAATCGGTGATCAGTTGCAAAAGCTGCTTGGAAAATACCGGGTCACGGTACAGCTTTTCCCGGGAAAGGGAGAAGGTCTTGCTGCCACTTCCTTCGACCATGTAGGCAAAAATGGTCCAGGGAGCTCCGGCAAATCCAATCAAGGGAACTCGGCCCTGCAAGTGTTTTTTGGTGAGCCGAATGGCGTCCATGACATACTGCAAATCATTGTCCCCTTCGGCCACGCGAAGTTTTTTTAGATCTGCCTCGGATCGAACCGGTTGTGGGAACCAAGGTCCTCGTTTTTCTACCATTTCATAAGGCAAGCCCATGGCTTCTGGGATCACCAAAATATCTGAAAAAATGATGGCGGCATCTACACCCAGCAAGTCCACAGGTTGAATAGTGACTTCGGCTGCAAGCTCAGGGGTCTGGGCTAGCTCAATAAACCCTGAAACCGATTCTCTTACGGCACGGTATTCGGGAAGAATTCTTCCGGCTTGCCGCATGATCCATACGGGTGTACGTTCGGTTTTCTCACCTCTTGCCGCTCGAAGTAGCAGGTTGTTTTGGAGTGTCATGGCGCAAAGATACGAGTGGAAGGGAAATCAAAAACCCTAGATCCTAAAATTAGAACTAATGTAGGGTAGGTCTTAAATTGGAAGCTTCCGAAATTTAAATCAGGAGTAGTTGATGCTGCCATTATCGGACAGGAGCAAGCACATGAACTTCTGTTTCACTAATAATTTTGTCAATGTAATAACCGCTAAGTGTCAGGTTCTTGGCTTTGGCATAGTCTTGAATCTGTGCTTTGATGGATTCGGGACTTGGCATCACCCATTTATTGCTACTGACTTTGGCTAGAATGTAGCGGCTTTCGGTAAATTTTTTTATTTCCATACCTGGAGCCCCAAAGGGTAAGTTTATCCCAGCAAAAACTTCTAGTGTATCGAGCTTTCCAGCAGGCTCCACATAATATAGGGTATGTAGGGAGGTTTCAGGATGAAGGGACTGGAGTGACTCTACGGAGCTGAATGCCTTTTCCAATTTTTTATCCAAGGGAGTCCCTTTAAACGTTTTTCCCGCGAGTGTCTCAGGGCTAGCCTCGACTAAGCTCAGAGCAATGGGTCTATTTCCACCCAGTAGATCGAAGATGAAATAGCCTCCAACTCCAAGAACAAAAAGTAAGATAGCAGCGATGAGAAGTTTCTTCATTATCGTATTTAGGCTTAAAGAGCAGTCATTTTAAACTGCATTTGGTGCAACTGGGTATAGAAGCCGCCCTTTTCCAAGAGAGATTGATGGGTGCCTGTTTCCACAATTTCACCTTTATGAAGTACGAGAATGAGATTGGCCTTCTGAATGGTTGAGAGGCGATGGGCAATGACGATAGAGGTTCGTCCTTGCATCATTTTTTCGATGGATTCTTGGATTAGCTCCTCGGTTTCGCTGTCCACCGAAGAGGTTGCCTCGTCCAAAATCAGGATTTCTGGGTTGTAGACCATGGCGCGAACGAAGGAAATCAACTGCCGTTGCCCCACCGAAAGGGTAGCGCCGCGTTCCATCACATTGTAGTCCAGGCCACCTGGGAGTTTTTCGATGAATTTGGAAGCACCTACCAGCTCGGCAGCGGCCAGCACCTCCTCTTTTGTGATGCTAGGATTGCCGAGGGTTATATTTTGGTAAATGCTACTAGAGAATAAAAATACATCTTGGAGCACCACACCAATATGCTTTCTGATCGCGCTCAACTCATAGTCTTGAATGTTGGTTCCGTCAATGGTTATCGTTCCTTTGTTGATCTCATAAAATCGTGAGATCAGATTAATAATGGAGGATTTGCCTGCCCCTGTAGCTCCTACCAAGGCTATGGTTTGGCCTTTTTTTGCTTCAAATGAGATATTCTTCAGGACGTAATCCTTGGCTTTGTAGGCAAACCATACCTGATCCAAGCGGAGATTCCCCTTAATTTTTTCAGGGTTAAAGCTGCCTTCGTTGTCAATGTATTCGGTGGAAGCGAGGAGCTTGAAGATTCTGGAGGAACTTACTACACCCATTTGCAGCGTGTTGAACCGGTCTGCGATCATTCGGATCGGGCGAAAGAACAATTGCAGGTACATGATAAAAGAAATCAAAATACCAATTTGCAATTCCATGCCAAGCACACCTACTGCTCCGTACCATACTACTAAACCGATTCCTATGGCTTGAATAATTTCTGCAACAGGGAAATAGACCGAATAGTACAGGACGGAACGGATATGTGCTGTGCGGTGCTCTCGGTTGATCTCTTTAAATTTTTCAAACTCACGATGTTCCCGGTTGAAGAGCTGCACGATGGTCATGCCCGTGATATGTTCCTGGAGGAAAGAATTGAGGTTGGCGACGGCATTACGGACATCATTAAATGTAACCTTGATTTTTTCCTTGAAAACATAAGTGGAGATCACCAAAAAGGGGAGGGTACAAAGGCTCACCAAAGTCAATTTCCAGTCAATGTAAAACATGACGCCCAGGATGGTAACGATCTGGAGTAGATCTCCAATAATGGCGGCAAGTCCTTCACTGAATACATCTGCGAGGGTTTCTATATCGGACACATTGCGTGTTACTAACCTTCCTATCGGTGTATTATCAAAAAACTGGAGGCGAAGTTTGAGTAAATGCTTGTACAGGCGCACTCGGATATCTTTGATGATCACCTGGCCGATCCAACCGGAGTAGTAGGTGTGGGCCCACTGGGCAAGGGCTTGGATAATCATCAATCCTACCAGAATGTAAATGATTCGACTAAGTCCTGCCACATCACCGATAGCCACATGCTCATCAATGGCGATTTGGATGAGGTAGGGCCGGGTGGGAGCCAAAATAGCCGAGGCGATGGTAAGTCCTATTAGAAAATAGAATTGCTTTTGGTACGGCTTGACGTAGGTGTACAGCTGTCGCAAAACCTTCATATCTAGGATTTCTCCAGCCGACTCTTTCTCTTTTTCTAAGCTCAATGCCTTGTCAGTCTAAGTAAATAGGGGTTGGGTACTCAATTTGATTCAAATACAATCCTTTTGCAGGAACTGCTTTTCCAGCTTGATTACGATCCTTGGAAGAAATGATTCGGTGCAGGTCTTCCACAGGCCGTTGGCCTAAGCCAACTTCAAGCAAGGTGCCTACGATGGAGCGGACCATGCCCCGCAAAAAGCGATTGGCTGTAATATGAAAGAGTAACTGCTCTTCTTTTAGTTCCCAATAGGCAGTGTAAATCTTGCAGTGAAAGTGCTTCACTTCCGTATGCACCTTGCTAAAGCATTCGAAATCCTCGTACTCCAGCAAAATTTTAGCCGCTTCATTCATGGCCTTAACATCCGGCTGATGAAATAGTTGCCAAGAAAGGTCCTGTAAAAAGGGATTTTTTGAAAAGACGATGCGGTAAAAATAAGAACGCTTGATGGCATCAAAGCGGGCATGCGCCTCAGGGATGACTTTGCGAATCCCAAGAATTGCAATTTCCTTGGGAAGGATGGCATTCACGGCTTTGATAAAATTTTCTCCTAACTCTTCACCAGTTAAGTCAAAGTGACACACTTGCTGGGTGGCATGCACTCCCGTGTCGGTTCGTCCGCTACCCATAATCGCAATGGGGGTTCTGAAGTAGGTACTCAGCGCTTTTTCAAGGCATTCCTGAACAGTAAATGCATTTTCCTGCACCTGCCAACCGTGAAATGGACTGCCTTTGTAGCTCAGCTCGAGAAAATACCGTTGTGACTTTTCGTTCATTGCAGCTCAAAGATACTATTCCCTATCAAATCCACGGACAAGAATTGTTTTCTTGATATTCCCGGTGGAAGCCGTTTTCTTTGTTAAAAAAATAAATCGTATGATTCAGCGTGTTCAAACTATTTTTCTTTTTCTTATCGCGGTGGGTATGGGCGTGACCTTAAGTACTCAACTTTGGAGCCAAGGTGGAGCGGCAAATGATTCCTGGAATCTTTCTGCCTTTTTGATGACCAACTTGGACGAAAGTGGTAAGGAGATTCAGGCCTCTTCGAAGTGGTACCTTGCAGCCATAGCATCTCTTGCTGCGATTTTGGCCTTGTTTTCCATCTTCCAGTATCGCCTCCGCTCCCGTCAGCTTTTGCTAAACATGATCAATTCCATCGTCATGGTCACCCTAGTAGTGTCGACGTTCGTAACTACCAACGGAATGAATGAAGCCATTCAAGCCCAAGATGGGGGTGACTATGGGATAGGATTTTGGTCAATTTTGGTTTCGATGGTCATGAATATGCTCGCCAATCGCTTTATCAAAAAAGACGAGGTACTGGTAAGGTCAGTGGATCGAATTCGATAACTTAGATGCCCTGTCATTAAACAGGGCTTTATTTGTAGGAAGAATTTTCCTCCTTACCAAGACTTTTCTAACTTGTTGCAGTAGAAGACAACCCTATGAAATTTGAAACCCTCACCATTCACCTAGGCAATGGGACTCATGAGAGTCACGGAGCCGTGGTGCAGCCCATCACCTTGAGCACTACCTTTGAACATGGAAACGAAGGAGGAATGCTTTATTCCCGCGCCAACAATCCCAACCGGCAGTCCTTGGAACAGGTCTTGGCGGCTATGGAAAAGGGTGAGGATGCAGCAGCCTTTTCTTCAGGCAATGCAGCCGGCACTGCCGTGTACCAGGCCCTTGCCCCAGGATCTCATATCATCGCTCCGGACGATATGTACCACGGACTCCATAATTCCATGGTGCAGCTCTTTGCAGGCATCCACGAGGTGACCTTTGTAGACATGAGCAATCTGGAAGCCGTGAAAAATGCCATTCGTCCGAATACGGCGCTTTTTTGGGTAGAATCACCTTCCAATCCGCTTTTGAAGATCACGGATATTTGCGAAATTTCTGCTTTAGCAAAAGCTCAGGGAGCAATTTTGGCTTGTGACAGTACCTTTGCTACGCCGGTATTCCAAAATCCCATCGACCTGGGAGCAGACTTGGTCATGCACAGTAGTTCCAAGTATTTTGGGGGGCATTCCGATATCCTCGGAGGAGCCTTAGTCACGGCAAAAAAAGATGCCTTCTGGAAAAAAATAAGAGTTGTACAGCACATAGGTGGAGCGGTACCTTCCCCAACAGATTGTTATTATTTAACGCGAAGCATCCGTACGCTGGCCTACCGAATGAAAGGACATGCGAGCAATGCAAAAGCCTTGGCGGAATTTTTAGTTTTACATGCTCAAGTTGAAAAGGTATACTACCCAGGATTGGCTACCCATGCCAATCATGCGGTGGCAGCCAAGCAGATGTATGGCTTTGGAGGGATGGTCTCCTTTATGGTTAAGGGTGGGGCAGAAGCAGCGGACAGGTTGCTGTCCAAACTTCATTACTTCGCCAATGCCACGAGTTTGGGTGGGGTAGAAAGTTTGATTGAGCGTAGGGCTGCCGTGGAGGGCCCAAATACAACTACTCCTCCTAATCTTCTACGTGTATCCGTAGGCCTAGAGCATGTCGATGACTTGATTGCCGACATGAATCAGGCACTGGGCTAAATCCAGTTGCTTTTATATAAAGAAAGGCCCCGTACGTACGGGGCCTTTTTGCTTATTTGTAGGTTTCTACGGGCCAACTGTCGTTGCCCAAGTTGATGTCTGTAGTGACCTTGTCTGGATCGATGACCACCTGCTTGATCTTTTTGCTTCCTTTGTGGAGGTAAGTCCAGGTATCTCCACGCTGCCAAATTTCCACAGGTAAGTTTACCCGTTCGGTAGCATTGTCTGCATAGGTAATCTCAAGGGTAACCGGCATCGGGAAATCTCCTTTATTCGCTAGGCTGATGACGTAGTTTTCTCCATAAGGCTGTACGGAGCTGATGCCGAGGTCAATGTTTCCATTGCCATAAAACCAGCCCTTCCAGAACCAGGATAAGTTCTCGCCAGCCACATTTTCCATGTGGTTAAAGAAGTCACCTGGCTGCGGATGCTTATAGGCCCAGGTCTTGATGTAAGAACGGAAGGCATTGTCAAAGCGCTCTGGGCCGAGAATGTATTCGCGGAGCATGACGAGGCCCACGGCTGGCTTCATGTAGGCCACCATGCCCAGGTTACGGGTATCTACCACATCTGGATAGTTGTCAATTCCTTCCCGGTTGTCGCTGGTGAAGTAGCCATTGAAATTGCGGGTTTGGTGAAGTGTAGAAGGGTATTCTCCCTTATTGAAGGCGTTTGAACTGTAGTGGTTGATGAAGGTATTGAAGCCCTCGTCCATCCAGGCGTATCGGCGCTCGTTGGTGCCGACGATCATCGGAAACCAGTTGTGTCCAAACTCGTGATCGGTCACGCCCCAAAGTGATTCTCCTTTAGACTGGTAATGGCAGAAGTTGAGTCCTGGGTATTCCATGCCTCCGATTTCTGCTGCCACATTGGTTGCGGTTTCGTAAGGGAATTCATACCATTGTTTGGAGTAATATTCGATGGAAGCCTTGCTGTATTCTGTAGATCGAGTCCAGGCATCTTGTCCATTGCTTTCGATGGGGTAGGCAGATTGAGCGATTGCCTTTTTTCCACTAGGCAGGTTGATGCGTGAAGAATCCCAGATAAAGGAGTCTGAGGTGCCAAAGGCTACATCGCGTGCATTTTGAATGCGGAAATGCCAGGTAACCGTCCCGCTCTGTTTGGGGCGGGTGAGTTGCGTGTTTTTGATTTCTTCAGGAGACACCAAGTAGACCGTTTCTTCGCTCTGAGCTGCTTTCGCATAGCGAGTTTGCAATTCCTTGCTCAGTACTTCGGTGGGGTTCATTAGTTTACCTGATCCCACGACGATGTGGTTGTAGGGCACAGTGACCTTGTAGTCAAAGTTGCCATACTCCAGGTAGAATTCGCCAGCGCCTAGGTAGGGCTCGATGTTCCATCCTTCGGTTTCGTCAAAGACAGCCACTTTGGGATACCACTGTGCAAAAGCATAGATCCAGCCGTCTTTCACTTTCAGTCTTCCCATGCGGTCCATTCCTTTTTGAGGAACCTTAAATGAAAAGTCCATGGAGACTGTTGCTTTTCCTACTTTTGCTGGGATGGGTTCTGCAAACCAAACCTGCATGCGGGTGTCCTCAATGAGGTGTTTGCTAGAGTTGACTCCTTTTGGGCCAACTTTGGCTTGTACATTGGCGATCTGGTAGCCCCCGTCCACATCCCCACTGTATCGGTTACCCTGTACGGGAGTGGTAAGGGTACCTCTGGAGGTGGGAGTAAATCGGTTTTGCTCCAATTGGAGCCAAATGAAGTCCAAAGCTTCTGGACTATTGTTGGTGTAGGTAATGCTTACCTTACCCGATAGGGTATGGCTGGTCTCATCCAATGCTACTTCGATTTGGTAGTCTGCGGCATTTTGCCAGTAGGCTTCACCCGGTTTGCCCGAGGCAGAGCGGTAGCTGTTTCCCCAGCGATCGATCACTTCGGCGAAGTTTTTTTGATTGTTGTCCTTCCCTTGTTGTGAAAAAGTAGGGAAAGGAGCATTCAGAATAAAGAGGGACAAAAGCACGCCTAGTTGGAGGATTCTTTTCATGGTAGGTTCTTATTTGGGTTAAAAATAGTGAGAAAATGGCTTTCAGCGATTTCTTTTTTACGTAAAGGTGGGTGAAATGGGTGAAAGGAGGTAGCCATTGGGGATTAGCTTAGGGTCGTTATTTACCAACAAGGAATGAGTGATTGACCCTTAAAAAGGTTTAAAGTATCGTTTAACTGTAGATGCCCAGATTTTGGTTTTGCTCAGGCATTGCCTTGAATTTGGAGGAGGAATTTCTTTTTTTCTACTCATTTTCAATAATTTAAATGGTAATGGAGAAAAAAATAAGAAAGGCTATTGCATAAAATCTGATTCAGATTACCTTTGAAATCCCTTTTGAAAAGAAAGTCTAGGGGAGTTTAGCTCAGCTGGTTCAGAGCATCTGCCTTACAAGCAGAGGGTCGGGGGTTCGAATCCCTCAACTCCCACTTGATTATTAAGTACTTACGAAAATTTTCTTGTAAGTTCTTTTTCATTTGCAC
>JAQCJI010000070.1 GCA_027593175.1 Bacteroidota bacterium | reverse complement strand
AGACGCAAAGGAAGCTTTTTTTAAGAAGCAAGAGCCGAGATACAAGAGATTAGATTTAGTTCGCTGTGCTACGAGATGCGAGTTATTTACGAAATTCCACTTCGCCATTCTTCAATCGGCGTTGGGCATTCGACATTGTTTTTTAGAAGCAAGGGCCGAGTTATAAGAAATAATTAGAAATACCGTTGAAATACGCTAGAAATAATCCGAGCAAGCTCGGGAATTAGAAATAAGAATTCGTATTCCAGCCCTATTTCACGGAGCGAAGCGGAGTCTATTTCTACTTTATTTCCACCATATTTCGCCTGCCTACCGCAGGCAGGTACTTCGTATTTCCTATTTCCACTCCAACCGATACACCCCCCCATTCGTCTTGCTCATTACATACAGACGGTTGTCAGCGTCTCGTCCAAATTTTAGGTCCACTCGGTCCTGGCCCACAAGCTCCTGAAAGGATTGTTCTTTGCCTTTGTAGCGAATCCCCCAAGTTTGCGCTACGGCATTCTCCTCGGTCAAATCGGTAAAAAATAGCCTACCCGAAGGCACATCGCCAAAGACAAACTTCCCCTTCAAGGGTCCACCCGCAACTGTGTATCCGCCGATGATGGCCACCGTCTCGTCGTGTTCCAATTGAATCTTGGGGTAGCTTACCCCGAATTTAGAATCGCCCTCAGATAAAGGATACAAGCTGCGAAAGCTCCCATAAGGGTTGATTACAAAGGTTCCTTCCCGTATCGGCCAGCCATAGAAGTTGCCCGGCTCGATTCGGTTGATTTCCTCGATACTGTGTTGCCCGATATCGGTCGCATGCAATTGGCCCTTATCGTCCCAGAAAATGCGATTCGGGTTTCTAAACCCATAAGCATAGACCTCTCCTGCAAACTCTTTCTTGCCAAAAAACGGATTGCTGCTAGGGATTCCGTATTGCCCATTTCTGCCTGTTTTCCCAAGAGGATCTATGCGCCAAATGCTGCTATACATGCCTTTCCCTCCATGATTGGAGACTTCTGGGAACCCGTTTTCTGCTGTACCTCCATCCCCATAGCCCACATACAAAAGCCCATAATCGGCAGAAGCTCCTTTTTTAGCCTGGGGATTGAAGGTCAATTCTTGCATGCCGTGGGCCTGGGAAGAATTGTCTACCCGCAAAATCTCCCGACTACTTCCCTGAAACACGCTTGCCTGCGGGTCATCTGCCTTCCACTCGGTAAGCACCCACTGCATAAATACTTTTAGGCTATCCGTATAGCTCACATCTGCCTTGGCAGTGCCGCCCGGCTCGGTGTGTGAAGTATAGAACAGGCCGTTTTTTGCAAATTCTGGATGAAAGGCAAAGCTTCCCAGTCCAGTCGCCCAACCCGGTTTGCTGACCATTTTGGGGCGCAATTTGAGCAGCGGAAGGTACAACTGCGGCTTTTGGTTCACCAATTCATACAATCCTACCCGTTGGTCATTGATCATTAAGCGAGAAGTGCCCGGAATCGGCTCCATTTTAGTCATCTTGGCCAGCGGAGCCGCAGAATCGGAAGGAGGCAACTGTGCAAAAAACTCTAAATCTAAACGAATGCCTGAATCCTGTATTTTCTCTGGAATTAGGTTGGATGTGGTATCTCCAGAAATGGGGATTGGAACAGTTGAAAACGTATGCAAATAACTCAATAGGGCATCAAGATCTCCTTCCGCCAACTGTGCAAAACCAGGCATTTCGGTACGGTATTTCTCCAAAAGAGCCAGTGCGCGCGGGTCTTTATTGGCTATTGCGTCTGCCGGATTATGGATAAAGGCACGGATCCAACTCGATTCCTCCTGTCGGGTAAGTCCACTTAAGTTTGGCCCGATGGCATCTTGATCAAAGCGATGGCATGAAGAGCAGTGCTGCTCAAAAAGTTGCTTCCCTTTCGTGATCTGACTCGCATCAGTCGAAATATCCATTCCAAACTCTTTTTTTTCATTAGTACAAGAGCTGAAAAGGAGGGCAAGAAATAAAAGGAAAGGAATGGCTTTACTCATAGATAAATCAAAAAGGAAATATAATAGAAATACGATAGAAATAAACCGAGCTCTCTCGGGGAAATAGTGAATCCTGCTGCTATTTCAACTTATTTCACGGAGCGAAGCGGAGTATATTTCCATCGTATTTCATATCTCATACTTCGTATTTCATTTCAGGTCCGCAATCTTCACATGTGTTTTGATCAGATTGGAACTGGCTTTAGCCACAATTTTACCAGATTCCTTGCGGATTTCCGCTTCCCAATGGTTCAAATTGGCTCCAGAACGCACTAGCCGTGCGCTCACTTCCAGTCGCTCGCCTACCTGTGCAGCAGACAAAAAATCCACAGACAAGTTGATGCTGGTCATCAGAAACTCGGAACCTGCCACAAAATTGCCCATCCCAATCGCGTCGTCCAACATCAAGGAAGCGATCCCTCCATGCAAAATGCGGACAGGATTGCACATATCGGGACGTACCGTGTAGGCAACCTTGATTGCCTGAACTTCTACCTCCAAAAGGGTGCCTGCTAGCCAGTTGCCCGCAGCAGAAGGGGTGCGATCTAGGGTCTTGCCGACTTGGGATCTGAAATAATCTAAGGGGGTATTGGGCAGGTTTTCCACTAGGGTTGGGGTTGATTGAGGATCCGAAAATAGTCGGTCAAGACGGTTTTTAAAACTTCTTTCTCGGATTCTGTCTGCCAAAGCGGATATTCTTTTTCTTCCACAAGCAATTTAAAGGAGGCCTTTTGCTGCAGCAAGGGCCACAATTGCTCCCCTAAGGACTTGTGGGCCGTATTGCCGCTCAATTCAAAGGGGATTTGAATCAGTTGGTCGCCCTCAGCCAGCTTTGCTTGAATTTGGATCGGGTAGTCCGCCCCTTCTAGTTCAAAGAACAGGTAGGATTCGTACTTTTTGTAGGGGAGTAGTAGGGCTGGAAAGAACCTGGGTATTGTGTCGAATTTGGACCTTTTTCCATGCCGAAAGAGCTCCATGTCCGCTTCTTGACGGATTTCCCGATCGTAATGAATGCTGCGCAGGTTGACAAAAAAGAGCCGGTCTGCATCTGCCGCCTGAAAACTTCGGTCTTTTCCGGTATTGTTGGCTCGGTAGCCATCAAAAAAAGACAAGAGCACTACTATTCCCAATGCAGAACCCAAGAAAATCTTTAGAACTTGGATCAAATCGGGCGTCAATACAGGGGCTTTTGAAGACATGAGGGCTAAGCTTACGACTTAAAAACGATGTTTTTAAGCATTTGTTTGCCTAACGCACGTACGAACCTGCATTCATATCGATAGACGTGCCTGTGGCATGATCCGAAAGACCCGAGCATAGGAGAGTGACCATCGGTGCCAAATCCTCAGGACGGGTGAGCTCTGAAAGCGCAATATCGCGCAAGGCGAAGTCTTCCCCATACTGTGCTAGAATCTCAGCAGCCATATCCGTGCGTGTGAAGCCTGGGGCAATCAGAAAAGCTTTGATTCCTTCCTTGCCATAATGCCTCGCTATCGAGCGCATTAAGCTCACCAGTGCTCCTTTGGAAGCTGCATAGGCCATGTAATCGGGCGTATCCCCTCGAAAAGCAGCTCGGGAAGAGATCATCACGATACGGCCATTGCCTTGGGTCCTCGCATGATCCACAAATTCTTTACACAGGATCCCTACGGCTGTGGTGTTGACTGCAAATACTTTTTCCCAGATTTCAAGCCAATCGGCAGTAGGAAGCGTATCTGGAGTAACCGGAGAAATGCCCGCATTGTTGACTAGGGCGCTTATCGGACCATATTTATCCACCAAGCGCGGAATAAAGCCGATTACCTCATTGGGATTAGCCAGGTTGCAGGCCTCCAGATGTGCCTTAGTAGGAAGGTCCGCTAACACGGCCCTCGCGGCTTCCTCATTGGCGTTGTAATGCACAATCACCTCTGCGCCAGAGGTGGATAGCTGCTCCGCAATAGCTCGACCAATTCCTCGGGAAGCGCCGGTAACTAGTATACGTTGGTTGACAAGGGAAATCTGCATGGACTAGCGTTTAAAGATCAAAATTTCGGCCAATAAATCCGGAAATATGAGCCAAATGGTGTTCTCCATGCCAGGCATACATCAGCGTCACTTCTGACAAGGTTTGGCTACGCTGCTTTTCTGGGTGGTAATAAGTTCGACTAAATTCCGCAGGGCTCATATTTTGAAGCATATGTACCCACTTTGCATGGACGACCCGAATCATATCCAGTGCATACGCTGTCGGAAGTGCTGCATCTGACAATTTAGCCCAGGACCCTTCGTCATAGGGCTTGATGCTTGGATTTTCTTCGGTAAGCGCATGCTTAAAGCGAAATAGTGCTTGGCCATGGCTATCGGCGCAGTGGTGAAGTAGTTGCCGGACGGTCCATCCTCCTGGGCGGTAGGGTCGCTCAAGTTGTCCGGGGGTTAGGGGGCTTGCTACTTGGAAAAGGTTCTTGGGAAACTGAGAAATACTTAAAATAGCGGCCTTGAGTACTTCTTGATCCACGGATTGAGGTACAGTAAATTTTCCAATCGGGTACTTCAGGGATTCCAAATCGTTGTACATAAATAAAGGGCTTAGTGGCCACCGGCAGCAATGGTAGCCAAATCTACATGTTTTGCGCTGCCTCGCAAAAGGGTTTGTGCACAGGCGCAGAGCGTTGCTCCAGTGGTGAGGAGATCATCTACCAGCAAGATGCGAAGGCCTTGTATTGCTTGGCCTTCATTCAACGCAAATACATCTTCCACATTGTCTAATCGTTCCAGTCGGGATTTATTTGTTTGAGTAGTCGTAAACTTCCTCCGTACCAAAAGCTCTCGGTAAGGGATGCCTAAAGACTGGGAGAGGCCTCTTGCGAAGCATTCGCTCTGATTGTAGCCTCTTCGTTGTTTTTTCAACGGGTGCAAGGGCACGGCAACCAGCACATCCCAGAGCCCTAAAAACCCATTTTGAGACAAACTAAGCCCATACAGTCGTCCCAATTCCTCTCCCAATTCCGGTTTATTTTTGTATTTGAGCAGGTGGAGTAGCGCTTGGCTTTTTCCTTTTTTAGTAAAGCGCAAAAATGCCATCACTCGGTGCACCGGCATTAGGCCCTGCAACTTGGATGTGAGCTCGTTGTCAAAAGGATGGAGATGAAAGTTGGCTCGAGGCAACATCCCTTGACAAATCGTACACAAACAGGGTTCAAAATCGAAAAGCGCCTGTTTACAGATCGGGCAATTGCGGGGGAAAATAAGGTCGATAAAGTCTTTCCAAAAAAATAATCGCATAGCAGGAAATCAGGTTAGCCTCCAATGGGTTGATATGCAGTATATTTACCGTTTGGACGCACAAAAAGATTAAGATAATGAATCTAATAGAGGAATTCAATGAGTACCGGAGCAAAATGAACGAGCGAATCTTGGCGGAGGACAACAAGGTGATTAAGCGGTTTTTCAATTTGGATACCCACACCTACGCAGAAGGCAAGATTGATGTCAAAACCAAGGAAATGATTGGCTTAGCCTGCTCCATGGTGTTACGCTGCGACGATTGCATCAAGTACCATTTGGGCAAGTCCTTTGAGGCCGGCGTGGGGCGAAAGGAAGTCTTTGAAGTCTTGTCCATTGCAATGGTCATCGGTGGATCGATCGTGATCCCACACCTTCGTCGTGCGGTGGAGTATTGGGAGGAGCTTGAAAAACAATCCAGTACTGATGTTTAAACGGGATCTAGAACTTGAAAAACGCTGGGCACGCTTGTTAGACGGAATTCAGCAAACAATCGGCAAGAAGCCGAATGACTTGAATGGAGTGCTTTTTTTAATAGGCATCCAGGAATTGGGTCAAGGCACTCGTCCTTTTACCAAAGAACAAAAGCAAGATCTGATGCATATTGCAGTTTGCAAGGTGCTCAGCTATTCTGGCTTTTACACCTTGGATTTTGTGGATCAGGAAGGATGGCCACACTGGAAATTGGCCAAGGAGTTGCCACATTTTGACCTTTTGGAACAAGAAAAGTTACTAAAGCTCCAGGTTTTAGAGTATTTTGAAAAGGAATATCAATTGGAAATTTGATGAAATTAATTTCTTACAACGTAAACGGAATCAGGGCAGCCATGAACAAGGGTTTTTTGGACTGGCTAGCCCAGGAATCCCCAGATGTGCTTGGTTTACAGGAGATTAAGGCCTTAGAAACTGATGTAGACTTCTGTATTTTTCAAGACCTTGGATACCACGTGTATTGGTATCCCGCGGTGAAAAAAGGCTACAGTGGAGTGGCCATCCTAAGTAAAATTACTCCAAATGCTGTACATTATGGAATGGGAATTTCCGCTTACGACGAAGAGGGACGAATGATCCGAGCGGATTTTGATGGATTTTCCTTTATCTCTGCCTATTTTCCATCTGGAACCACTGGTGATGTACGTCAGGGGTTTAAATACGCGTTCTTGGACGATATGTATGGCTTTATGCAAGACCTAAGAAAGGAAATCCCGCCACTTATTTTAAGTGGAGATTACAACATTTGCCACAAAGCAATTGACATTCATAATCCAATTTCCAATAAAAACACCTCTGGGTTTTTACCGGAGGAGCGAGCCTGGATGGAAAAATTTATAAATTTGGGCTTTATCGATACGTTTCGGGCTTTTGACGGGAGTCCTGGACATTATTCCTGGTGGAGTTACCGAGCCAATTCTCGGAAAAAGAATCTTGGTTGGAGAATTGACTACCAGATGGCTAGCAAAGAATTGCAAAACAAACTAAAAAGTGCCTTAATTTTACCCCATGTAGTCCATTCGGATCATTGTCCAGTAGTACTTGAGCTTCACTAAGAAAAAGAAAAAAAGATACACCTAGCACCGTATTATTCAGATGAAATCCATAAAAATTTTTATTCCATCTTTGATTGAGAACATTCAAGTTATTGAAAGTTTTATCGACAATGCGAAAGAAGAGTTTGAAATACACGACGACATCTATGGCAATATCATGATTTCTGTGACCGAGTGCATCAGTAACGCCATCGTTCATGGCAATCAAAATGATCCGACTAAGATGGTTCACCTAAAGTTACAGATGGAACCGGGACTGCTCTGCTGTACCATAGAAGACGAAGGAAGCGGATTTGACTTCAGCAATCTTCCTGATCCTACTGAACCAGATAATATTGAAAAGACAGGTGGTCGTGGAATCTTTTTAATGCGTCACCTGAGTGATGAAGTAAAATTTGAAAGGGGCGGTAAAAAGACTGTCCTGTCCTTTTACCTCGACTAAACCATGGCAATTCATTTTTTTTCGGAAGATATCGCATTTGAGCTGCAAAAGAAACTCCGCCACAAGCGCTGGTTAAAAAATCTTGCTTCTGGTACTGGATACCAAATAACCGAGTTGAATTATGTGTTTTGTTCAGATAAATACTTATACCAAATGAATATGGATTATCTGAACCACGACAGCTACACCGATGTTATCACCTTTGACAACTCTGAAAAAGATTTTGCCTTAGCCGGAGATATCTTTATCAGTATCGCCCGAGTTCGTGAAAATGCAAAAACACATGCACAAGATGAGAGTTCAGAGCTTACTCGTGTGCTGGCACATGGTTTATTGCACTTGATGGGATATAAAGATAAAACCGAAGAAGAAGCTTCTTTAATGCGAAAGAAAGAAGAGGAAGCCATCGAATTGTATCGTTTAACTTGACTGTTCCACGTGAAACAACTGCTGAAAACACAAGGTGTCCGGCGCACTGTTCCACGTGAAACATAACTAAAAACAAATGTTTCCAATATACGATGTCATCGTAGTCGGCGCGGGTCACGCGGGTTGTGAAGCGGCACATGCCGCTGCCAAGATGGGTTCATCGGTACTACTATGTACCATGAACATGAACACCATTGCACAAATGTCTTGCAACCCCGCAATGGGTGGGGTGGCAAAAGGACAAATAATTCGCGAAATTGATGCACTAGGAGGTCTTTCGGGTATCATTTCAGATAAGTCCATGATTCAATTTCGTATGTTGAATCGCTCCAAGGGGCCTGCCATGTGGTCTCCACGAACTCAAAACGACCGTATGCGCTTTGCAGAGGAGTGGCGTCTTGCGCTAGAACATACACCCAATGTGGATTTCTGGCAAGAGATGATTACCGGCCTAGTGATCAAAAATGGGGTTGTCTGTGGGGTGCGCACAGGAATTGGCATCGAAATAGAGTCAAAAACAATCGTGCTTACCAACGGAACTTTCCTCAACGGGATTATCCATATTGGTGAAAAACAGTTTGGTGGAGGAAGAACCGGTGAGGGCGCGTCCAAAGGAATTACAGAGCAACTCGTTGCTCTAGGATTAGAGGCCGGAAGAATGAAAACGGGTACTCCACCACGAGTAGACGGAAGAAGTTTGGACTACTCAAAAATGGAAGAGCAACTTGGTGACAAACATCCAGAAAAGTTCTCTTATCTCGATAATACGAAACCCTTGCAAACACAACGGAGCTGCTGGATCACCTACACCAATAAAGAAGTTCACCAAACTTTAGAGACCGGATTTGACCGCTCTCCAATGTTTAATGGCCGAATTCAAGGCTTAGGGCCTCGTTACTGCCCTAGTATCGAAGACAAGATCAACCGATTTGCGGAACGCGAAAGACACCAAATCTTCGTGGAGCCCGAAGGATGGAGCACCGTCGAAATCTATGTTAATGGTTTTTCTACTTCCCTCCCAGAGGATGTTCAATTCACGGCAATGCGAAAAATACCCGGATTCGAACAGGCAAAAATGTTCCGCCCCGGCTATGCCATTGAATACGACTTTTTCCCTCCAACACAACTAAAGCTGACATTGGAAACACTGGCCATTCCAAACTTGTACTTTGCCGGTCAAATCAATGGCACTACAGGATACGAAGAGGCGGCATGTCAGGGCTTGATGGCCGGTATTAATGCAAGTCTTCGAGTACAAGAAAAAGAACCATTGGTTTTAAAAAGATCTGAGGCTTACATCGGTGTATTGATCGATGATTTGATAACCAAGGGTACGGATGAACCTTACCGCATGTTTACCTCGCGGGCAGAGTTTCGTCTCTCCCTAAGACAAGATAATGCGGATTTACGACTGACTGCTTTAGGTCATGCCCTTGGCTTAGCTAGCGATGAACGATACGATAAAATGGTTACCAAAAAGGCAAAAACAGCCCTGCTGGTGAATGATTTAAAGCAGAAGAAATTTAGCCCAGATGCAATTAACGCGGGGCTTCAGCGCTTGGAAACTTCCGCAATTACCGAAAAAATTAGTGCAGATAAACTACTCAAAAGACCACAATTAGGAATCAAGGAGCTTGCAACGCTTTCAGACGAGCTTGCGAAATACCTGGCTAACTATCCCATTGAGGTAATTGAGCAAGCAGAGATTCAAATCAAATACGAAAGCTACCTGGAGAAAGAGCAACTCATGGTGGAGAAACTAGCCAACATGGAAGACTTTAGGATTCCAACTACCTTTGATTATGTCGGCATCACGGCGCTATCCAATGAGGGAAAACAAAAGCTTCATAAAATTCGTCCCGAAACCCTTGGCCAAGCTTCTCGAATCAGTGGGGTATCTCCTGCCGATCTTTCCATATTGACTGTATACCTAGGAAGGTAATGACTGAATGTCTACTCAACTGTCCGCTCTGCAAGAGTGGAAACATCCTCAACCATCTACTGATAAAAGATCACGCGGTCAGCAACAAAGAGTTTACCCTTTTCCGATGCGGTGACTGTGAGCTCTTGTTTACCAACCCAAGGCCTAAGGAAGAGGAGATAGGGCCCTACTACGATTTTAGAGAATATTACTCCCACGGAAATCAAGTACAGAATTTTACACAGTGGCTTTACAAGAAAATCAGAAAATCCAGCATCCGAAGGAAGCTTGAGTTGATTAACGGCTTAACTAAAAGCAGATCTCTTTTGGATTATGGGTGCGGAACGGGTGAGTTTCTCCAAGAAGCCAAAAGACAGCGTTGGATCGTACGAGGAATCGAGCCTAGTGAAAAAGCACGGACTCAAGCTATAAAAAAATTACCTAGTGGGGTGGTGGAGACCTTAAGCGAAGTGCCCGAACTAGAGGCCTACGATGTGGTCACCCTATTTCATGTATTGGAACATATTCACAGACTAAGAGACACGATTAATAAAATTACAAGTCATTTAAAATCAAACGGTTACTTAGTGATAGCTGTGCCAAATCCTGAATCTCCAGACGCCAAGCATTACGGCAAGGATTGGGCTGGCTACGATGTGCCAAGGCACCTATACCATTTCTCTAGACAGTCCATAAGCATCTTCCAAGAACAATTTGAATTGGAGCTTGTTCGGGTAGAGCCGCTTGTTTATGATTCCTATTACGTCAGTCTTTTGTCTGAAGGCTACAAAAATCAAGGCTCAGGGCTTATCTCTCGCTATTTCAAAGCCTTCATACAGGGTTACCGATCCAACCAAAAAGCAAGAAGGTTAGGCAATTACTCCAGCAACATCTTTATCTTTAAAAAGAAGTGAAGACCCTACTATCCACTACCCTCCTTTTTATAAGCCTCTTGTGCCTTTCCTGTGCCAAGCAGAGTTCCCCAACCGGAGGACCCCGAGACGAGGAACCTCCAAATCTAATTGCTATTAATCCTTCAAATCAAAGTACCTCCATCAGTCCTGAAAAGATTCTATTGACCTTTGACGAGTATGTCGGATTAGAAAATCCCGCAAAAGGAGTCGTAATCACGCCCAAGATTAACAAAGACTTGGTGGAGTTTACCGCACTTAAAAACACGATAACTGTTCTTCTCAAACAAAAGCTCGCGGATAGCACCACCTATGTGTTTGATTTTCAAAAATCGGTGGTAGATATTTCAGAGCGAAATCCAGTAGAGAACCTAAAATTGGTCTTTTCTACGGGGCCTCAAATCGATAGCTTAAATCTCTCAGGATCGCTTCGATTTCCTCTTTCTGAAGGCAAAGAAGACTACAAAAATGTGTTGATAGGGATTTACCCGCTAACCGATAGTACAGATGTTTTTTCGGCACAACCATACTACCTCGGGCAAGTAGACACATTGGGTAATTTTAACCTCAGTAACCTGAAAGAAGGGGCTTATAGGGCCTATGCCTGGAAAGATAACAACGGTAATCTAAAAGCAGAGTATAAAAGCGAGGACTATGACTTTCTCCCAGATACACTTTTTTTGAATGCAAATTCTATCGATTCTGCCTTTTTCAACCTCTCCAAAGCAGATTTAACCCCAATCAAGATCCTACGAACTAGCAGCTTTGGGCAAAATTTCGATGTGATACTCAATCGAAATCCAATCCAAAGCAGCCTCGAAATGGCCGGTCTGGGAAAAGACCTGTTTTATGTTCAAGGAGAAAAACGGCTTCGTATTTATCCAAAAACCGTTGTCTCGGATAGTATTCGCTTACGAGTTACGGTACAAGATTCAGTAGGTTTTACCAAGGATTCCCTGATATGGGCAAAGTTTCCTTCATTAGATCGAAAACCAGAGAAACTAAGTGTTCAGGTTAATTCGGGCAAAAGCTTTTACCAAACACTGAAGATGGAACTGAAATTTAACAAGCCTATTACGCAAGTTCGTCTAGATTCCTTAAGCATTAAAGCAGATAGTACCTTTATTCCGATTCGAAAAGAGATGCTGAGCTTTGCAGATTCCAGCAAGCGGGATCTTTTACGAATACACCTCTTTCTCCCAGATTCCATAGAAACGGAATTAATATCACTGATTGCTAGGAAATCTACTTTTCAAGATATTGAAGGAGAGGTTAATGAAAAACCTTTACAAGCAAACTATAAAAAGTTAAAGCGACAGAACTTAGCAGATGGCATTAGTGGAGAAATTAGAAATGCAACCGCTCCGCTTGTTATCCAATTAATCAATGGGAAAAAAGAAGTCGCATACGAACTAATCCTTGATAAAGGAAATAAATTTTCTTTCAGTCTATTGGATCCAGGGACTTATAGTTTGCGGGTCATTGAAGACCAAAATGGAAATGGAATTTGGGATCCTTCCAATTACCGGCTGCGAAGATCTGCCGAGAGGATCTTCTATTACGAAGGAGAAGACCAAACCAGAGATCTTATTGTTCGTGGCGGTTGGACAGTTGAAGACTTAATTATTCAGGCAAATTTTCCCTCTGAATTAAGAAAAACGAAAAAAGATTAGTGGATAACCCATAAATTTTTGGTGGATATGTATCTGCAAACCCTTTTAAAATCTATACTTATCCACCAATAAACAAGGTTTTGAATTATTAAAATTTAATTGGGAATAAGTCCTAGTCTACCCACCATTCAAAAACACA
>JAQCJI010000069.1 GCA_027593175.1 Bacteroidota bacterium | reverse complement strand
TCCAAATACCAACTGGAGTGAAATGCCAATTGCAACTAACCTCCAATCAATCTTTTTTTTATTTGAAGAGAATAAATAGGCCACCAAAACGATGACTAGTATTCCTAAGGCACCCCTAGCGTAGTCCATGAAGTATTTATAAAAACGATCGTTTAAAAATAGACCAATGCAAGGCAAGAAAAAAGCCCCAATTAAAATTCAAGGCTTAAAAATCAATTTCTTTTATTTATCTCATCTCGAATAAGGGCAGCTTTTTCGTAATCTTCATCCAAAATCGCTTTATCAAGCATGGAATTAAGCTTATCTAAGTTAAAATCCTTCAGTGAACTTACTTTTAGAGCAGCACCTTTAATTGCCACAGATTTACTTGGCTTTTTAGCTTCTTCCCGCTTGTCTTCTTCACTGAATTCAATCCCAGCTTCAGAAAGCACTTTTTCTGAACAGAAAATTGAGGCTCCAAAACGAACAGCTATTGCAATAGCATCCGATGGTCTACTATCGATTTCAACCATCGCTGCTTTACTCTTACTATGTATTTTTGCATAAAAAACCCCCTCCTTCATTTCTGAAATAACGATTTTCTTAATTTCAAACTGAAAGCTATCGGAGAAGGATTTAAATAAATCATGGGTCATCGGTCGATTGGGAATAATTTTCTCAATCTCAATAGCAATGGCTTGCGCCTCAAACATGCCAATGACAATGGGAAGCCTGCGTAATCCTTCCACTTCTCCCAAAACCAAGGTGAAGGATCCAGATTGAGAGTGGTTGGACGAAAGCCCTAAAATTTCCAATTCTACTAGCTTTTCCACAAATTATTGTACAGCTTTTAGTGCTGCAGTTAGTTGAGGTACTATCTCAAATGCATCCCCGACAATCCCATAGTCTGCTGCCTTGAAAAATGGTGCTTCAGGGTCTTTATTGATTACAACAATACATTTTGACGAATTAACTCCAGCAAGATGTTGAATTGCTCCTGAAATTCCAACAGCAATGTACAAAGTTGGAGCAACTTTTACACCTGTTTGTCCAACATGTTCGTGGTGAGGACGCCAACCAATATCGGAAACTGGTTTAGAACAACCTGTAGCGGCACCTAGCGTTTTTGCGAGTTCCTCAATCATCCCCCAGTTTTCTGGACCCTTCATTCCCCTACCCCCAGAAACGACAATATCAGCCTCAGGAAGAAGCACTTCACCCGTGGCACGCTCAGTTGCGCTGATTTTAGAAGCAAAATCCGACTCCGGAATTGAAACTAAAAATGCTTCCACTTGCGCCTTAGCTCCATCTAACTTTTGCTCTACCGCATTCTTTTTTATTGCTAAAATTTTCTTATCAGTGGTGATCGTAGTATCTGCAAAAGCTTTACCTGTGTAAATACTTCTTTTGACTACAAACCCACCTTCTGTTCGTGGCAACTCCACTACATTGGATACCAAACCAGCATTCAACTTGATGGCTAACCTTGCAGCTACGGCATCGCCCAAGGATGATTTGGCCAAAACCAAGGTCTTGGTACCAATCGATTCAAAAGCTTGAGCTACCGCACTAGCATGGGCTTGAATGACACCCGCATTGAGGCGCTCATCCGCTGCTTGAAGTACTTTAGTAGCTCCTGATTCACCGATTGAAGCCAGTTCATCCCTATCTAAGGTTCCCAAAGCAATAGCGATCACCTCTCCTTCACCTGTTTTTCCCGCTAATGCGTAGGCAAAAGAAACTGCCTCTAAACTGGTTTTTTTAATTTTTCCAGCAGCCTGTTCTACATATACTAGTATTGACATATCCTATTGACTTATAATTGATTGAAAAAATTAGTTAAAGTACTTTAGCTTCGTTTTTGAGCAAACGAACCAACTCAGACACCTGGCCCTTGTCCATCAATTTAACAGAGCCTTTAGCTGGAGGCAGTTGATAGCTACTGGCTTCGGCTTGGGTTTCTTGACTGATCGGCTCGACTACTACCAATGGCTTGGTACGCGCAGACATAATCCCCCTCATGTTTGGGATTTTCCATTCAGCAATGGGCTCCTGGCAACCGGCAATCAGCGGTAATTGTGCTTCCAAATGTTCCTTTCCACCTTCAATTTCCCTTGCCATCTTTACAATAGTCCCTTCCAATTCTAGTTTCATCACTGGAGAGAAAGAGGGCATCCCCAATAATTCGCCTACCATCCCATGGACCATTCCTCCATTGAAATCAATAGACTCTCGACCCATCAGAATCAAATCATAGCCACCCTCCTCGGCGAAATGAGCAATTTGCTTGGCTACGAAAAAGCTATCCTTGGGAAAAGAATTTACACGAACAGCATCATCTGCACCAATTGCCAACGCTTTTCGTAAGGTGGGCTCTGTTTCGGCCTCGCCTACATTCATAGCCGTAAGTGTCCCTCCAGTTTGATCTCGAAGTTCTACCGCTCTAGCCAAGGCATAATCGTCATAGGGACCAATAATAAATTGAACACCTGTGGAATCAAACTTGGTATTGTTGGTAGTAAATTGAATCTTGGAAGTCGTATCGGGAACATGAGTGATACAAACTAGAATCTTCATTGGTTTAGCGTTTGGTTATTTAGATTTATTATTGTGTGAAATTAACAGGCAGGCGTTAATTAAAAAACTATTCATGCTTAATTTGGATCGAATCGAACTTCTAAAAGGTTACTGTATCGAGGAACCTCAAAATCCTTTCAATTATTATGCCTTGGCCCTAGAATTCAGAGAATTCGAGAAAGCTGCAGCGGCAGATTTATTTAATTATGTGGTTACTAATTTTCCAAATTATCTGCCTGTATTTTTTCCAGCAGCCCATTTTTTCTTTGAGAATGGGGACTTAATAAAAGCAAAAAAAATATTTGAGTCAGGAATTGAACTTGCCGATACGCTACAAGACGAAAAAGCAAAGAAAGAGTTGACCAATGCCTACCAAAACTTTTTGTTTGAAACAGACTTGGATTAGTCCAATTCAAAACTAAAAATCAGAGCAACGGGCCTATCACGGAATAAGCACGATTTTACCAAACTGTACTCCCAGCTTCATTCTATCAAGCGCCTTTTCTGCTTCAGCTAAAGAAAATTGCGCATCTATCCTTGGCTTGAGCTGCAGCCTATCTACTAGTGCAAGCATGTCCGCAAAATCCTGATCTGTACCCATGGTGGTTCCTATCAACTGAAGCTGGTTCCAAAATAGTTTCCTGGCTTCCAACTGTGGAGGATTGCCTCGAGTGGCACCGTAGAATACCAGCCTGGCACCCGGGTTGGCTATGTTCATCAACTGAGACAGGGTCTCTCCTGCAGCTCCATCTACAATTAAGTCCATTCCACCAAAGGATTCGAGGGCAGCAGTGCTCCATTGGTCCAAGCTGTAGTCAAAGGCATCGGTAGCACCAAATGCTAGGGCTGCTTCTCGTTTTTCTAAACTACTACTACTTACAAAGAGCTTTGCACCTAGAGCAAGTGCAAACTGGGCTGCAAATTGGGCTACTCCACCCCCAATTCCAGTGACAAGCACTTGTTCCCCCACCTGCACCTTGCCTTGGATGACAAGGGCTCTATAAGCAGTAAGCCCAGCTAGAGGAAGAGCAGCTGCTTCTTCCCAACTGAGGTGACTAGGTTTAGGGTGAATTCGATCTGCAGGCACCACCACATACTCGGCGAAGGTTCCATTTCTGGGCATCCCAATAATTTCGAAATTTTTACCCTGCACCTTATCGTTGTTCCCCCAGTGGAGCGCAGGATTAAGCATAACTTCCTGACCAATTAGCTTGGGATTAACCTCCGCACCTACTTCTTCCACAATTCCTGCCCCATCAGAACCCAAGACCACTCCATCCTGAAGGTTTGGATACAAGCCTTTTCTACACCATTCGTCCCGATGATTTAAGGCAGCTGCCTTAATCCGAATGAGGACCTCAGTAGGGTCACAAACTGGTTTAGGTAGGTCTAAGAGCTGAATTTTTGAGTCCAAAGACCGCTGAAGCACAATCGCTTTCATACCAACTTAGAATGGTGCGGGATCATCTCCGTCCAAAAATGTATTCTCAATATCGGCTTCATTTGCCTTACTAGAACGCATCAAGGTTTGATCTGGATCAAAGGTGTTTGCACCAGAAGCACTGGAGGAAAACTTACGGGAATAGCCAATCTCTGAAGCCTGTGAATTGTTATACCCCATTCCCCCATCAAAATCTGTAAACTTGGTGTATCGACCGATAAATCGGAGTTTGATGTTTTCCAGAGAACCATTTCTATTCTTGGCAATGATAATCTCACCTACGCCGGCAGTAGAAGCTCCTCCCTCATCCTCTGTAATTCCATAGTATTCTGGTCGGTAGAGAAACATAACCATATCCGCATCCTGCTCGATAGCTCCAGATTCACGAAGATCAGATAGCTGCGGTCTTTTGTCTCCTCCTCGAGTTTCTACCGCTCTAGAAAGCTGAGAAAGTGCAATCACAGGAATACTTAATTCCTTGGCTATCTTCTTTAATGCTCTAGAAATACTGGCAATTTCCTGTTCGCGATTACCTCCAAATCCTCCTTTGGAATCTCCTGACATCAATTGAAGGTAATCGACAACAACCATTTGGATGTCATGCTGTGCCTTCAACCTTCTACATTTGGCACGCAATTCTAAAATAGATAAAGCGGGGGTATCGTCCACAAAAAGAGGCGCTTTGGAGAGCTTGGCAGTCTTATGTACCAGCTGGGCCCATTCATGATCCGCCAAAGTGCCCTTTCTTATTTTATCAGAATCTAATTCTGCTTCGGAAGAAATCAATCGATTAACTAGCTGTAAAGAAGACATCTCCAAGGAAAAAATAGCTACAGGACGGTTGTGATCCACCGCCGCATTGCGCAAAACTGAAAGTACAAAAGCGGTCTTTCCCATCGCGGGACGCGCAGCAATAATGACCAAATCAGATTTCTGCCAGCCAGCAGTCACCCGGTCCAAGGCGGTGAAACCTGAAGGAACACCAGTTAGGCCATCCTTTTGATTTTTCCTTGCTTCAAGCTCAACAATTGCATCACGCATGATGGAACTCATATTTGCGTAATTTTTGCGAATATTTTTTTCTGAGATTTCAAAAAGTGACTGCTCCATCGCATCTAAAAGCTCAAATACATCGGTGGTATCTTCAAAAGCATCTTTTTGGATGGTAGAGGAGATCTGAATCAATTCTCTTTTTATCGATTGTTCGGTGATAATACGGGCATGGTATTCAATATTGGAAGCCGAAGCAACTTTTGATGTCAATTCGGTCACATAAAAAGCTCCACCAGCTACCTCCAAGGCTCCATTTTTTCGGAGTTGGATGGTCACCGTTAACAGGTCAATGGGCTGGCTTTCGGTAAATAAATCCAAAATGGCCTGAAAAATAACCTTATGCGCTTCCTTGTAAAAGCTTTCTACTTTTAAAATATCGATGACGGTGGTCAAGGCATCTTTTTCCAGCATCAAGCCCCCCAATACAGCTTCCTCGAGTTCAATCGCCTGAGGGGGAACTTTTCCTAAATAGTTCGTAGGATTATCAAAAGAAGGCTTTTTACGATAGCGGCTAGTTGGCAGAGTATTTTCAGTCATATCTCAAATTTACCTGCTACAAAGCAAGAGTTTTAAACAATTTTTCCCAAAGTTATCAACAGGGCAATTGGTCTATTGAATAAAACCCTAAAATCCTCGTTTTCTAATTTTATCCCAGCTAAAATTCTTTTTTATTGGCATACACAGGGTACTAAAAATAGAAAAAACTTATTTGCTCAGGGCTCCTGCTGCAAGATTTTATCCCTAAGTTTGAATTACTAAAAAACCACGAATTTATCCCCCATGAAACACTACCATTTCATCGCTATAGGAGGTGCAGTCATGCATAATCTAGCACTTGCTCTCCTTGAAAAAGGCTATCAGGTCACCGGAAGCGACGATGAAATCTATGAACCTTCCAAAACTCGCCTTCAAAAGGCAGGTATCCTTCCTACCTCACAAGGATGGTTTCCTGAAAAAATAGACACAAATATCGATGGAATCATTTTGGGTATGCATGCTCGAATTGATAACCCAGAATTACTCCGAGCCCAAGAATTGGGAGTTCCGGTTTACTCCTTCCCTGAATTTATCTTCAACCAAAGTCAAACTAAGCAAAGAGTAGTCATTGCAGGTTCACACGGTAAAACCTCGATCACCTCCATGATCCTACATGTGCTTAAAGATCAGGGAATGGATTTTGACTATTTGGTTGGGGCACAAATCGCAGGCTTTGATTTGATGGTTTGCCTATCGAATGCCCCCATTATCATCATTGAAGGGGACGAATACCTAACCTCACCCATCGACCGAACACCCAAATTTTTTCATTACAAGCACGACATCCTTTTGGTAAGTGGTATCGCTTGGGATCATTTCAATGTATTTCCAGATTTTGAGGACTATGCCCTGCAGTTTTACGAACTGATGGACCGAACACCTCCAACAGGTGTATTAATCTATTGCAGTGCAGATCCTCTAGTCAAAGCTGCCGCAGAAAAATCCCAAACTCAAGGAGAAAAAATTGGGTATCAAGCACATCCTTCTCGAATTGACTCAGGAAAAACATCCTTAATTACCCCTTCTGAGGAAGTAGAAATTGGAGTTTTCGGAGAACATAACCTTCAGAATCTTCAAGGAGCGATGCATATATGTGAAGCGCTTGGGCTTTCCTCTGAAAAATTCTATACCTCTATTCGTAGTTTTAGAGGCGCCGCCAAAAGACAGGAAATTATCGCACAAAATGCGTCTGGGATCTTATTTCGAGATTTTGCACATGCACCTTCCAAACTCAAGGCAACAGTGAATGCAGTAAAAAATCAATTTCCTACGCGCTGTCTTTTAGCAGTGCAGGAACTTCACACCTACTCCTCGCTGAATCCAAAGTTTCTACCCAACTATGCCCAAAGCATGGATCAGGCTGATGTGGCGATTATTTACCTCAACCCTCACGCCGTAGCATTAAAAAAATTAGAATTGATGACGGAAGACATGCTTCGAGCAGGGTTTCACCGACAAGATTTAATTCTTTTTACAGAAAGCTCGGCCTTGAGCGATTACTTGCTAGCACAAGATTATTCCGATACCAATCTCTTACTGATGAGTTCGGGCAATTATGACAATATGGACCTCGAACTACTTAAACAAAAATTTCAAGCGCATGCATCTTAACCTAAAAAATTCAATTGCATTTTTTGATCTAGAAGCTACAGGCATCAATGTATCTACCGATCGAATTGTGGAAATCTCGATCGTCAAATTAAACCCCGATGGAGGGCAGCAAATCTATACTCGTAGGGTAAACCCAGGCATTCCAATTCCCTTGGAAGCGTCATTAATCCATGGCTTTTACGACAAAGACCTCAAAAACGAACCTTATTTCAAAGATTTAGCACAGGAAGTTTTTCAGTTTTTAGGGATGTGTGATTTAGCAGGCTTCAATGTCCTTAAATATGATATCCCCTTGTTGGTGGAAGAGTTTCTACGGTCTGGAATTGACTTTGACTTGGAAAAACGAAACCTGCTAGATGCCCAAAAGATTTTTCACCTGATGGAGAAAAGAAACTTGAGTTCGGCCTACAAATTCTACTGCGGAAAGAAACTAGAAAATGCGCACAGTGCAGAAGCAGACACCCTCGCTACAGTGGATGTTTTCCGTGCTCAGGTAGAACGCTACCTAGGAGAATCCGTGGAGGATCTTCAGGGCAATACCTTGGGTGTTTTTGAAAATGACATGAAGAAAATCCACGCCCTTGTCAACGAACGAATGGTGGATCTCGCGGGTCGCTTTGTATTCAATTCCCAAGGCCAAGAAGTTTTTAATTTTGGAAAGCACAAAGGGAAAACCATCGAGCAGGCGCTCAAAGAAGAGCCAGGCTACTACGAATGGATGATGAAGGGTGATTTTCCGCTTGACACCAAAAGAAAGCTTACCCAAATCAAGTTGCGTGGTTTCAATGCCCGCTAAGATTTGAAATACATAAAAAAACCTAGCCTCGATAGACTAAGTTTTTTTGAGTTCAAATTTTATTTCGGTCACTTTCCTTACTCATAGATCGCTATCGCTTCAGTTAGCAATGAATTCAGTCGTTCCATTGGTTTAGTATGACCAGGATGGGTAAACAAAAATGCCAATCCATCATCTTCTGAATCTTCGGCCATTCTGCCCTAGAAAAACGGAGCCTCCCTAGGATCATAACCCGCCATTGCCATAAAAATCAAGCCAATTTGATCTGCCTCTAACTCATGTTTTCTAGAAAAACTAAGCAATTTTAGTTCGGACCCTATGCCAACGGTTTGCAAAAAGATTTAGTGAGTTAAGGTTGGATTTTATCCAATAGAAGCATCTAATACTGCTATTCCAAAATTGAATAGCAGCTCATTTTACATCCGTTCATTAGCATGAGAAGCTATTGCATGCGCAATTTCATGTCCCATCACCACGGTAATTCCAGTTTCATCTTGCGTAATTGGCAAAATACCTGTAAAAAAAGGCCCCTTTTCCTCCAGGCATACACCAGGCATTGATTTCATCGTTTTCCAGTAAATTAACTCCCATTCAAGTTATTGTACAAGGTCATTATATCCTTGTTCAACGAGGTATTTTTCAACCATCAAGGCCATCTTTAACTTCCAACTTATAATTGGTTCGAAAAATGGGGTACTTACAAAACCTTTTATGTTTAATTCCCTAATTTTAAGGATTCTAATTTTACGAAATTAGTTTTTTTACTTGAATTCTCTTGCTCATGTCTAGTAACTCCACCCTTTCCCCTGAAGCACTCGCTTACCAAAAAAGAATGTGTAATCCGGTTATTTTTTGGTTTGCCATGCTGCTCAAACTACCGACAGCCATATTCTGGAAGTTGAAGATGGTTCATCTCGACGAGCAGCATTGTACCGTCAGCATTCCATATTTTTGGAGAAGTCAAAACCCATTCAAATCGATTTATTTTGCTGCCCTAGCAGGAGCGGCAGAACTAAGTACAGGTGCCTTGTGTCAGCTTGCACTTGCCCGAAACGGTGCATTTAGTATGTTGGTGATCGACTTTAGAGCGGAATACAGTAAAAAAGCAAGTACAAAAATTCACTTTACCTGCAAGCAAGGAAAGGAACTTTTTGATTTAATCGATGCTCTCCAACCAGGAGAAACCACGCAGTTGACCATGCACTCCATCGGTAAAAACCAACAAAATGAAGAAGTAGCTCAATTTTTTATTACTTGGTCCTTTAAGCGGAAAGCCTAATCTTCCAGCAAAAACTCCAAGCGGAAAAACTCACTCAAAGCTGCTACTACGCGGTCCTTGGACCAGCCTAAAAACTCATGCGAAGCATGAAAGGTGTTGAACCGCAAGATTAGCTCGTCCGATTTTTTCCGATCCAGACCGTACTGCTGCATGAATTTGGTACGTACGGAATCAGCATCGATCACCTCGAGGTAGCCAACGCGCTGGCGCTCCCAATCCAATCGCTTTTCATAGGCTCGTAACTCTCGGTTTCTTTTGGTAAAATAGCTTATTGGACCATAAATTCCAAAATTTGGCAGAGGAGAATTGGGATCCATTGCTCCCAAACCTACCTGCTGACTAGGCCGCTTTTCTTCTACTGTTTCATCCTCGGAGAGGTATAATTTTCCGTCTTTAAATCGAAAACGATAGGGCTCAGCTTTTACTTGAAAGGTTGGCAGTAGCCTCGCCAAGTCCTGGAGCTCCACAAACAAAAAAGCATCAGCAGTCAATGGTATTTTCTTTTCTAAAAAGCCAGGAAACTGAAAGAGCAAGGTATCGCCTTGCAGGGCTAGAATCGAAAAATAGCCACGGGAATTCGTGCTTACCTTTTCACCTGAAGCGTGACTTACCACTACCCCTTCTAAGTATTTTTTATCCCAAGCATCAATGACGTTGCCTGAATAGTTGCGCTGCGCAGAAACCGATACCACACAAAAGAAGAAAAAGAAGAGTAGAAAAATTTGCTTCATGGCTCGCTAAAATTAGAAACTGTGGGGCAGCAAGAAAATTTAGGCGTGTTAAAGAAGTTTAATTTGCCAATTTTATATGCAAGGCAAGCTTTCGGAAAAAAGTATCTTTGGGCCATGAATTTTTCGCTCACTCGAATTGCTCCCACACCTAGTGGCTATCTACACCTAGGAAATGCCTATTCTTTTTTGCTTACCAAAGCATTGGCTCGGAAGCACAGAGCAAAGATCTTACTTCGAATTGATGACCTTGACCGAGAGCGCTTCAGACCAGAATATATACAGGATATCTTTGACACCTTAGACTTTCTTGAAATTCAAATTGACCAAGGGCCAAAAAATCTATCGGAAATGGAATCTACCTGGTCTCAGGTGCATCGCCTTCCCTTGTATACCGAAGCTTTGGAGCAACTAAAACAAAATAAACTCACCTTTGCCTGTACCTGCACCCGAAGTCAGATCTTACAAATTGATCCCAGAGGCATGTATTTGGGCCAATGCATAGATAAACGATTTTCCCTTGACAAGGAACAGGTTGCCTGGAGAATCAATACGCTCGATGCAGACTTTTTACGGTTTCAGGAATATTTACGGCAGGCTAAAGCCATTATTTTACCCGAGGAAGCTACTTGCTATTCAGTCAGAAAAAAAGATGGATTGCCCGCCTACCAACTTTGTTCCCTAATCGATGACCTTCACTTTAAAGTATACCTGATTGTGAGAGGGCAAGATTTGTATCCCTCAACACTTGCACAACTTGACCTAGCCCGATTGCTGGGTAAGGATACCTTCGCCCAAACGACTTTTTACCACCACCCCTTACTTAAAAGTCTAGATCAGAAGAAACTATCTAAATCTGCAGATTCCAGCTCTATCCATCACCTAAGAAAGGAAGGTAAGACTTTGGCCGATTTATTTTTACTTCTGGGCAAGAGTCTTGGACTAAAAGAAGATCTGAGATCTTTTGAGGATTTCTACCAAAGCCAAACCCTTATAAAATAAGGGTTCTGATTGATCGGAACCCTTTTAAATTTCTCAAGTACTTCTCTTTATGGATTTACTTGTATTTGGCTGCCTGACCAGGAGCTACAGTAGATTTCTGGATAAATTGGCGGATATCCTCATTGGAGGTTGCCAGGTCCTCCGCTCGCAAGTACATCATGTGGCCAGAACGGTAGCCTTTAAAATCAATTCTATTTTTCAGCTTGCCATTTGGATCAATATGCCAAGTGCTGTACTTCGCATTGAAGTAGTCTGTACCCCCATCAAAGTAACCTGACTGAACCATTAAGTGGAGATATGGATTTTGTCTCATCGCAGTCCCCAAATCATTGCCCGTATTCTCGTTGCTACGATCCCAAGGATTCACAGGACCAAAAAGGTTGTAGCTAAGGTCTGTATTGTATTTCAGGACATTTTTGGCATACAAGTTAAAGGCGGGTGCAAACGCATGGTTCCAGCTATTCAGTGCAGGATCAAAATCGTAGCGATCGCCCGCTTCCATTCGATCAAATCCTTTGTAGCGGCTATCCAACCGACCGATGGTCATGCCGTCACGCTCTCTTAGCAGCTCTTTCCAAAAAAAGCTTGTTGGCACCATCAGGTTATGCTGAAGAATAGACTCCTTATTAAGACCAGAGTAGTAAGCCATTTTAGTAGCAATGGCCTCGCGCTCGGACTTGCTGAGTAATCCACCCTTGGCCATAGCAGGTAGAATTTCATTGACTGCCATCGGTTCCACAATCGCTAAAATCTCATCCAAATCCTTGGCTTGCAACTCGGTAGGTAGCGCTTTGTGGTACCAAGCCGTAGCAGCGTAATAGGGCCAGTAATTAGCCATTTTAACGGGTCCATCACGTAAGATTCCCATATCTGTTGGAGACACCAAGATCACCCCATTGAAATACATCCAGTGGGAGTTTTGCAACTGAGATACTATTCCCGCTACACGGGTAGTACCGTAGCTTTCGCCGATCAAGTACTTGGGTGATGTCCAACGATTTTGACGCATCACAAAGGTATTTACCCAATCCGCAAGGTACTTGATGTCCGAATTAATCCCAAAAAAGGTGCCTCTTGGAGTATCTTCCTTCACTATTCTGGAATAACCCGTATTGACAGGATCCACATAGACGATGTCAGCAACATCTAGAATAGAATGAGGATTGGATTTGGTTCCATAGGGCTGAATAGGGTAACCCTCCTCATCAATATTGAGTACGACAGGTCCCGTGTAGGCCAAGTGCATCCAAATAGAAGCAGATCCAGGTCCTCCATTGAAACTGACCACCAAGGGTCTTTTGGTACGATCTACCACATCTGTACGCTCGTAGTAGGTGTAAAATAAAGAAGCGATAGGCTCACCTTTCTCATCCCAAACGGGCTGCGTTCCTGCTGTAGCTTTGTAAGGCACTCGCTTGCCTTTAATTATCACTTCGGAGGTAGATTCCACCTTGGATTCCACTTCAATTTTACGCGTAGTTTGCGCTACCGCTAAAATAACCACACAGAGTAG
>JAQCJI010000068.1 GCA_027593175.1 Bacteroidota bacterium | reverse complement strand
CACTCAAAAAGATTCCTTTGATCCGCTTTTATTCTGAAAGCTTGAAGTTTTTAGCGACGGGCTACTTACCCGTGAAGAAACTTGATTTGGGACCCTGGACTGAATTTGGGAATTACAACAATGTAGAAGGGCTACGGCTTGGCTTTGGATTGCGAACCAATTATTCCTTTTCAAATCAATTTCTCATTGAGGGTTATGGGGCCTACGGTAGCGTGGATCAGCGATGGAAGTATAAAATCGGTTCTACGTGGATCCTGTCTCGAAAACATTGGACTACGCTTGGAGTACGGGTAAGTAGGGAATTGGATCAAGTGGGTTTGGAAATGGAGAACTTAGAAGGCAATTCGATATTCTTGGCTGCAAGTAGATTTGGAACACTTCGTCGGCCTTTTGTGTCCACCAATCAACGGCTGACCTTCCAACGGGAGTTCTTCAAAGGATTCTTAGTTACCTCAAGTTTGAACAAGAGTCAATTTGATCCTCTTTTTGATTTTTATTTCTACGAACAGGCGAATAAGGCCTTGCAAAGCAGCTTCCGGACCACTGAAATCCGAACAGGTATCCGCTATGGTCGGGATGAAACTATTTTGATCAACGACAATACCCGCAGCTCCCTAGGGTCGCGCAAGTGGCCTATTGTGGAATTGAATTACGTGCAGGGCATTCCTTCGCTGGGCGCGACCCTTAACTATTCCAAGTTAAACTTTTATCTCTACCACCGCATCAATCTGGGGATTTTGGGAGTAGGGCGCTATGAACTCGATGCAGGAAAAATTTGGGGTGAAGTGCCGTATCCCTTATTGAAAAACCACTTGGGGAACGAGACCTTATTTTATACCACTGCGGCCTTCAATACGATGAACTTCAATGAATTTGCTTCAGATCGGTTTATGAGTCTCCGTTACCGACAATCCTTTGAGGGCTTCCTTTTTAATTCCATTCCCTTAATCAAAAAATTAAAGTGGCGAATGGTCGGCAATGCCAATGTGTTGATGGGGGCTGTTCGGGATCAAAACATCCTAAACCTTCCACAAACTGCTCCAGATGGGCGTGTATTAGGGTCCTTTGGTCGACTGGACCCGAAGGTGCCCTATGTGGAGCTAGGTTATGGTATCGAAAATATCTTTCGCTTTTTTAGGGTGGATTTCTTTCACCGCATGAGCTACTTGAATAGTCCCGAGGCGCGACCATTTCTCGTCAAAGTGAGTGCTCAGGTAATTTTGTAGGGAAAAGTTTCCAGCTTTCCGCTCCAAATTTTTCCATTGGGACTAGCTTTTGTGCATATTTGCAGTTTAAACCACAGCCTGTTTGTATTAGGCAGTAAAAAAATATCATGTCACAACACATTCAAATTACCCTTCCAGATGGTACATTGAGGGAATACGAACAAGGCATTACCGGACTACAGATTGCTGCAAGTATCAGCGAGGGTTTGGCTCGGAATGTACTTGCAGCCAAAGTAAACGGAGAGGTATGGGATGCTTCTCGTTCGATCACTAGCAATTCCACTTTGCAATTGCTTACCTGGAACGACCTTGAGGGTAAGAGCACCTTTTGGCATTCATCGGCCCACTTGATGGCAGAGGCTTTAGAAGATCTATATCCAGGAGTTAAATTAGGAATTGGCCCATCCATTGAAACTGGTTTTTACTACGATGTAGACTTTGGCGAGCACAAGTTGGACGGGGAGGAGCTTGAAAAAATTGAGAATAAGATGCTTGACTTGGCAAGGCTCAAGTCAAATTATATCCGCAAAGAAATTTCAAAAAATGATGCAGTAAGCTATTTCCAGAGTAAGGGAGACGAGTACAAGCTGGACCTTTTGGAAGGATTGGAAGATGGAACCATTACTTTTTACGAGCAGGGCAACTTTACGGATCTTTGCCGTGGGCCGCATATCCCAAATACGGGATTTATCAAAGCGATCAAGTTGACCAATATCGCCGGAGCTTACTGGAGAGGGGATGAGAAGCGCAAAATGCTTACTCGTATTTATGGGGTGACCTTTCCAAAGGTGCAAGAGCTGAAGGATTACTTGACCCTACTTGAAGAAGCTAAAAGGCGAGATCACCGAAAGTTAGGCCGAGAATTGGAGTTGTTTACCTTTTCAGAAAAGGTAGGAATGGGCCTTCCCTTGTGGCTTCCGAAGGGCACTCTTTTGAGAGAGCGCTTGATTGGTTTTATGAAAAAGGTTCAGGATAAATCAGGTTACCAGCAGGTGACCACCCCCCATATTGGCCACAGGGCCTTGTATGAAACTTCTGGTCATTACGAGAAGTACGGTAAGGATTCTTTTCAGCCCATTACAACACCACATGAGGGAGAGTCATTTCTATTGAAGCCGATGAACTGCCCACATCATTGTGAGATTTACAAGTACAAGCCTAGATCTTATAAGGACTTACCTATTCGTTATGCAGAGTTTGGAACCGTTTACCGATACGAGCAAAGCGGGGAATTGCATGGTTTGACCCGTGTTCGTGGATTTACTCAGGACGATGCACATATTTTCTGTAGACCTGATCAGGTAAAAGAAGAGTTTATTAAAGTGATTGACTTGGTCCTTTATGTCTTTAAGGCCTTGGGTTTTAGTGATTATACCGCACAGATATCCTTGCGTGACCCAGAAGATAAGCAGAAATACATTGGATCGGATGAAGCATGGGATAAAGCTGAGGCTGCGATCATTGAGGCTTCTGCTGAAAAGGAATTGGTGACGGTAACTGAATTGGGTGAAGCTGCATTTTATGGTCCAAAGCTAGACTTTATGGTGAAGGATGCTTTGGGTAGAAAATGGCAGTTGGGCACCATCCAGGTAGACTACCAACTTCCGGACCGATTCCAGTTGGAGTACATTGGTTCGGACAACCAGAAACATCGCCCAGTGATGATTCACAGAGCGCCTTTCGGATCTTTAGAGCGGTTTGTAGCTGTGCTTATTGAGCATTGTGCGGGAGACTTTCCGTTGTGGTTAGCACCGGAGCAAATCAATATTTTACCGATTTCTGAAAAATTTATTTCCTATGCGGAGGAATTGAAGGGAATATTGGATGAAGCTGGAATTACGGGAACAATTGATAATCGTGATGAAAAGATTGGTCGTAAAATTCGGGATTCCGAAATAAAAAAAGTGCCTTTCATGCTAATAGTGGGGGAGAAGGAACAGGAAGAGGGAAAGGTAGCTGTACGAAAACACGGTCATGGAGACCTGGGAGTTTTCAGTCCAGCCGAATTTATTCAGTATTTTCAGGGTATAATTTCAGAATCATTGGCTAAAGAATAGGCTAGAAATGGGATTCCATTTTTTGAATTCGAAATAATTCCGATATTTGCAAGCCAAATTAATTAAAACAAAAACAGCTAACTTGAATCAAAGACCGTATCAACCGAGGGGTAGACAAGAGGAACCTTATAAGATCAATCAAAAGATTAGTGTACCTGAGGTGAGGGTGGTGGGTGATTTTGTGGAAGGTGGTAATGCCGTACTTCTAATAGAAAAAGCCATTCAAATTGCTGAGGAGAATGATTTAGACTTAGTCGAGATCTCTCCAAATGCAGATCCTCCGGTATGTAAGATCATTGATTATGCGAAGTTTAAGTTTGAGCAGAAGAAGAAGCAGAAGGAGATCAAAGCGAACGCAGCGAAGGTTGTTTTAAAAGAGATTCGTTTTGGACCGAATACGGATGACCACGATTTCAATTTCAAATTGAAGCATGCCATCAGTTTTCTAAAAGAAGGAGCCAAAGTAAAAGCCTATGTACATTTTGTAGGACGTAGTATTGTTTTTAAAGAGCGTGGAGAAATGTTGCTTTTAAAGTTTGCCCAAGCTTTAGAGGCTGTAGGAATTGTGGAACAAATGCCAAGATTGGAAGGAAAGCGAATGAATATTTTCATAGCCCCTAAGCCAGGTAAAAAGTGATTTCAATTAAAACAAATACAGCAAAATGCCAAAAGTAAAAACCAAATCCAGTGCAAAAAAGCGGTTTACCCTCACCGGTACCGGTAAAATCAAAAGGAAGCATGCTTTCAAAAGCCATATCCTTACGAAAAAATCTACTAAACGTAAGCATAACTTAACCAAAACTGGTTTGGTACACGTAGCCGATGAAGGTAGAGTACGAGACATGTTGAAAATCTGATTTTCAGAACTGTCTTAGATTAAACAGGTTTATTTATTCACCAGATGCGCTGGTCACTAAGCTCCTAGTAAGGGACACCACGAGTCAAAAAACAAAACACTATGCCTAGATCGGTAAACGCGGTTGCGTCAAGAGCAAGAAGAAAAAAGGTTTTAAAAGCCACCAGAGGATACTTCGGAAGAGGTAAAAATGTGTGGACCGTAGCCAAAAACAAGTATGAGAAAGGTCTTCAGTATGCGTACAGAGACCGTAAAGCGAAGAAAAGAGAGTTCAGAGCTTTGTGGATTCAGCGTATCAATGCAGGGGCAAGAGCCTATGGAGTATCGTATTCTCAATTGATGGGATTGTTAAAGAAAGCAGAAATCGAATTGAACAGAAAGGTTTTGGCTGACTTGGCAATGAATCATCCTGAAGCATTCAAAGCTGTAGTTGAAAGAGTAAAATAAGGCTGGCACTGCCATATTTTACGAAAGCCTCCCGAATAGGGAGGCTTTTTTTGTATATAAAAAAAAGACTTCCCATTCGAGAAGTCCTTTTAGCGTAGCCGGAGATTTGAACCTGCCTGCGGCAGGCTTACATCCCCTTGTCTGGTAGTGACTGAGTGGCGTAACGGTTATGTAGCTTTTTTAAATTGAGGATTTAAAAAAAGCTATTTTTTATTGAATGTATCAAAAGGCACATAAAATGCATTTTTTATTTTTTACCTTAATTTTAAGTTAAGGCTATAAAATTTTCTAAAAGGGTTTACCTCTCTTAGAAAAATTATTTCAAAAACACTCTAAGGTCATATTCTTCTCATTTATCACGAATAAAAAATCTAAAAAAAATGAAAAAACTATTGCAGGAACTAAAAAGTAAATTGCTTTTTGAAGTAACATTTAATCTAAAACCCGGTGTAGAAATCGGTCAAACTTTAGCTGGAAAAAGAACCATTTATCCAGTATTGGACGGATTTTTTGATGTCCTAATTTAAAAGGAAAAGTATTGACAGTTGGTGCTGATTGGCTTCTTTAGTTAAATGAAACTACTAATAAATTAGATGTAAGGGTTACTTTACAAACGAATGAAGACGAAAATATCTAAATGACTTATCAGGGATATTTGAAATTAAACGCTGACGGCACGTATTATTTTAGAACTACTCCCTATTTTGAAACAAGCTCTAAAAAATTAGCTTATTTAAATCATACCGTAAGTGTGGGTGTAGGAACAATTATAAAAATTGGAGAAACGGTTTCCTATAAAGTGTATGAAATTTTGTAAATTTTATTAATACATGCATTCGGTATAGCTTTTGAAAAACAAAAACACCGTCAGGGCAATTTGACGGTGTTTTATTTAATACAAACTATTCACTTTTTTCACCTCTCCTACTTGAACTAAGTGAAATTTAGAAAACCTCACACAAAACCTCACGCAGAAACAACAAAGGAGCCACGATTTAACGTAAGTCCTTGATTTTCATGTAGCGAGAGGGAGATTTGAACTCCCGACCTCAGGGTTATGAATCCTGCGCTCTAACCAACTGAGCTACCTCGCCAAATTTCTTTTTTTGTTTTTAGGGTTCTTTCAAATTATTGGCTATATTCCAAAACATCTTTTTTATTCCTTTTCACCCAATTTCTCTTGGATTACGAGATCTAGACCCCCTAAAAACTGAACGCAAATATGAGGGCTTGTTGGCTGAAATACAAATAGAGAAGTAATTTAGAAATTAAAATATTCGGAATTCCCCTCAACTTATGACCAAAAACCAATTTGTTGCTGATTATCAATTAAATGCTTCAAAAAAAATTATTTATACCTATTTAAGTACTGCTAGTGGGCTTCAAGAATGGTTTGCTGATAAAGTTCGAATTGATGAGGACAAAAACTACATCTTCAATTTTGATCAGGAAGATCACTATGCAAAGCAAACCATCGTAAAAGCTAATTTGCATGTTCGATGGGATTTTTTCGATCCAAAAACTCCAATGAGCACGAATGAATCGTTCATTGAATTCAAATTAGATGAAGCCGAATTAACCCAATCTTTATTTTTAAAGGTAATCGATCAGTCAAATTTCTACACACTTGACGAACTAGAGGGAATTTGGAAAGAGTTGATTTCCAAGTTGAAAGGAACCATCGGCGGATAAATCCCGTCTTTAAGTGCAGTATCTCAGCGAGAAATTCCCTTACTTTGTTTGGATTTCTGGACATGAAAAAACTAGATAAACTTATTCTAGGCTCCTTTTTAGGCCCTTTTGTACTCACTTTTTTAGTGGTTGACTTTATCTTATTGATTGTCAATATGTTAAAGTATTTTGACGAGATATTTGGGAAGGGGCTAGGGTTTTGGATTTACGCAGAACTGATCGGCTATTTCGTAATCAGCATTTCTCCCATGGCACTCCCTTTAGCCATGCTCCTTTCTAGTTTGATGGCATTCGGTAATTTGGGAGAGCATTTCGAACTTACTGCAATCAAGGGTAGTGGTATTTCCTTGACTAGAGCCATGCGACCAATTGGGATTTTTGTAGTTGGCTTGACATTTTTGGCCTTTCTTTCAAACAATTACTTGGTCCCCAAGGTGAATCTGAAGACTTTTTCCCTTTTGTATGATATTCGAATGAAGACTCCTTCCTTAGATATCAAGGAGGGGGTATTCTACTCTGGTATTCCAAATTTTAGCATCAAAGTCAATAAAAAACTGGAGGAGGTCCGTTTAAAAGATATTTTGATCTACAATCATGCTGAAGGTCAAGGAAATCTGAATGTGACGATGGCTGATTCGGGTAGGATGGAAACCTTCAATAATGACAATTACATGAAGCTGACGCTTTATGCAGGTCAAAGCTACAAAGAATCAAGGTCCACAAGAGGAATTTCTGAAGCACCCGTAGAGTTTTCAAGAACCGCATTTAAAGAAAATATTATGGTTTTTGATTTGGCAGCCTTTCAATTGAATCGTACTCCTGAAAACCAATGGTCTACAAACCGTGCGATCAAAACAATTGAAGAAATTCGGTATGGTTTGGATTCGATCCACCTAATTGTCAATGACCTAAGGCATCAAAATTTTGTCACTGCCGCAAGTATTTACCCCTTTTTTACTAAAAATAGAACTCTGGAGCCATCGCCAGAGATTTTAATAGAAAAAGCGCGATTTGATACCCTCAGAAGGTTTCGAATCTTGCAAGAACAAGCTTTGGAAGATAGTATTGATTCAGTAAATCGGGAAATTTTGAATGATTCCAGTACAAACCCGACATCAGAAATGGCATTAAGTGATACAACATCTCCTGTTGTAATTGTATCTGAGCAAAAGGAGTCAGCCGTTTCGCTGCGGAAAAAGCGAGATACCAAGCAATTTGTCCGGATAGATTCAAGTACCACTGAGGAAGCCAATGCGGATAGCCTAGAGACATTGGTGACTAAATCCACCAAACCTATCCGAACAGCGCCATTAACAACTGAAGAAAAAGAACTTCTGGATTCCATTTTTTATAAGCAAGGCTATCTTAGTAATGCACTTACCCTCGCTTTAAATAATTCTAGAAACCTTAAAAGCTCCTTCGATGTAAAGAAGAGTGAATTTGAGAGTCAGGTACGGGAGTTTAGACGCTACGAAATTGCCTGGTATCAAAAATATAGTCAAGCCATTGCCTGCTTTGTCATGTTCCTCATTGGTGCGCCTTTGGGAGCAATTATTAAAAAAGGAGGACTGGGTCTCCCCGTTTTGATTTCCATTCTCTTTTTTATTTTATTTTACATGTTGACCATTACAGGGGAGAAATGGGCAAAGGAAGGGGTGGTAGATTCACTAGTAGGAACCATTTTTTCAAATCTTTGCCTGCTTCCTTTTGGGTTATTTTTTTTGAGACAAGCAAGAAAAGATGCGCGATTGTTTGAATCTGATTTTTATGACGGCCTTCTAAAATGGCTTCATAAATTTGTTCCGTCGACTCGTTCTATTTGACTTATTTGTTTCAAAATTAAATTTTAACCCTTACCTTTGTCATTATTTTATAAATTTAGCTAAACATGTATTTAACACCAGAGAAAAAACAAGAGTTGTTTAAAAATCATGGACGGTTAAAATCTGAAACTGATACAGGTTCTCCTGAATCACAGATAGCCCTCTTTTCACACCGTATTCAGCATTTGACGCAACATTTGAAGTCAAACAAGAAGGATCACTCCTCAAGATTGGGATTGATGAAGTTAGTTGGAAAAAGAAGAAGTCTTTTAGACTACCTCCATAAAATAGAAATCGAGCGTTACAGATCAATTATCGCTGAGCTCGGAATTAGAAAATAACTTGAAAGTAGGGTTCTTGTCCTTGAGAACCTTACTTTTTTTGTTTTTTTAGCTACAAACCTTTATTTTTTATTATTCAGAATTAATTCTACATGTTATTATGTTACCAAATTTGATCACCAAGACCATCACGCTACAGGATGGTAGAGAAATTAGTATTGAAACCGGTGCTTTAGCCAAACAGGCGGACGGTTCAGTTGTTGTGCGGATGGGAAAAGCGATGCTTTTAGCTACCGTAGTTGCCAAGAAGGATGCTTTAGATGGAGTGGATTTTTTGCCTTTATCTGTGGATTACCAAGAGAAATTTGCTTCCTCAGGAAAGATCCCTGGAGGTTTTTTGAAAAGAGAGGGAAGGCTTTCTGATTACGAAATCTTGATCAGCAGAATTGTTGACCGTGCTATTCGTCCTATTTTCCCAGATGACTACCATGCCGATACCCAGGTAGCCATTACTTTAATGTCTTTTGACGAGGAGGTTTTGCCAGATGCTCTTGCAGGTCTTGCAGCATCAGCTGCGTTAGCAGTGTCCGACATTCCATTTAATGGACCTATTTCTGAGGTGCGTGTGGCCAAAATCGAGGGTAAGCTGGTAATCAATCCCAAGCCTAAAGATTTAGCAAAAGCAACAATAGAATTTATTGTGGCAGGTTCACTCGACTACATCTTAATGGTAGAAGGTGAAGCTTCAGAAATTCAAGAGGATGAAATGGTTGAGGCCATGCAATTTGCGCATGAAGAAATTAAAAGACATTGTCAAGCACAGTTAGAACTCACCCAATTGGTAGGTAAGCAGGAGAAGCGAACCTATTGCCACGAAAAAAGCGATCCTGCCTTGTATGACAAGATGAGGGCTGAGCTTTATGATAGACTCTTTGAGGTAGTAAACCGCCAGATAGCGAACAAGAATGAGCGTTCCAGCTTGGTCAAAGAAATTAAGGATGCCTTTGTAGCTAGCCTTCCCGATGCTCATGGGTTTGAAGCGAGCCTAATTAGCCCTTATTTTCATAAAATTCATAAGGAAGCTGCCCGTAACTTGACGCTAGAAACTAAGAAGCGTTTGGATGGCAGAAACTTAGACGAAATCAGACCAATTTGGTCAGTAGTGGACTATCTTCCTTCTGCCCACGGTTCTGCAGTATTTACCCGTGGTGAAACCCAATCCGTCACTACGTGTACCCTAGGTACAAAAATGGATGAGCAGCTAATTGATGGAGCGGTTATCTCTGGTCACAACAAATTTTACTTGCATTACAACTTTCCAGGCTTTTCTACCGGTGAGGTAAAACCAAACAGGGGAGTAGGTAGGAGAGAAGTAGGTCACGGCAACCTTGCTATGCGAGCGTTGAAAAAGGTATTGCCACCTGATGCAGAAAATCCATATACGATTCGTATAGTTTCCGACATTTTGGAATCCAACGGATCATCCTCAATGGCTACCGTTTGCGCGGGTTCCTTGGCACTGATGGATGCTGGTATTCCCATCAAGGCTCCTGTTTCAGGAATTGCAATGGGGATGATCTCCGATGCAAAAACAGGTAAGTACGCAATCTTATCCGATATCTTGGGAGACGAAGATCACCTTGGAGATATGGATTTCAAAGTAACTGGTACTGAAAAAGGCATCACTGCTTGCCAGATGGATTTGAAGGTTGAGGGTTTAGACTATTCCGTACTGAAAGAAGCACTTCACCAGGCGAAAGCTGGAAGACTTCATATTTTAAAAGAGATCTCCAAAACTTTGGCCGCTCCAAAAGCAGAGCTTAAGCCACATACTCCGCGTTCATTTATGATGTGGATTCCGAAGGAATTGATTGGTGCAGTGATTGGTCCAGGAGGAAAGGTGATTCAGGAAATTCAAAAAGACACATCTACTACGGTAGTTATTGAAGAAATTGATAACCAAGGTAAGATCAATATCTACTCAGCCAACCAAAACAACATGGATGCGGCTATAAATAGGGTGAAAGCAATCGTTGCTCAGCCTGAAATTGGCGAGGTTTACACTGGAAAAGTAAAAAATATTCAAGCTTTCGGTGCCTTTGTGGAATTTATGCCTGGTAAAGATGGTTTACTTCATATATCCGAGATTAAGTGGGATCGCCTAGAAAGTATGGATGGCGTTTTGGAGCCAGGAGAAGAAATCACCGTCAAGTTGATTGATGTAGATAAGAAAACCGGTAAATTCAAATTGTCCAGAAAAGTATTACTTCCTAGACCTGAAAAACCTGTGTTAAACGCCTAATTCAAACTAGGTTTTTGATCAAATAAATAAATTAATTTACACCTAATAACTAATTGATCCTGGATGAGGCAGCTAAAGATTAGCAAGCAGATCACAAACAGAGAATCACAATCTCTTGATAAATATCTTCAAGAGATCGGAAAAGTAGATCTGTTGACAGCCGATGAGGAGGTTGTATTGGCTAAAAGAATCCGAGAAGGCGATCAACTTGCCTTAGAGAAATTAACAAAAGCAAACCTTCGATTCGTAGTTTCTGTTGCCAAGCAGTATCAAAACCAAGGTTTATCTCTAGGAGATTTGATCAATGAAGGAAACTTAGGGTTGATTAAAGCTGCACAGCGATTTGATGAAACGAGAGGTTTCAAGTTTATTTCCTATGCAGTTTGGTGGATCAGACAATCCATTCTTCAAGCGCTTGCGGAGCAATCTCGTATTGTTCGCCTTCCTTTGAATAGAGTGGGGTCTTTGAATAAAATTTCAAAGACTTTCAGTGAGTTGGAACAAAAATTTGAGCGTGAGCCTTCCCCAGAGGAATTAGCAGAAGTACTTGAGGTATCTGCCTCTGAGGTAGTAGATACCATGAAGATTTCAGGTCGCCACGTGTCTATGGATGCCCCATTTGTTCAGGGTGAAGAAAACAGCCTTCTTGATGTTTTGGAAAATCCTGGCGACGAGAAGCCTGATCATGGACTGATGAATGAATCCTTACGGAAAGAAGTTCAGCGGGCATTATCTACTTTAACCTCTAGAGAGGCAGACGTAATTACCCTTTACTTCGGATTGAATGGAGAGCATTCCATGACTCTGGAAGAAATTGGAGAGAAATTCAATCTTACCCGAGAAAGAGTCAGGCAGATTAAAGAAAAAGCAATTCGAAGGTTAAGGCATACCTCCCGTAGCAAAACCCTCAAACCATATTTAGGATAAAAATTTAAAGGGGGCTTTTGCCCTCTTTTTTATTTTTAAATAACTAGAAATTCGATTTTCAATTCTTGCAAATAGGGAGATTTTGAGATCAAGAATCGATGTATAAAAGAGTAATACTACACTTTATGAATCAAGAAATCGAACATATAAAAGTATTAATCATTGGATCAGGGCCTGCAGGATATACTGCTGCCATCTATGCAGCTCGAGCTGGAATGTCCCCTTTATTGTATACTGGAGGACAACCTGGTGGTCAATTGACGATCACAACTGATGTGGAAAATTATCCTGGCTACCCAGATGGAATCATGGGACCAGAGATGATGGAAGATTTTAGAAAGCAAGCCGAACGATTTGGCACACAAGTTCGCTATGGGCTTGTCACCAAAGTTGATTTTAGTGCTCGTCCGTATCGTGTCACAGTAGATGATCAGAAAACTATCCTTGCAGAGACTGTACTAATAAGTACCGGTGCTTCTGCAAAGTGGCTAGGTCTAGAAAGTGAAACTCGTCTTAACGGGAGAGGTGTTTCAGCATGTGCGGTTTGTGATGGTTTTTTCTTTAGAGGGCAAGAAGTTGCTATTGTAGGTGCAGGTGATACGGCTTGTGAGGAGGCCTCTTATTTAGCTAATATTTGTTCAAAAGTGTATATGATCATTCGGCGGGATGAAATGAGGGCCTCTCAAATCATGCAAAATCGTGTAAAAAATAACCCAAAAATTGAAATTCTTTGGAACACGGAGACTCAAGAAATTTTAGGAGAAGATGAGGTAAAGGGGATACGAATTTTAAATACAAAAACTGAAAAAATTTCAGAAATTTCAGTTTCTGGCTTCTTTGTTGCTATAGGTCATCAACCAAATACAGAAATTTTTAGAGAGTTTATCACTATGGATACAGCTGGATACATCAAAACTATTCCTGGTACTACGAAAACAAATGTAGAGGGTGTTTTTGCCTGTGGAGATGCACAGGATAATGT
>JAQCJI010000007.1 GCA_027593175.1 Bacteroidota bacterium | reverse complement strand
TAATAAAACATTAAAATAATTTTAATTTAAAACCTTTTTTTTTATATTTGCTTTTGCCATTGTTACAATTGCTAGAAAAAGCTAAAATATACTTTGAATCTACCTTGTAGGGTGTTGAAATTGGCAGACAAGCCCTCCTATCTCGGGGGTGGGGATTCCGGTCCTTAGGATCGGAACTGGATAAAGCGTGTTTCAAAGCTCACGCCTAACTGCCGCGTGGAGGTTCGAATCCTTCCCCTACAGCATGAAAAAAACAGCCAATTGGCTGTTTTTTTTGTATAGGGAAATAAGGTTGATATATTTTACTGCTATTACTTTCATCCGGTACGGATATTTATTTCTCAGGAAGAGAGGGCTGCCCTAAGAAAAAAATAGCTTAAAATCGTGGGAACAGTGCTAATCTCGGTATTTGCGATTGAATTGGAAGGGGCTACTTTTAGTTTGCCTGATTGAGTATACTAAATTTAATAGGAACGAGTACTTCTTTCTTCCTTGGAGTAAAGGAACTAAAAAATCTCCGGAAGAAAGAAGACTACTAAAGCTCTAAGCAGCTTAATGGCATATATTTATACTACCTAAAAAAAGGGGGCTTCAACAGAAGCCCCCTTTTTAGTGAGTCAACACTTGAAAGGAATTAGCTATTCATGCTAATCAAAAATTCCGCATTGTCTCGCGTACCTTTCATTCTTTGCAAGAGGAATTCCATGGACTCTTGGGAGGTCATGTCGCTCATCAGTTTACGTAAAATCCAGACGCGTTGCATTTCTTCTTTATCCATCAACAGGTCCTCTCGACGAGTTCCTGAGCTGAGTACATCAATTGCAGGATAAATTCTTCTGTTGGAAAGTTTACGATCCAAAGCCAATTCCATGTTGCCCGTGCCTTTGAATTCTTCAAAGATTACTTCGTCCATTTTTGAACCAGTTTCCACCAAGGCAGTTGCGATGATGGTCAAGGAACCGCCATTTTCTACATTTCGTGCCGCACCAAAGAAGCGCTTAGGCTTGTGTAGGGCATTGGCATCCACCCCACCAGAGAGGATTTTGCCTGAGCTAGGTACCACGGTATTGTGTGCTCTTGCCAATCGGGTGATGGAATCCAAGAGGATCACAACATCGTGACCGACTTCTACCATTCGTTTTGCTTTTTCAAGTACGATGTTGGCTACTTTTACATGGCGTTCGGCTTGCTCATCAAAAGTAGAAGAGATGACTTCTGCATTGACAGATCGTGCCATGTCGGTCACTTCTTCTGGGCGCTCATCAATCAATAAGATCATGAGGTGTACCTCAGGATGGTTTTGAGTAATCGCGTTTGCAATTTGCTGCAAAAGTACTGTCTTACCTGTTTTCGGTTGTGCTACAATCATCCCGCGCTGTCCCTTTCCAATAGGAGCAAACAAGTCTAGGATACGGGTAGAATAGCCATCCACTTTAGTAGATAAGTTTAAGCGTTCCTCTGGAAAAAGAGGTGTTAAGTATTCAAATGGTACTCGGTCTCTAATTTCGTCTGTGGTTTTTCCATTTACCGTTGTGATTTTGAGGAGTGCAAAGTATTTTTCTCCTTCCTTGGGTGGGCGAATAGAACCCTTGATATGGTCACCAGTTTTCAAACCGAAGTGTTTGATTTGACTTGGAGAAACGTATATATCATCGGGAGAGGCTAGGTAATTGTAGTCCAAGGAGCGCAAAAAAGCATAGCCATCTTGGACGATTTCCAATACTCCTTCGTTTTCAATTACTCCATCAAACTCTCTTGGACTGATGAATGGTTTTTTGCGGACATTACCTGGTATTGTTTCCACTGCAGGAATAGGGGCTTCTTCTGGCGAATTGAAATTTTTGCGTCTTGGAAGTTCTGACTCTACTCGGTAAGGATTTTCCTCCTCTTGGTCAGCCTGCTGTTGGGCTACTTCTATCCCCGTTTCGTGTCCAGCTACAATTAATGGATCCTCATCAAACGAATGCTTGCGCGGTTTAAACGGTTTGGGCTCCTCGGAAGAATCACCTTGGGAAGCTCTTCGCTCATTTCTGGGGGTAAATTCTTTGGCAAGTTTTACAAATGGTTTTGGCGCTCGTTCCTCTCTCGGAGCTGTTTGATTTTCTTCAGCTGAAGTGGAGGGGCTAAGGGATGGAATTTCAGTGACGTTTTGTCTTCTGAATTTAGATTTGAAACCTGTTGGTTCTTCGGGATTTGGTGTGAAAATAGGGGTAAAAACTTCACTTGTTTCTTCCACCAAGGAACCGGTCTCTACCACCGATGATTTTTTCTTTGGGAGTGCTTGTTCGGGTATGAGGGCTTGTTGGTCAAGAATGGCATACACCAGTTCATCTTTTTTCAAAGATTTGGAATTTTTCACTCCAATTTCCTCAGCAATCTCCTTCAATTCAGATAAAAGTCTGATTCTGAGGTCTTCTATGTTGTACATAAAGAGGGGATGAAATAATTAGGATCGGTAAAATGTAGTTTTGGGATCGTGAATAATTTTCTATGCTAAAAAGATCTGCAGGAAAAATTCAAGCCAAAGTGAGCTGAATGCTTTATTCACGTATTGAATGCAATATTACTTGTTGAAGTTGGATTAAACAAATTTTTCTTTTCCTCAGGAATCGAATCACCTGAATAGGATTCAGCCGATTAGCTGTCGGATGATGGAAAGTGATTTTAGTGGACGAGGATGGGAAAGGTGTTGTGCATGAAATTCCACCAAGTGGTCTAGGAGTTTTCTGCGAAGAGGGAGAGACAAAGTCGTTGAAGGATGGTAGGTATTGTCAAGCAGGTCTTTCAGGTAAGGAAGGATAAGGCTAATTTCTTCTGGACTAAAGGGATGGTGTACGCTTTCTGCCAAAAACCCTTCAGCCAGCTCAGGGGCAAAGCCCAAATGCCTTGCATTTTCAAGTAGGAAGACGAGTGGGAAATGGGACAAATTGGTTTCCAGGCTGTCTAAGTGAGATATGCTTTCATTCAAAAAGTCAAAGAGGTCTTCATTTTGGTATCCCTCCAGAATGCTTCTACTGATTATCTCTGTGCTAAATAGTGCTAGGCTTGTTCGGGCCATATCAAAGGGGATATGCCGTTGGGGATACTTTATTTTTGCTTCAGAGATTCGTTGTAACCCCGAATTTTCTTTGTCATAGACCACCAGATCAAGCAGTGTGAGTGGTTGGTATAGTGCGATTTTACTTCCTTTGCCCAAGCTTCTCACCCCATCGACTAGGTATCCTTTTAGGCCAAGGTCTCTGGTAAAAATGCGCACAATGATGCTGCTATCCTTGTATTTGATATGGCTTAATACAATCCCTGCCGTTTTTTTAAGCATATCTTTTCCCCTTAACTCTGTTCTTCATGGAAGCACTTTCTGCAGCGGGCTTCGTAACTGTCCTTTTCCCCAAGTATCACTTTTTCCTTGGCAGCGGAAAGACGATACGAGAAAGCTGCCAAATCCCCACATTTCATGCAGATGGCATTTACTTTGGTCACGTATTCGGCAATGGCCATCAGTTTGGGCATCGGATCAAAGGGTTTGCCTTCAAAATCCATATCAAGGCCTGCCAAGATTACGCGCTTCCCCTGGTTAGCAAGTAGCTGTACGACGCGCACAATCCCTTCATCAAAAAATTGGGTCTCATCAATTCCAACTACATCACAAGTTCCACTCAATAAAAGGATATCTTCTGCGAAGTCAACGGGTGTAGATCGGATGCTCGTTTCGTTGTGTGAAACCACATGGGTATCGTGATACCGCGTATCTACAGAGGGCTTGAAGATTTCCACCTGCTGCTTGGCCAGCCGTGCTCGAGTCAGTCTGCGAATCAATTCTTCCGTTTTCCCCGAAAACATAGAGCCACAGATCACTTCTATCTGACCCTTTTGCTCTGAATTTTTTCTACTGATGGGTGAGGGTTCAATAAACATACTTATTTAGTATAGGTCAAATGGGGAAATTTAGTTGAATCAGGTACTCGGATGGTCAATACCCCTTGGAGTAAATGCGCCTGACAGGCAAGTCGTTCATTCGGAAGGAGCATTTTGAGGTCTCTGAAATGGAGTTCCTGTGCTGTTTCTGAGCTCAAATTTTTTGGCCGTCCACCATACTCATTTTACAGGTGGTACATCTTCCTTTTTTACCACAAGCATGCATCCAATCTATTCCATTTTCATGAATTAATTCGATAACTTTACATGCCCTGTCTTTTGATTCAATAGATCTATTTCCTAGATTTTGAATTCTTATTTGAACCATTCCTTTGTTTGTTTTTGAAAACAATACCATCCTATGACCGCTCAAATTAACGGCAATTATTTAGAAAAATATGCCAAATCCTATGCAGAATTGGTTTGTGATCAATTTTTTAGCACTAGACAATTTATCACGGGGCAAGAAATCTCACAGTTGACTCCAAGTGCTCAAGTAAATTTTTTCATTATCAAACGCTTGTTTGAATTGTGGCAAGAGGAATTGGGCAAGTTGAAGTCTAGTCCCTATTTTGATTACCGAGATATTGCGGTTCATGAGGCGCTGACACAGTTTATGAATGTGCTTTCGCGACGAATCAAAGTGGAGCGCTGCCACCTGGAAGGCATGTTGCGAGAGGCTGTGCAAGATGCAATTCGAGTGGCTACAGATCCCCTTACCTTCTACCAAAAAGAGCTGGAAAAAGCACCGGCTGGAAAAATCAGTGAGTACCTAAAGGAAAACAAAAAGTACTTCAAGTGGAACGAAAAGCTAGTGACGGGACTAATTGATAAAGCAGGGATTGGTTTAGAATTGGGAAGCTACCAAGAGGCTATTTTGGCCAACTTTCAGTCACTAAAAGGGGACTTGGATTCTGCGCAAGAGCTATTAGCAACCTTAGGTGATACCTTAGCTTTTGATTTGGATACGTTTTGGGGTAAAGTGACGAGCCTTATCGAGGAAAGTGAAGAAGAATTGCCTGAGGCCGAACAGGGGGAAGAATCCCCTCATTTTGAACTAAAAGAAGTAGATGAAGAAGATGCCCTATACGAACTACCTGAAGAAAAGATGTATGCCGAAGGATCAGAAAAAATTGAAACTTACTCGGGGGTTGCTGCAAGTGTAAAGGGATTAGATGCGGCTCATTTGCAGGCTTTGTTTGCCACAGAAACCTACAAAGTAATGAAAGGGATCTTGGGGGAGCTGGCTGAAAGCCTTGCCTTAAATCAGCGCTTTATGTTTACTAAAGAATTGTTCGATGGTAATGCCGACTTGCTTCGGTATGCTTTAAAATCGGTGGATGAGCTAAGTTCCTTTGAAGCTGCGGTAGAACTGATTAATGATCGATTTGTGTTTGAGCTAGGCTGGGATGTTGAATCCGAAGAAGTGTTTGAATTTATGCAGCAAGTCTATCGGAAGTTTGTACGTTAGGATTATTTCAAAAAAAGAGTGGTAAAGCCTCTTTTTTTGCCCCTGTTGATCGTAATATTTAGCTTATTCTTCCCAGCTGGGAAGCACGCGAAGAATCTAGCTTAATGAAGATAAATAGTAAGACTGTAAAGGACCAAAGTGAAGATCCCCCATAACTGAAAAAAGGGAGAGGGATCCCCACGACAGGAAAGAGGCCGATGGTCATAGCGATATTAATCATAAAGTGGAAGAGTAGGATAGAGATCACTCCATATCCATAGATTCTAGAAAATCGAGTTTTTTGTCGTTCCGCCATGATCACTAGGCGATACAAAAGGCCAACGAATAAGCCAATCACAACCAAACTTCCCAGCCAACCAAATTCTTCGCCGAGTGTACAAAAGATAAAGTCTGTATCTTGCTCGGGGACAAAGTCAAACTTAGTTTGAGTTCCTTCGAGGTATCCCTTTCCAAAAAAGCCTCCAGATCCAATAGCGATTTTAGACTGGGTTACATTCCATCCTACGCCCAGTGGATCGATATCTGGATTGAAGAGAACCATAACTCGATTTTGCTGGTGAGGAGGGAGCTTAGAAACTACAAAATCGATAGAGTAAATGTAGGCAATCAGTCCAATCCCGATTAAGGAGAAGGCTAGTATTCGCTGCCAAGATTTTTTACCCAAATAAATCAATCCACCCACGACCAAGATGATCACTGCCGTCAAGTAAATATTATTGTCTATGCCCAAGGCAAGTAGTGTGATGCTGACCGATCCAATACCCAATCCATAGTACCATTGGGGAAGCCCCTCTCTGTAAAACATGATTAGCAAAGAAAAGTATACCATGGCGGTACCTGTATCGGGCTGCATCAAGATCAAGGCTATTGGAATCAAAAGAACTCCAAAAGCAATTGCTTGGTAGTTTCGTTTGCTCAAGTCAAAAGTAGGCCGTTCCATTACCTTGGCTAAGGCTAAGGCAGTAGCAAATTTTGCAAATTCACCTGGTTGAATGCGGAACTCCCCTACGCCTATAGATAGAATTTGTCCATTGACTTCCTTCCCAAAAATTGGGGTTACTATAAGGATCAGAAGGAATATAAGGTAAATGACTAAGGATAGATTTTCGAAAAAGCGGTAATCTGCCACCATAATCAAAGTGATCAGGCCGATGGCCGTACCAATCCAAACTAGCTGCTTTCCTGAGCTGATAGAAAAATCGAAGATGCTCTTTTCCACCTGGCTGTCGTAAATGACTGCATAGATGTTGAACCAGCCTATGATGACCAATGCAAAGTAGATGGAAACTGCGATCCAGTCGACTCGATTGATTTGAACCTCGGATTCTTTCATTTATTTGAAATTGCCTGCGATCACATATTCTTGTAAATCAGGGCGGGCGATAGTTCTTCGTATATATTTCTCAATCATCAAGGATGCAGTACTTGCAGCGGCCCTACCTCCCCATCCTGCATTTTCTACATAGACCGCAATGGCAATTTTTGGATTATCCTTCGGAGCAAAGGCGATAAAGACGGAGTGGTCCTCTCCATGTGGGTTTTGTGCAGTCCCTGTTTTTCCAGCGATTACCAAGTCGGCTATAACTGCGCGGGCGGCAGTCCCGTAGATGGCTTCTACCATGGCATCCTGAATAAGATCAAAGTGGCGGACATCAATACCCACTGAAATTTTTTGTCGGAATTTAGCTGGTATTTTTTCAGGATCCCCATCGATGGCTTTGACTAGATGTGGGGTATAGTAAAATCCTTTATTTGCGAATATAGCTGCTAGATTGGCCATCTGAAGCGGGGTCACTTGCATTTCCCCTTGGCCTATGGATAGTGAATAGATGGTGGAGTATTTCCAATGTCCTACGCCGTAGATGCGGTCATACAACTTGCTGGAGGGGATGTCTCCCCCCTTTTCCCCGCTCATATCTATACCTAGGGGACTACCCAATCCAAATTTCAAAACACTTTCTCGCCAGGCATTCAATCCGATTTCGGTGTCTTTAAAGGTGTTGGAGGATACCTCTCGGTTGATTATCTGACGAAAAGCTTGGTGGTAGTAAGGATTGCAAGAATTCTGAATGGCTCCAAACAAATTAACTGGATTGGGATGGTTGTGGCAGGCAACCAAGGACCGATTGCATCCAAAAGTGGTATTTGGGGTTAAGACGCCTTCCTGCAGTCCAATTAAGCTCTGCACGATCTTGAAGATAGACCCAGGAGGATAGGTAGCCATGATGGGTCTATTAAATAGTGGCTTAGAATTGTCTTTATTTAGATTTTTGTAAGTTTTGCCAAACTCAGCTCCGGTCAGTTGATTTGGGTCATAAAATGGAGCTGAAATCATGGCCAAAATCTCTCCAGTTTTGGGTTCAATTGCTACCACAGAACCTGTTTTACCATTCATTAGCAACTCTCCGTAACGCTGTAAATCTAGGTCAATAGTGGAAATAAGGTTTTTGCCCGCGATGGATATGGTGTCGTATTCTCCTTCCTTAAATGGCCCTTTGTCCACTCCAAGGACATTGACCATCTTGTACTTCACTCCCTTTTTCCCTCGCATTTCTTTTTCATAGAATTTTTCCAGGCCACTTAATCCTACATAATCTCCTTGGGCATAATACTCTACCGTATCCTTTTCCAGTTGCACCCCACTAATCTCTCCAATATAGCCCAAGGCATGTGCAGCGGTAGGAGTAGGATAAGACCTGACGGATCGGGTAAGAATAAATAATCCCGGATAGTCCACCAAAAAATCTTGAATACGAGCAAAATCGGTTGTGGAGAGCTGCTTGATCAGTGGGGACGGCTTTACTTTGGAGTAGCTTTTTGCTGCAGCATATCCTTCGATTAGCTGCTCTTTACTGATTCTAAAGAGCTCGCAAAATTTGGCCGTATCGCCTACTTGGAATTCACGGGGGACAACCATCAAATCAAAGATTGGGTTGTTGAATACCATCAATTTTCCCGAACGATCATAGACCAATCCTCGGTAAGGGTGATCGACGATTCGTTGGATAGCATTACTTTCTGCTCTTTTTAGGAAGCTGTCATCTAGAACTTGGATGGCAAATAGCTTGACAAGCAAGATTCCACTTAATAAAAAAATGACTAAAAGGATGACGGTAGGACGTTGGTCTCTCATGAGATACCTCGTTTACGACTGAAGAATAGCAACTGCACCACAAGGGTAAGTAGCAGCGTGAATAGCGCGGAAAAGAAGCTTTTGCTCAGTATTCCAAAAAATCTGCCAGTCCCCAATTGGTCTGCAACAAAAAAAGCAAGGGAATACACAAATAGGAGTGGGAAGGCGTAGCTAATGTAGCGTCCAAATCCTATCTGGCCGAGGCTGGGCTCTTCCGCTTCATCAAAGCCTCCAGTAGGGCTAGCGGCTTTGAGCCAAATGGGCTTCAGAAATGCAAACAAAGTTGCAGCAGCCGTATGCATACCAATTGTTTCAAAGAATATATCCAAGACAAATCCAAGGCAAAATGCAATCAACATCAACGGAATGGTACGAATGGTACTTGGTAAAATTAATACACCAAGAAGATACAAAAACCCAAAGGCATGCCCAAAGACAGCAAGATTTTTTAGAAATAGAATCTGAACCAATCCTAAAACCAGAATCAATAAGCTGTACGATATCATGTTTCTAATATTCATTAGTCAAATCGGATTGGCGGTAAAGCGAGTCTATCTCTTGAAATTGGATATTTTCCACCAAATAGACGTAGGTTAATTTACTAAAATCAGTGCTTAGTTTTATAGTAAGTGCTAAATAATTGGGATCTTTTTTATTGACTTCTACTTTTGAAAGTTGTCCGATCAGGATTCCTTCTGGGAATACAGCGTTGAAGCCTGAAGTGATAATGGTATCCCCTTTATTCGCTTTTACATGTCGAGGCACATAAAGTAGCTGTACTTCAGAGGCATTACCACCATCCCACTGAACAGACCCGAAAACATCCAAGGATTTGATTTTGGCAGAAATTAGTAGGCCGGTATTCAGCATTGAAAATGCAACTGCATAATTTTCTGACACAGATTTGACCCTTCCTACTACCCCTTGAGAGTTAAAAATACCCATGCCAGGCTTGATGCCATCTTCCGCCCCTTTATTAAGGGTGAGGTAATTTTGAGAAAAACGCAAGGAGTTTGCGATTACCCGAGCTCCCTTGAATTCAAAGTTGGCTTTCAAGGTCGAATCAATTGCCAAAGGTAGGCTGTCTGGTGTTACTTGAAGGCCCAATAGTTGCTGTCTTAAAAGAGCATTCTCTGAAATTAGTTCTACATTGGCATCTGCCAAAGAGAAAAACTGGACTACATCTGCCTGCTTTTGGAGAGCATCTCCAATTAATTTATTTGAAGTATTAAATAATGCAGCACCTTGGGGAGAATTATTTGAGACGATCATCCAAACCGCCAAAAACTCTAGCAACGCGAAAAGTAAAAATGAACGTATTTGGTAAAGGAACTGAAAGATGCGTAGCATTCAAAAATTAGGTCATCAGAACGGTTCGGAAGTTTTGAATATTTTTAAGCGCAGTGCCCGTACCACGAACAACGGCTCTTAAGGGATCTTCTGCAATGTGAATAGGAAGCTTCGTTTTTTGGTGCATACGCTTATCTAGTCCTTTCAATAACGCACCACCACCAGTGAGATGAATGCCATTATCGTAAATATCTGCTGATAATTCGGGTGGAGCGATTTCCAATGCTTTCAATACTGCTTCCTCAATTTTGGAAACTGATTTATCCAATGCAAAAGCAATTTCAGAATAGGATACCTTGATTACTTTTGGAATTCCAGTCATCAAATCTCGCCCTCGAATCTCGTAATCATCTGGCGCGTCATCCAATTCAGTAAGCGCAGAGCCAATAGCAATTTTCACCTTCTCCGCAGTACGCTCGCCGATTAATAGGTTGTGCTGTCTTCTCATGTAGTCCAAGATATCCTTGGTAAAGGTATCCCCTGCTATACGGATAGACTGGTCAGCAACTATCCCAGACAAAGCGATAAGTGCAATTTCTGTGGTACCGCCTCCAATGTCCACGATCATGGATCCCATTGGTTTTTCAATATCAATACCGATTCCTATGGCTGCTGCTATTGGTTCATAAATCATGTATACCTCCTTGGCCCCCGCATGCTCGGCAGAGTCGCGCACTGCTCTTTTCTCTACTTCGGTGATGCCAGAGGGGATACAAATTACCATCTTATGGGACTGCGGAAACAGGCCTTTTTTCTGTCCAGGGATCATTTTTATTAATCCACGGATCATTTGTTCTGCAGCATAGAAGTCTGCAATCACTCCGTCTTTCAGAGGGCGTATGGTCTTGATGTTTTCATGAGTTTTTTCGTGCATATTCATTGCCTCTCTTCCCACAGCCAATACGCGATTGTTGGTTTTGTCAATGGCAATGATTGATGGCTCATCTACCACTATTTTATCTTTATGGATGATGAGGGTATTTGCGGTACCCAAATCAATGGCGATATCACTTGAGAAAAAATCAAATAGTCCCATTCTTAATTTTTTTTGACTTTGAACTTGGCAATGAATGTTTAGGATAGTTCTTATTCACTATCTTTTTGCCCAAGAAGCAACAAAAATATTACCTTAAATCGATAAAACAGAGAGAAAGGAGATTTTTTGTTTTGGACGGATAGAATTGAAAGCGGATTGTTGTTTAAAGTAAATTTGCCAAAGCAATGATTTGAATTTAAGTAAAAATTAGGAGCATTCTATGACCTGTTTTGTATTTCGTCAATCTTTCCATTACTTTTGTGCGGTATTCTAAAGTTTCTAGAGGGGACAACAGTCCCCTCTTTCATTATCCTAGTGTATGAGTGACCTAAAGCATGTGATCCTAGACCTAGTCGAAAAGCACCTTCCCGATGCAACACATTTTATTGTGGAGGTGAAGATCGAACGAGTTGTTGACAAAACAAAGATTCTCATTTTGGTAGATGCCGATCAAGGGATGACTATCGCTTCTTGCGCATCACTTAGTAGGGCTTTGGCGGGAGAAATGGAGACTAATGCAATTTTGGAGGAAGCATACACTCTTGAGGTATCTTCACCTGGTTTGGATTATCCCCTTACAGAAAAACGACAGTACCTTAAGAATGTAGGGCGATCTCTTAAGGCCTACCTACTCACTGGGGAAGAAGTGCTGGGAAAATTAAAGGAAGTTGAAGAGCAGGGGATTAAGTTGATGGTTACCAAAAAAGAAAAAGGTAAAAAAAGTGTCGAAGAGGAGCGTAGTATCTCCTCCAATGAAATAAAAAAATCTATCGTACAAGTATCTTTTAACTAATACCAATGGATGCAAAAATCTTAATTGAATCCTTCGCAGAGTTTGCGATATCTAAAAATGTCGATCGTCCAACTATGATCCGCATTCTGGAAGATGTATTTAGAGCGATGATTCGCAAGAAGTTTGAATCGGACGAGAATTTTGATGTGACTATCAATGCTGACAAAGGAGATTTGGAAATTTTCAGAATTCGAGAAATTGTAGATGATAATTCAGAGGATATCTGGGACTTTGATAAAATTAGCCTTTCCGATGCCAAAAAAATTGAACCTGACTTTGAAGTAGGTGAAGAGGTCTTTGAAAAAATAGAACTGGAAGAATTCGGAAGACGGGCAGTTCAAATGGCACGTCAAACCCTGATCCAGCGTATTAAGGACCTTGAAAAAGATATTCTATTTAGCAAATACGAGGAGCAGGTAGGAGAAATAATTTCAGCCGAAGTTTATCAGATTTTAGGACGTGAAATTCTTATGATCGACAACGAAGGCAATGAGTTGATCCTACCCAAGGGCGAACAAATCTCCAAGGATCGGTTTAGAAAAGGAGATTCCGTAAAATCAATTGTTCATAGTGTAGACATGACCAATGGAAATCCCAAAGTGATTTTGTCTCGTACATCTCCCGTTTTCTTGGAAAGACTTTTTGAAAATGAGGTGCCAGAGGTCTATGATGGTTTGATCACTATTGTTAAGGTGGTCCGAGAGCCAGGGGAGCGCGCCAAAGTAGCGGTAGAATCTTATGATGACCGTATCGATCCAGTAGGTGCTTGCGTGGGGATGAAAGGATCTCGAATTCATGCAGTGGTGCGTGAACTACAGAATGAAAATATTGACGTGATCAATTTCACGGAGAATTTAGATCTGTATGTATCCCGTGCCTTGAGCCCAGCAAAAGTTTCCTCTCTATCCATCAATAAGGAGTCCAAACGAATTTCTGTTTTTTTGAAGCCAGATCAGGTTTCATTAGCCATTGGAAAAGGGGGCTTTAACATTAAACTAGCAAGCCGATTGGTGGGCTACGAAATCGATGTGTTCCGTGAGTTGAACGATCACGAAGAAGAAGATGTGGACTTGAATGAGTTCTCGGATGAGATCGATCAATGGATTATTGATGAACTTAAAAAGACTGGCCTAGATACTGCAAAGAGTGTGTTGGTACTAAGTAAGGAAGATTTGATTCGCAGAACGGAGTTGGAAGAAGTGACCATCGACGAAATTTTCCGAATTCTTAGAACAGAATTTGACCAATAAGGGGCTTTAACCCCGAGGATTAACTTAATTTTACTTAAGATTTCGAAAGAGGTTTTTGCTTATGTCAGAAGAAAAAATGATGCGATTAGGCCAGATAGCCAGAAAACTCAACGTGGGTACGTCAACCATTGTTGAGTCCTTGGCTAAAAAGGGCTATGAGGTGGAGAATAATCCTAATTCTAAAATCACTTTGGACCAAGTGTCCATGTTAGAAAAGGAATTCAAGTCCTTTGCTCTTGAAAAAGAAGAGGCCTCTCACCTTTCCATCGGAAAGCGTCATGAGCCTGTAGCATCGGAGCAGGATCTGCCGAAGCAGGAAAAAGCCGTAGAGCCTATTCCTGAGCTAAAAATTTCCTCTACCCCTGTTGTTAAAGCTCCAGAGCCAGTTGTAGAAAAAGCAGCTCCTGAAGTACCTAAATTGGAGGGAATTCGCATTTTAGGCAAGGTGGACCTTGACAAAAAGCCAGCAAAACCGCTGCCGACCCCTCAATCGAAACCAAGTCCAGCACCTAAGCAAGAAGAAAAAAAGCCAGATTCGGTTTCTGATTCAGTTCCAACTCTCCTTGCCTCTGTTCCTTCCCCTGCGCCTACGGTAGTTGAAGTGCCAAGCTTAAACCAAGCAGTGGCAGGGGCTCCAGATAAAATTATCTCTGCAAAAGCAGATTCTCTTAAAGGACTTACTGTACTCGGTAAAATTGAGCTTCCCTCAGATAAAACTAAGAAAAAAGGAGGGCCTGTAGCTTCTTCCGATGAGAGAGGGAAAGATAAGAAACGTCCTAGAAAACGTATTGACAGCAAGCCAGGTGCACCAAATCCTGCAAGACAAGTTCCAGGTGCACCAAATCGTCCTCAGGACCAAAGAAGTGGAAGACCTATCCAGCCAAATAGATCTGGTCAGCCACGTCCAGCAGGCGGCAGCCCGCAGCAGCGTATTCAAAAGGCGGAGCCAACCCCAAAGGAAATCCAAGATCAAATCAAGCAAACCCTTGCTAGGCTTCAAGGCAATAAGCCAGGTGGAAAAACCAAATCTAAACGCGACAAACGTGCCGAACGTGACCTCAATGTAGAAACCGATGGCGATGAGGTAAAAATCTTGAAAGTGACCGAATTTATTTCTGCCAATGACTTGGCATCACTTTTAGATGTTTCGGTCAACCAAATTATATCTGCATGCTTGTCTCTAGGGATGTTTGTATCCATCAACCAACGGCTAGATGCAGAAGCTATCACTATCATTGCTGATGAGTTTGGGTTTGACGTTGAATTCACCAAATCCATCGAAGATGAGATGGAAGAAGAGGTACCAGATACCGATGAGGAACTCGAAGAAAGAGCGCCAATTGTCACCATCATGGGACATGTCGATCACGGTAAAACCTCTTTGCTAGATTTTATTCGTATGTCTAAAGTGACTGCAGCAGAAGCTGGAGGGATTACTCAGCACATAGGAGCATACGATGTAATTACCAAGAACGGAAATAAAATTGCCTTCCTAGATACCCCAGGTCATGAGGCCTTTACCGCGATGAGAGCGCGCGGTGCCAAAATCACAGACGTGGCAATCATTGTGATTGCTGCGGATGATAGCATCATGCCTCAAACCAAGGAAGCCATCAACCATGCTCAAGTAGCTGGTGTACCCATGATTTTTGCCATCAATAAGATGGATAAACCCAATGCTCGCCCTGAGAAAATCAAGGAAGAGTTAGCCAATATGAACCTATTGGTTGAAGATTGGGGCGGAAAATACCAGTCTCAAGAAATTTCAGCGAAGACAGGGCAAGGTGTAGATGAACTTCTTGAAAAAGTATTGCTTGAATCGGAAATCTTGGAATTGAAAGCGAATCCAGACAAAAATGCGTTAGGGTCTGTAATTGAAGCCTCCTTAGATAAGGGTAGAGGGTATGTATCCACCATAATGGTACAGGCAGGGACCCTGAGAATTGGAGATGTCATGCTCGCTGGACAGCATTACGGTCGTGTGAAAGCGATGTTTGACCACAAAGGAAAAAAATTGAAAGAAGCAGGTCCTTCTACTCCAGTTCAGGTATTGGGATTGGGTGGTGCTCCTCAGGCAGGAGATACCATCAAGGTATTCGATACAGAACGGGAGGCTAGAGAGATTGCAAATTCTAGAGAGCAAATCCAGCGCGAACAAAGCTTGCGTACCAAAAAGCACATTACCTTGGACGAAATCGGTCGTCGACTGGCTATCGGAAGTTTCAAGGAACTCAACATCATTATCAAAGGTGACGTGGACGGTTCGGTCGAAGCACTTTCTGATTCCTTGCTCAAGCTTTCTAAGGATGAGGTGAAGGTAAGCATCATACACAAAGGGGTGGGTCAGATTTCCGAATCGGATGTACTTCTAGCTTCAGCCGCGGATGCGATTATCATTGGATTCCAGGTTCGTCCGTCTTCCAATGCGAAAAAGCTAGCAGAACAAGAAGAGATTGAGATCCGCCACTATTCCATCATTTATGATGCGATCAATCAAATCAAAGATGCGATCGAAGGAATGTTGGAGCCAGAATATGAAGAAGTTATTACGGGTAATATCACCGTTCGTGAAGTGTTTAAAATCACGAAAGTGGGTACGGTTGCAGGATCTTATGTCACGGATGGATTTATTACTAGAAAAAATAAAATCCGTATCATTCGAGCCGGTATTGTTATCTATGAAGGTGAGATCGATCAGCTAAAGCGCTTCAAGGATGATGTTTCTGAGGTTAAAGCTGGTTACGAGTGTGGTATTTCTATCAAAAACTACAACAATATCGAAATCGACGATACCATTGAAGGATATGAAATGCAAGAAATCAAGATTAAGAAATAAGATTGAAAAAAGAGTACTCTAAAAGGAATGGCAATCACCATTCCTTTTTTAGTTTTAGGGCATGCTAGAAGGACTTCATCTACTTTTTCTAGGCTTAGCGTTGTGTGCTGCTGCCTTGTTGACCATAGGGTTAGTTCGCCCAGTGCTGGTACTCTGGTTTATGGCCCGATTTAATCGACTGAAGGTCATTCAGTTTTATGGTACTGTCACGCTAATCTTTTTGGGATTGAGTTTTGTGTGTCAGATTATTGGGTAGGACTCCTTTAGGGAGAAACTTGTGGCCTAGCATTGTTTTTCACCGCATTTCTTTCAATTTTTGGTTAAACAATCTCCGAATTGAAAAACGCAGTTGCCATAGCGCTCCTTTTTTGCTTTGTCTTCTTTCACTTTGGACACTATGCGGTGTACCTCTCCGCCAATGTATCCCTAGAGCGAAATTGGATGGATCAAATCTATGGGGAGCAGCAAGTACAGCTGGAAGAGCAAATTCTTGAAATACCCTTGAATGCTCCTTACTTGGCCAATCAAGAGGAATTTCAAGCGACCGACATGGAGATGCTGCTTTTGCAGATTACCTCATCAATTTTGGACTTGCTTAGCGAATACCCAAGCTAGTTTCCTCGCCTTTTGAACTAAAGCAATAATGAATTAACGAGGTCAATGCGGGTCTTTAGGTGCTTTGACCTCTTTTTTTAGACTTCGGATGGCCAAAAGAATTAATGCTATGGCCAGCACAAACAAAATGGAGGCAATGCCTGCAAGAATATAGCCCTCATCTTGGAAGTTTTTCCATGCAAATAATCCCAATGAAGCAAGGGTAACCGTAAACATGAAAAACATGGGGATGGTCACAAAGGTAGCGGAGATATTCTTTTTAATTAGCCATACGCCGATGGTTAGCAAGGCGAGGGCTGCTAGGAGCTGGTTGGCAGATCCGAAGATGGGCCATAGCTTTTCAAACTCTCCTGATGCCAGTAAAAGCACGGAGAGGATGACGACTATGGTCGTAGATAGGTAGCGATTTTTGGCAATCACTTGTGCAGCAGGCTGCGGCATATCTTCAAAGTATTCCTTCAAGGTAAATCGAGCCAATCGGGTGCAGGTATCTAGGGTAGTCAGTGCAAATGCGGAAACCGTCAAGGCCACAAATCCTACGGCAAAGGTTTCGGGTAAACCCAAACTAGCAATCATTCCTCCTAGACCAGTAGAAAAAAGAGCAACTGGTCCTTCTACACCAAGGCGCTCAGTATATTCTTGCTTACTCAGGATTACAACGGCCCCAACAGAAATGATGGCTAGAAAGGATTCGATAAGCATTCCTCCAAAGCCTACTAGCTTGGCATCACTTTCCTTGTCCAACTGCTTGGAGGTCGTACCAGAAGCTACCAAGGAGTGAAATCCAGAAATGGCTCCACAAGCGATGGTTACAAACAAAACAGGGAAGAAGTAACCCAAACTTTCGCTAGAAAGGTTTACTTCTGTACTCATCTTAATGGTAGGGTTTGCAACGAAAACCCCAGCCACTGCGGTAATCATTAAGCCATAGAGCAAGAAGCTGTTCAGGTAATCTCGAGGCTGCAGCAACAAGGATACGGGCGTAACAGAAGCAATGAAGGCATATACCAATAAACCTCCGACCCAAATGGGGTAGGTTAAAGCTAAGGGGATCTGGGTTCCTAGGTAGACAAAGTAGTACATTAGTACTACTCCAACGATGGTAATTAGTACAAAGCTTATGGTTTTATTGCCCAGCAATTTATTGGCAAATCCAAAAGCGATGGCCAAGAAAATAAAAAGAATGGAGGCAGAGCCCACCCCTGGATTGGCCACAAAGGTTTTTGCGATGATGTCTGAAAAGACTCCGATGACTAGGATGAGCGTGGAAAAACTGAAGAGAATAAATAGTTGTTTGCCCCTAATCCCGATTTGATTACGAATAATTACACCGATGGATTTTCCTTCAGTTCGGAGGGAGGCAGCCATACTTCCCAAATCATGGACGGCACCAAAGAAAATCCCTCCTACCAAAATCCAGATCACCGCTGGGACCCAACCAAAAGTGACTGCGATGATTGGCCCCACAATGGGCCCTGCTCCCGCTATAGAGGCAAAGTGGTGGCCGAGCACTACAATTGGCTTGCTTGGCTCGTAATCTATGCCATCCCGATGGGTATGCGAAGGGGCCTTTCGGTTATCATTGAGCCCAAATTTGTTGTATACATATTTACCATAAATCCGATAGGCAAGTAAAAGGATAATTGCTGAAATCAGTAAGATTAAGGACAGACTCATGGTTATTTGCTGGTTCGTGGGTAAGAAGAGGGATATTAACCAAATTCAAAGTACTAAAAAATAATCCCTAGAAAAAGTGAATTTCGATCAATGGTGCATTCGTTCTAAACTGGAGTTGCCAAGAAAATTTTAATTATGAGAGTTTCAAACTAAATTTGTCACCTTTGTGACGTAAGAACATTCAAACTAGTTAAATGGCTTGGTTTAAGAGAACTGACAAAGGAATTAAAACGTCCACTGCGGAAAAAAAAGATGCACCTGATGGTCTGTGGTTTAAGACCCCTAACGGTATAATCGTTCATACCCGTGAATTGAAAAATAATGCCTATGTATCCCCAAATGATGATTTTCACGTAAAAATTGGTTCAAAGGAATATTTCGAAATACTTTTTGATAACAATACCTTTACCGAATTAGACGAGGGGATGAAGTCGGGAGATCCTTTGAATTTTGTGGATACCAAATCCTATGCATCTAGAATTGAGGCTACCATCAGCAAATCCGAATTAAACGATGCCGTGAGAGTAGCCTATGGCAAAATGAACGGCTTAGAGCTAGTAATCGCAAGCATGGATTTTAACTTTATTGGAGGTTCTATGGGTTCGGTAGTAGGAGAAAAAATTGCCCGAGCGATAGACCATGCCACGAAGCATAAAATTCCATTCCTAATGATTTCCAAATCAGGAGGGGCGCGAATGATGGAAGCAGGATTTTCCTTGATGCAAATGGCAAAGACCTCTGCCAAACTGACCCTACTGGAGAAAGCAGGAATCCCCTACATCTCCCTACTTACCGACCCTACTACAGGTGGGGTCACTGCATCTTATGCCATGTTGGGCGATTTCAACATTGCTGAACCAGGAGCCTTGATTGGATTTGCTGGCCCACGCGTAATTCGAGAGACTATCGGCAAAGATTTACCCAAAGGATTTCAGAGTTCCGAATTTGTGTTGGAACACGGTTTTCTTGATTTCATTGTCGATAGACGACTGTTGAAATTAAAGCTGAGTACTTTGCTCAAACTATTGAGTAATTAATCAGTTAGAATACAAGTAAGAAGTCAGAAATCACCTCCAAATTTGCGTTCATCTTTGGCGTCCATTCCTGATTAATAAATATATTTGTACTCCCAAAAACGGGGTTTTCCTACGAAAAAGAAAAAAATAAGATTTCATGGGTTCTGTAATTATTACTTCCATTGTAGCGTTTACTGCGATCATTCTGCTACTGGTATTTATCCTCCTTTTTGCCCAGTCTAAACTGGTGAATTCTGGAGATGTAAAGATTATCATCAACGGGGACGAAAGCAACCCAATTATTGCCTCTGCGGGGTCTAGCTTGCTTTCCACCTTAGGTAATCAAAAAATCTTTCTTCCTTCTGCCTGTGGTGGAGGGGGTACCTGTGCGATGTGCAAGTGCATCGTGGACGATGGAGGTGGGGATGTATTGCCTACGGAAGTTGGCCACTTGAGTCGTGCGGAGCAGCAGGGACATATTCGTTTGGCTTGCCAAGTGAAAGTTAAGCAGGATATGAAAATCCGTGTTCCTGAAGAAATCTTCGGTATCAAAAAGTGGGAGTGTGAGGTAATCTCCAACTACAATGTTTCCACGTTTATTAAAGAATTTAAAGTAAAACTTCCTGAGGGGGAAATCCTTCACTTTGAAGCAGGTGGATATATCCAGGTGGATGTTCCAACAATCAAAGTCAACTTCAAGGACATGGACATCATTCCTCATCCTGAGTTGGGCCACCCTGCCGATGTATACAAAAGCGATTGGGATAAATTCGGACTGTGGAACTTGGTAATGAAAAACGATGAGCCTTTGTTTCGAGCGTATTCCATGGCCAATCACCCTGCTGAAGGCAATATCGTGATGTTAACGATTCGTATTGCAACTCCGCCTTGGGACCGAGCAAACAACCGTTGGATGGATGTCAATCCTGGGGTCTGCTCCTCTTACGTATTTGGATGCAAGCCAGGAGATAAAGTGATGATCTCAGGACCTTTTGGAGAATTCCATATCAATCCAACCCAAAGGGAAATGATCTATATCGGAGGTGGCGCAGGTATGGCTCCGCTACGAGCGCAGATATTTCATTTGTTCCATACTGAAAAAACGTCTCGAAAGGTTTCCTATTGGTATGGGGGTCGTTCGAAGAAAGAACTCTTCTATGTACCTCACTTCAGAGAAATCGAAAAGGAATTTGAGAATTTCAACTTTCACGTAGGTCTTTCTGAACCACTTCCAGAGGATAATTGGAAGATTAAAACCTCTCTGGAAGATCGGGAAGCAGATGGTTATGTAGGATTCATCCATCAGGTATTATTTGAAAATTACCTCAAAAATCACCCTGAGCCAGATGAGGTAGAATACTACCTATGTGGTCCTCCATTAATGAACACCGCGGTGCTTAAATTGCTTGATGATTTTGGCATTCCAAATGAAAATATTCGATTTGACGATTTTGGTGGTTAAGTCGATATAAAAAATCCTGCAACTGCAGGATTTTTTTTTAGGTATAATTTTTGACTAGTTTTAAAAACCCAAAGACTTTCCATGACTATTTCTTCTTTTTTTGATCCTATAGAATCTGCTCTTTTAGAAAAAGGCTACCTTGAAAATTCCCTTTTTAATCAGTTATCCATTCACTACCATGGCTTCCCAGATCTCAAAGGCATTCAAATTGCGCTAGTGGGCTTGAAAGAAAGTAGGGGAGCGAAGCGATCTGAAAGCATTGCTAGGGCAAGCTCTGAAATTCGAGAGAAGTTATACAAGCTAAAAAAAGGACCCATTCCATATCAAATTGCGGATTTAGGGGATCTTATCTCTGGGGAAAGCCTCAATGATACCTATCAAAATATTCGTCGGGTAGGGGATTATTTAATGAGGCAACAGATTTTACCCATCTTTTTTGGAGGCTCACATGACCTTGATTATGGGCAATATCTGGCCTATCAAAAATTGAAAAAGCTGGTCACGCTACTTACTGTGGATTCCAAAATCGATATGGAAGAGGCAGGACCAGAGAGTGATCGACATACCCAAGAGATTATCCTGCACCAGCCTAATTTCTTATTTTCTTCGACGCACATAGCTTTTCAAAGTTTTTTAGTGGATCCTACTTTGGTAGCTGCTTTGGAGAAACTCTACTTTGAAAATGTACGGCTGGGACAGCTGCGGGATAATTTCAAAGAAATTGAGCCTTTGATTCGTGATGCAGATTTAGTAAGCTTTGATTTGTGCGCGATTCAATCTGCATTTGCGCCAGGTGCAGTAGATACACAACCCTTTGGACTATCGGGTGAGGAGGCCAGTCAGATTTGTTGGTTTGCAGGGGCAAACGAAAAATTGAGCTCATTTGGGATCTATGGGTATGACCCCTATTTCGACGATATGCATAATAAGACTGCCCAGGCGGCGGCTGTAATGATCTGGTACTTTATAGAAGGATTTTACAGTAGAACAGATAGCCTTTCTTTTAAGAGTGCTGCCTACCTAAAATATATGGTTTCTATGGAACCCAAGCCCAATACCATGGTTTTCTACAAAAGTAAACGCAGTGGAAAGTGGTGGATGGAAATCCCTTACAATGATGCTAGCCGATTCGAGCGAGTGAGTATTGTTCCTTGTAGCTATTCGGATTACCAACAAGCGCAGCAAGGAGAGATTCCCGAGCGCTGGATTACTGCACAAATCAAACTTTATTGATGAATCGCTACACCCGGCAGCAACTAGCGCTGCGGAATGGTCAAGATAAACCAGAAATTTGGGTAGCCTTTAAAGGGATTATTTACGATGTAACCCATTCCAAATTGTGGAAAAATGGAAGGCATTACGAACATTGGGCAGGGCAAGATTTGACCCCAGAACTTGGGGAAGCTCCCCATACCGAAAAAGTATTTGAAAAATTTGAGGCCATAGGCCATTTACATCCAGATGATTTTAATAGCAGATAGTGGGTCAAGTAAAACCGATTGGCGGGTAATCCATAAGGACGGTCAAATCAGTCAATTTCGGGGGATAGGGTTTAATCCGTATTACCTGAGCGTAGAAGAGATGACGCAGCAGTTGAAACAGGAATTTTTGTTGAATCTCTCCGATGAAATTGAAGAGATCTATTACTATGGGGCAGGATGTTCTGCTCCAGAGAAGCAAATTGAAGTTCAGCAGGCCCTGCGGGGGATTTTTTTAAAAGCCAAAATTCAGATTAACCATGATCTTTTGGCTGCAGCCAAAGCTACCTGCGGCCATCATACGGGCATTGCTTGTATTTTAGGTACAGGCTCCAATAGCTGTGATTACGATGGAAAAAATATAGTTTTCTCTCGGCCTGCAGCAGGCTATATCCTTGGAGATGAAGGAAGCGGAAGTGATGTAGGCAGAAAGTTCCTCCAAGACTTTATTCATGAGGAGATGCCTTCCTCTATTCGACTAGAGGTAATCGAACGCTTTCAACTTTCCCAATATGGGATTCAAGAGCAGGTATATCGAAAGCCTTTTCCTAATCGGTACTTGGCAAGTTTCTGCCGCTTCATTACCGAACACAAATCAGATCCTTATTGCTATGCCTTATTTTACGAGGCGTTTCAAAATTTCTTTACCAAGCATGTTTGCAAATACACGGATTTTCAAAATAAACCAGTTCACTTTGTAGGTTCTATCGCGTATTACAATGCGGACATCTTGCGGAAGGCAGCCACAGATCGGGGCATACATGTGGGCCTGATTTTGGAAAGCCCGATTGCAGGACTTACCCTTTATCATCAGGAAATGCGATGAAAAAAATTACCGAAAGCAGCTCTAATTATGAAAATTTAGAGCAAATGAGCACCCAAGAATTGGTTGAAAAAATCAATGCTGAAGACCATAATGTAGCGCCTGCAGTTAAAGACAAATTGGAGCAAATAGCTGCTTTGGTTGATAAAATTGTACCTCGAATGTGTGAAGGGGGTCGGCTAATCTATATAGGAGCAGGTACCAGTGGGCGATTAGGGATCTTAGATGCCTCTGAATGCCCTCCTACCTATGGAGTGCCTCACGATTGGGTTATTGGGCTTATTGCAGGAGGTGATGCGGCTATTCGGAAAGCGGTAGAGCATGCTGAAGACGATTTCGAACAGGCATGGAAAGATATACAAGCCTTTGGCTTTTCAGCCAACGATACGGTCATTGGTATTGCTGCCTCGGGAAGTACCCCCTATGTTTTGGGAGGCGTAAAGAAAGCAAAAGAGATGGGCTTGCTAACGGCAGGGATTACGTGCAACCCAGATTCGCTACTAGGCCAGGCGGTTGATTATCCAATTGAGGTGGTTGTTGGACCTGAATTTGTTACTGGAAGCACACGTATGAAATCTGGTACTGCTCAAAAACTGGTGCTCAATATGATCTCTACAGCAGTGATGGTCAAACTAGGACGCGTCAAGGGAAATAAGATGGTGGATATGCAACTGTCCAATGAGAAGTTGATAGACCGCGGTACCAAGATGATTATGGAAGCAACCGGTGTATCCTATGAAAATGCGAAGGAGCTACTACTTGCACAGGGCTCTGTTCGAAGTGCCACAGAATATTATTATAAAAACGAAGCCAAAGCCTAACGAATATTTTGAAAATTGGGCCAGTATTGGCTCCTTTCCGAGTATCTTTGTGGTCAGTTTACACCTTTGGTCTCCAGAATACAAATTCGTTTACAAAACTACAGCAGTGATGCTGCAACATCATGAAAAAAAATAATCCTAAAAAACCATTTTTTAGCGATGAAAATAAGGGACTAGCTACTTCTAAAGGCAGCAGGTCCAACAGTGGAGCTACTAATTCAAGGGATGAAGGAACAGGACGAGGAAAGGGGAAGTCTTTTGGTGAGGGCAAGAAGCTCTACGACAAAAAAGGAAAAGAGGGGACATCTTCTTCGGATTCATCCAAAGGTAGATTTTTTAAAGGCCAACAAGAGGAGCGGAGCGAGCGCTCTTCTTTACCTAAAGGAGGTGAAGATAGGGGTGAAAAAAGAGGCTTTGGTAGCAAGTTTGCTCGTAAAGAATCGGGTGCCACGAAGAAATGGGAAAGCAAAGAGTCTTCTTCCTTTTCCAAAAAGCCATTTGGTGATAAGCCCTCTCGATTCAAAAAGGATAATGGGTCAGAAAAAAAGTTTGATCCTACATCCAGGGATAAAAAACCCTATTCAGAGCGGAGCAGATCAGGAGATAAAAAAGAAGGGTTTTCTAAGAGCTCTAGCTACGGGAAGGAAAAGGGATTTAAAAAAGATTTTTCATCAGAAAAACCCAGTTTAGCACCTGGGGAAAAGCGAGTTTATAAAGGTAGAGGAAAAGACCAGCAGCCGGTTTATGCAGTAGAAACCAAGTCTTTTGGCCCGGAATCTAGTGGTGAAAAGCGTGGATTTGGTAAAAATAGAAACAAATTTGTAGAGCTGAACGCTGATCGCCCAGAATATAATTTTGATAGTCTTCCTCAAAAAAAGAATAAAAAGGAGTCAGAAGATCTTATCCGTCTCAACAAGTATGTGGCCAACTCGGGCATATGTAGCCGTAGAGAAGCCGATGAGCTCATCTTAAAAGGCCTTGTTGTGGTCAATGGTGAAGTGATTAAAGAGATGGGCTACAAGGTGAAAAAGACCGATCACGTAGTCTTTCAAGGAAAGAAAATCAATCCTGAAAAGCCAGTATATGTCTTACTAAATAAGCCTAAGGATTTTATCACCACTACCGAAGATCCCATGGAACGGAAGACGGTCATGAAGCTTGTAGAAAATGCTTGTGAGGAGCGAATTTTCCCGGTAGGTCGTTTGGATAGAAATACGACAGGCTTGCTTGTATTTACCAATGATGGGGAACTTGCAGCCAAGCTTTCTCACCCTTCGAATGAGATCAAGAAAATTTATCAGGTCACCTTGAATAAGGCTTTGACGGCTAAGGATGAGGAAGATATTTTGGAAGGGCTGACCCTTGAGGATGGGGATGCGAAAGTAGATGATTTGCAAGTACTTTCTAAGGATAGGAACATTCTTGGATTAGAAATCCACATCGGAAGAAATCGCATTGTCCGTCGAATTTTTGCTCACTTGGGCTACGAAGTAGAAGCCTTGGATCGAGTCATGTATGCCGGCCTGGATAAAAAGGATTTGAAGAGAGGCCATTATCGGTTCTTAAGCGAACAAGAAGTCATCCGTTTGAAATATTATATCTAAAAAAAGGGGCTTAGCCCCTTTTTTTAGATATATCCTTTGAGTTGCTTCACTAGCTCTGCGCTGGTGAGCAAGCCTCCCCTCCTCCATAAGATCTTTCCTCTTTTGAATAACATGAGGTGAGGAATGGAGCGAATGGCAAACTGTTGCGCAAGCTGTGGATACTTGTCCACATTGACTTTGAAGAGGGTGACTTTTCCCTCTAGCTCGGCAACAACCCAATCCAGAACTGGCGCTAATGTCTGGCAGGGGCCACACCAATCTGCGTAAAAGTCAACAAGGAGTGGTTCTTGACTTTGCAGTAGGACTTCTTTGGGAGATTTTTTAGTCATAAAAAAACCGGCCTCCTGGGCCGGTCGAATTCTTATTTTTGAGCTGGTTTCTGTGGAAGTGGGATACCCAACTTTGTCAAGACCAATTCAGTAAATTTATCTTCTTCCTTTGTGTAAAGGAGAATAGGAGACTGACCAGCTGTTTCAGCAAGGATGTGCGTGTAGTTGTTCTCTGCTGCTACGGCATTTATGGCATTGATTACCTTGGTTTGCACGGGCTCCAAAAGCTCTTGCAATTTTCTTTGGTAAGATGTCTGGGCATCTTGCTCGTACTTTTGCAGATCGTCACGAAGTTTAGTCAATTCTTGCTCCTTTGCTGCTCTTGCAGCTTCAGCCATAGTAGGAGCCGCCTTTTGGTAGGCCTCTACCTGCTTTTGGAAGTCAGCAGCTTTTGTTTGAATGTTGGTCTGCAGCTGTGTTTGATAATCTTGTACGTCTGCTCCAATTTGTTCCATTTCTGGCATCAAATCCATGATCAACTCTACACTAGTGTACCCGATTTTGATAGTGCTTTGAGCTTGGGCGGTGAATCCTACCAATAGCAAGGCCATTGTTGCTAGGATAACATTTACTTTCATCATTTTAGTTTATATTTATTTGTTGTCTTCAATTCCTAACTCTTCCAGGACAAACTCAGAATAGTCATGTCTTGGATCTGTGTAAATGATTGCAGAAGGACCTGCTGCCTTATCAAAAAGCACAGCAAGGTTATTTCTGCGGGATACCCGTTCGATGGCATCGTATATTTTGGATTGTAAGGGCTGAAGTAATTCTGCCTGCTTTTGATAGTAAATTCCATCAATCCCAAATACCCTACTATTAAATTGCTGCGAAGCCTTTTGCTTTGCTTTTATTAATTCTACTCTCTTTTGGTACATTTCTTCGGTGAGCAGGACTTCTTCAGCCTTTAGCTGAGCGGATAGTTCCTTGATCTCTTGATCCAAATTTTGTGCCTCTTTTTTCCATTCCTCACTGAGCTTTTTCAGTTCGTCCTGCACCAGTTTGTAGTCTGGGTGCTTGTTTAGAATGTATTCAGAATCGATGTATCCAAACTTTTGAGCCGCCAGCGGTCCTGAATACAGGATAATGAAAAGTAAAAGTACAATTTTGAATGATTTATTCATGTGTTCTTCACATTTTCGGATTAGCTCTGGCGAATAAAATTTAGACTTTTCCTAACATAAGTTAACAAACGATTTGATTTCCAAAAGATTATCTAAACTGTTGCCCAATGGTAAAGTGAAATTGTGGACCACTTTGCTGTAAAGTACCAGGAATTGCGTCAAACCCATATCCCCAATCTACACCCAATAGACCAAATGCAGGCATGAAAATTCGTGCGCCTACGCCAGCCGATTTTTTGAGGTCATAGGGGTTGAAATCCTTGTAATCTCCCCAGTTGTTGCCGGCTTCTGCAAAGGTGAGTATGAAGATGGTGGCGGAAGGATTAGGGGAAACTAGGAATCGAAGTTCCATCACATACTTATTGTATACCACTCCACCGTAGGGATCGGGATCTGCTGTACCTCGTGTATTTCTACCCGGAGTGATGGTTTGATTTTCGTAACCTCTCAAGCCTACAATCTCTTGACCAAGCGCAAAGTTGTTAAAGTTCATGCCATCTCCACCCATCACAAAACGCTCCAATGGAATGATGCCAATCTTATTTCCATAGGAACCTAGGAAGCCCATGTGCATTCGTGCACTGGCTACGAATTTGGTAGATCCAAAGAGGGGGGTATAGAAGGAGGCATCAAACATCCACTTGTGGTATTCGAGCCATTTGTATTTTTCCTGATCTCCAGACTCTTCATTGAGTGATTTATTCAAAGAGTTATAAGGAGGAGTCAAATTCATGGAGGCGATGATGTTGGACCCTTGACGTGGATAAATGGTATTGTCCACGTTATTTCTCGAAACGGTTGTATTTAAAATCACACTTTTTGAGTTTCCAGTAGGATAGCTTAATCCAAAAGAGGTTCCAAATTGGTTGAACTGGTAATTCTGGAATTGAAGCGAGTTACTGATACTGAAGTAATCGTCCGGCCAGGTGATCCGTTTAGCTAGTCCTAATGTTATCCCTGTGATTTTGAAAAAGCCTAATCCCCCAACATCTGGGTTTTGGTTAAAATAATCCACCTGCCGTTGAACGGAGTTGTTGAAGGCAAAGCTCAATGAATTGGGTTTTTTACCTCCAAACCAAGGTTCACTAAGGGAGAGGGAATAGTTTTGAAAGGCTTGGCCATTTGCCTGAACTCTCAAAGAAAGCTTTTGCCCATCCCCCACCGGTAGGGGATCCCACTTTTTGAAATCTCCAATATTCTTGATGGAGAAGTTGTTGAATATCAGACCTACTGTACCCACAAACCCGAAGAATCCTCCCCAGCCCCCAGACAACTCAATCTGGTCATTAGGACGCTCTTCCAACTCAAAGGTGATGTCAACGGTAGCACTTTCAAAGTTGGGCCGAAGATCTGGATTGATTTTTTCTGGGTCAAAGTAACCTAAAGTAGATAGTTCTCGGATGGTACGTACCAATAGGCTTCGGTTAAATTTTTGGCCTGGAAGAATACGGATTTCACGCATGACTACGTGGTCAGAGGTTCGGTCATTGCCTTTGATACCTACACTGTTTACCGTCACTTGAGGGCCTTCGAAAATACGCATTTCGAGGTCAATAGAGTCTCCACTTACATTCACCTCTACGGGATCAATGTTAAAAAATAAGTAGCCATTGTCCTGATACAAGGAACTGATATCATCCCCTTTTTGAGGATCATAGTTAAGTCGCTTATCTAATTTTTCTTTGTCGTAGGCATCCCCTTTTTGGATGCCCAACTTGGCAAGTAGTACCTCGTCGTCATGGATATAGTTACCCGTGAATGTAATGTTCCGGTAGTAGTATTTATTACCCTCTTCCAGTGAGATATCGATATTGATTTTGTCTTCAGTGAATTTATAGATGGAATCTTCCAGGATCTTTGCATCTCGAAATCCCTTGCTATTGTAGAATGAGATGGCTTTTTCCTTGTCACTTCTGTATTCTTTAGGGATGTATTTGGATCCATTAAAGAAATTGAGTTTGAAATTTTTGTTGATATAGGAGTTTACCTGCTCTGAGGTTGCTAACTGACTTGAGAGTAGCGATCGGGTAAGGCTTTCACCATCTACATCAAGCAAACGGCTGTAGATATCTTTAAAGACAGCTACTCGTGCATGTTCCTTCGTTTTCTTTAATTTTCCTTTCAGCGCACGATCGCTGATTTCATCATTCCCGTAAAAAGCAATCTCATTGATTTTTACCTTGGATTTAGGATCGATGTCAAAGCGAAGTTTAACGCTGTTGGGAAGGGTGGTATCACGATCCTGAATGATTTTTACCTCGGTATTGAGGTAGCCCTTGTCGAGGTAATATTTTTCAATATTTCGTTTGGCAGTGTTGAGTACATCATCACGCACCACACGCCCACGAATGTTTACCTTGTCCCGTAGTTCGCCCTCTTGGGTTTTGTTGATGCCTTCAAATTCTACTCTAGAAAAGCGAGGTCTTTCAGTAAGGTCAAGAAGCAGGTAAATGTCGTCACCTTCAATCTTGGTGACTAAAATTTTAACATCTCCAATGATGCCTTGTCGCCACAGTTTTTTAAGTGCTCCAGAAATAGCATCTCCAGGCACATCGATGCGGTCATCTATTTTCAGGCCTGATAGTGAGATGATCGCTACTTCGTCTAGAGTAGAAAGCCCTACCGCTTTAATCTCTGCGATTCTAAATTTTTGTGCCTTTGCATAGTTCAATTCCAGAATGTTGACTGGCTTGGAGGAGGCATAGCGACTTTGGCCCAAACGGATTTGTGCTATAGTACTTGCCGACCAAATCAAACAAAACAGGAGGAGTATACTTCTTTTCATTAACACTTAGGGTTTAACTTGCTCACCGGTTTTTCCAAACCTTCTTTCTCTCTTTTGGTAATCTTCAATCGCAGCAAACAGGTGTTCTTTTCTAAAATCAGGCCATAACACCTCGGTAAAATACAATTCGGTGTATGCCAGTTGCCAGAGTAAGAAATTACTAATTCTAAACTCACCGCTAGTACGAATCATCAGTTCTGGATCTGGGATTCCTGCGGTGTCCAAGTGATCCGCTAGGGTAACTTGGGTAATTTCCTCTGGGCGTAATTTGCCTTCAGAGACTTTTTGAGCAATGCGTTGGGTTGCCCGTGTAAGTTCCCATTGTCCACTGTAGCTTAAGGCCAAATGTACTGTAAGCCCCGTATTGGTGGAAGTTTGGTGCATTACCTCTGTCAATTTTTCGTAAGCAGAGGTTGGTAAACTTTTTATATCTCCGATGGTGCTTAATCGGATATTATTTTTCATCATTAGGGATAGCTCAGAAGTGATAGTTTGCACGAGCAATTCCATCAGTGCTTGAATTTCTTCTTGGGGGCGAGACCAATTTTCTGTAGAAAAAGAAAATAGGGTAAGGTGCTGAATCCCCAGCTCTACCGCACCTTCAATCGATTCGCGCACTGCCTGGATAGCATTTCTATGACCAAATATCCGCATGGCCCCTTTCTTTTTCGCCCAGCGCCCGTTACCATCCATAATGATGGCGAGGTGATTTGGTAAGTTGCTTCGGTCTATATTTCCCTTCATTTCAGCGGCTAGAATACCTACTTTTTTGGAGCTACAAAAATGGGATTTCTTTTTCAATTAATATCCCCTATGCTCAATTAATTAATAGGTGTAGCACCTGGCTTTGGTGAGGGTATAGCTGAGGGTAAGCCCAAGAAAATAATACCAATCCTTGGTATTAGGATTTCCAAAATTCAAGCTTTGAGGAAGCGCTTTTGTATCAGGTCCTAGGGGAGTTTCGTACCGCGGTAGGGCAGGAAGGGCGCCATCAAACTGATCCAAGGCGTCCGAGGTTGTGGGGCGAAACCCCATCTCCATCCCCAAGGTGAACTGATCTGTAAGCAGGTACTTGAGTCCTCCCCCAAAAGGGATGACTAGCGTCCTAGTTCGGTAGTTTTCTACAGGTGCGCCGGCATGTAAACGGCCTTCTGCATTCATAAATGCATAGCCCATGCCAAAGAAAGCATAGGGGGAAAACCTAAACTCACTCTTATGGTTGACATAATCGAGGAAGTTGAACTCCATGATCGCCGAAAGTTCGGTGATTCGACCTGTAAAATGTCCCTGACGAAGTGAGGCCAATGCATCAATGGGCCGGATGCTATCCGCAGCCATAATTTCTGCTAGATTGAGCCCTACTTTTAAGCTCCAGACATTGTCAAAATTTCTCCTGCCAAATAACGTTCCTTGAAGGCCTGATTGGCCGGCATCAATTTTTCGAAGAATATCCCCTGAATAGACAGCGGTTCCTAGACCACCCCCTATCTCATAGCTTTGCGCAATAAGTACTCCTAATGGGCTAAATACTAGGAAACAACCTAATACGAAGGAATTTAAAATCTTAAAATTGATCTTATTCAAGACGATGCAAGTTATGAACTAACTAACGTTTAAAAAACGAGGACTAGTATTTAGCGGGTTAATAATTGTTAAGCTTTTTAATGCGTAGACTCAATTTCTTAAGTCCAAACCCCAATTCAATTTTTGGCGCAAGGTGTCAAAGAAATGATAGCTTGGCAATTTGACCAATTTCGCGGAGAATGCTTCCTTTTTCAAGCTTAATCTCACCTCGGAGGAAATAGAGGTGGACCTAGAGTCTAAAGAAATCATAAACTTATCGGTACGGCCTTCAATCTGAAGGCTAATCTCCACCTCGTCCGATACGATGATTGGGCGAACATTCAGATTGTGTGGGCTTACGGGTGTAATTACAAAATTTTTTGCTCCAGGCGTGATCAAAGGGCCGCCACAACTTAAGGAATAGCCAGTCGATCCTGTGGGTGTAGCTACAATTAAGCCATCCGCCCAGTAGGAGTTGAGGGACTTGCCATCGATATAGGTATGAACCGTAATCATCGAAGAAGTATCCTTTTTATGGATGGTAAATTCATTTAGGGCGAAATTGGCTCCATGAAAAAGTTTTTTGGAGCTTGTCAAGGATAGCAGTGTTCTGGATTCAATTTGGTAATTGCCTTTGGCTAATTCTTCTATTGCCTCTTCTATTTTATCCGTGGCCACAGTCGCTAGAAATCCTAATCTACCGGTATTGAGCCCAAGGATTGGTATTTCCTTGTTACCGACCACACAGACCGAGTCTAGTAAGGTACCATCTCCTCCGATGGAAAGGAAAAAATCTAGACCATCGAAGTCTTCTGGACGCTGGAGTAATTGATAAGCAGGGTAAGTGGGGCTGAGCTGCCGCAGCTGTTGATCTAAAATAGTTGTCAAGCTAATCGAAACCCCAAGGGATTGCAGCTTTTCTAAAAGGCTCCGAAGGATGGGCAAAAATTCTGCCCTTAAGGATAATCCATGGATTGCAACCCTCATTTCTAAATGTCTAAAAACCGCAATAAGTTACCAATGCGTTCTTCGTCTGCACTTTGTCCAGCTTCTTCTTGAGCGAAATCCATGACCTGGTAGCCAAATCGGACTAGGGTTGCCTTTACATGGCGGCTATCTGGCTTATCTAATTTGAGGGTGACTTCCACGGCCTGTGAATCCAAGGGGTCAGTGTAGAGTTGGCAACTTAAAATTTTGGAATTCTCAGATTCGATAAGCCGGGAAATTTCGGAAAGCTGGAAGTCTTTCATCTGCAAGGAGATGACCAATACACTGCCTTGGGAATGAATGGACAAATTATCAGCATAAGCAGTTAGTGCATCCTGTGTTGGCACGACCCCAAGGTACTGTTGGTCACGCTCCATCACTCCGACCCATTTGGTTTGATGCTCTCCAGCCACCCTAAGGACATCATATAGGTGCTGGTCTGCATACACCCAACAGGAAGCACATTCCAGTTCTACCTGAGCAATCTGAATATCTAAATGGTCCTGCTCAAGGAGAATTTCATCTTCTACAAAACCTAAAAATACTCCTCCTTCCACTACGGGTAGCGTAGTTAACTCAAGCTCTTCCATTTTCTTCAGGGCCAAACCGATAGGTTCAGAAATTTTGATAGATGGAATGAGTGGATGGATGAAGTCTGCAGCTAGCATGAATGAAAGTTAGGAAATCAATTCATAACACAAAACGCTTTTGTTGGCGATCTTGTTCCCTTTCTTTCTTTTGGAGGAGCTATACGATGAAGTTTTGAAACAAAATTCCCAATAAAACACCTCCTACTATAATGATGGGAGAGGATATTTTAGTGAATTGCAGCAGAGAGTAAGTGGCAAGAATAAAAAATATATGTAGGAAATTCGCACCCATTGGCTCAAAAAGGAGGTATGCTGCTGCGATCAACATACCACAGGAAACGGCATTGATCCCTTCTAAAGCGGCTCGAACGGGACGGTACAACTTAAGTTGGTCCCAAAACCGAATTACAAAAAAGATTAAAAAGATTCCAGGAAGAAAAATTCCTGCTGTAGCAATTAGTCCTCCCATCACAAATCCCATTAGTCCAAACTCCCGCATAGAAAGTGCTCCAATGTAAGAGGAGATGGAAAAGGTAGGTCCTGGTATACCTTGAGAGATGGCATAACCGGTCAGAAATTCTTCGGAGCTCAAGAACTGTTTGAAATCTACAAATTCAGTATACAAATAGGGGATCAACACCTGTCCCCCTCCAAAAATAAGGCTACCGTTCCGGTAAAAATTTTCGAAAAGTAAGATGGGTTGGGATTGGGTAATGGCCCCTGCGAGTGCAGCGACTGCCAAAACTCCTCCCCATAAGTAGAAATTACTCCATTTGATTTGTAAGGATTTGTCCTCGTCTACCTTAGGTTGATTTTTATACTTAATAGAGGTACTCAGGCCTCCGAGGAGGAGCATAATTGGAAAAACGTAGGGAGAACTGTAGAAAAAGGAGACAAAGGCAGAAAGCAGCATCAACACGATGGCTTCAGGTGTTTTGATCATTTTGGTGATGGTCTTTTGTGCAGCAAAAATCAAAAAGCCAATTGCCATGGGGTGAATAAACTTCGCAAATTGGAGGGCTTTTGGACTGTTTTCCTGTAAAAAGTGGATAAGAATAGCTGCTAAGATCATACAGATTGTCGCGGGAAGGATCCAGACTAAAAGCGTCAAGTAGGCGAGGCGCGGGCCCCCAACTCGAAATCCAATGGCAGAGATTAATTGGGTAGAGGAGGGGCCTGGGAGCATGCTGCAGAGCGCATTCAATTCCCAAAGTTCCTCCTCCTTGATGTAACCCCTTTTTTTGACCATATGCTCTAAAATCATGGCTAGCAGAACTTGCGGGCCACCAAAAGCGGTCAGTGAGAGGGTTAGGGTATCTTTTAAAAAGACCAAATATCGGACCACCCGAATAGACATCCTATTTTCTTAGGCCTAGTTCACGTAACCTTTCCTCCAAAAATTCACCTGCGCTGGTATCCGTAAATTGCTTGGGATAGGTTTCCGAAACACAGCTGGATAAGCAGCTGAGATCCATCTCAGACCGTGGATGCATGAAGAAAGGGATAGAATACCTGCTCGTGTGCATCTTTTCTCGAGCTGGGTTGACTACCCGATGAATGGTAGATTTTAACTTTTTGTTGGTCAGACGCTCCAACATGTCCCCTACATTGACGACCAACTGGTCAGGCAAGGCTGTGATTGGAATCCACTTTCCATCCCGACGGAGCACTTGGAGTCCATCTGCACTAGCACCCATGAGCAGGGTGATCAAGTTGATATCACCATGCTCAGCGGCTCTTACCGCATCGGCAGGAACTTCCTCAGGATTTTTTATTGGGAAATAATGAATTTGACGAAGGATGGAATTGCCATGAATCACCTTTTTTTCAAAATAATCTTCCTCCAAGCCTAAATTTATGGCAATGGCACGCAGCATTTGCCGTCCTACATTTTCCAAAGTCCGGTATGCTTCTAAAGCATCTTCCTTGAATTGGGGAATCTCTTGCGGCCAACAATTTGCTGGATACTCAGATTTAATGGGATCGGTGTCTGGAATAGCCGCTAAGTCTTGCCCAACGTGATAAAATTCTTTCAAGTCTCCTGTATTTCTTCCTTTGGCATGCTCTTTCCCTTTTCCTGTATAGCCTCTTTGGTAGCCGATTTCTGGTTTTTCATACTGAGATTTTACCGCATCGGGTAGTGTGAAAAAGGTAGTAATGGATGAATAAAGGCGATCTTGAAGCTCCTTGCTCAACCCGTGGTTCTTAATAGCGACAAATCCAATATTTTGGTAGGCTTCTCCAAGCTTGCGAATAAACTCGGCCTTTTTTTCAGGATGGCCAGCTGTGAAATCGGCTAAATCCAAACTCGGAATTACATCGAACAAAATTTCCATAGATGCGGTAGATTAGGTAGTACTTCCTTTAAATTCTTCAAAAATAAATATCTTTAACCTCAATTGATGTGATTCCATGAATAAAATCCAGATTTCCCTACTGATCGTTAGTTTATGGGGAACTTCTTGTTCATCAGGTCCAAAAGAGACCAAAGAATCGCCAAAAGAGCAGATTCCCACTGCCACTTTACCAAAAGTTCCCGCACTCCAAGTAACTTTTACTCTATTAGACTCCCTTTCGTTTTTTCCAGATGCAATTCTAGAGCTCAATACTCCGCTGAGTAACCAGGTTTTCAAGCCAGGAAAGGTACCTTTTGAATTCAACATCAAAAATTTTTCGCTTAAAAAAAATGGGGTTGCATTTCCACGATTGGCCATGATCCTAAATGGAGGAGATCCAGAGGGATATTCAGCTCCTATATTTCAGCGGGAACTTACTCGGGGAACTTACCGAAGCGTGGCTTTTTTGGTCGATCAAAGAGGGTTATCCCTAAAAAATTTCGGTAATTATCTAGATCGAGACTTTTTAGTAGGCGATTCTCGGCCCTTTCCCTATTCTGCAGAGCCCTATTTAGCGATCAATTTACCTAGAAGTGAACAAATCATCCCCCTTGGCGAAGACTTGATTCTAGACTTTTTGGTTCTTGGCGGCGATTTAAAGTTGGATGGGTTAAAAGTCAAAATTTGGATCAATGGATACCAAACAGAGATGAGTCAAATGATGCCCCTGCGGATTGAGAATCTTCCTATTGGGGACTACCAAGTAAAAGTGCAGCTACTACGGATAACTAACAAAGAGTTGGAAGGGCCTTTCTCCAGCAGTATGAAGACCATCTATGTCCGATAAGTCCTTATCTTTGGACGATTAAATCTCTAGTGTACCATGCTTTTAGTACAACATATCCGCGATCATTACGACCAAGTACTCCTTGGTCTCAAAAAAAGAAACCAAGTGCATGCAGATGATACCTTACAACAGGTGTTGGCTTTGGATGAATTAAGAAAGTTCTCCCAAACGCAGCGGGATCAGTTACAGGCAGAGGCAAATACGATTTCGAAGGAAATCGGAATCTTGATGAAGGAGGGTAAAACTGTGGAAGCCACAGCAGTTCGAGATCGATCAGCGCTTTTGAAGACTCAGATTAAAGAATTAGAGGAGCAACATGACCAGGCAGAAGAAGAGTTAAAAGCCCTACTTTATACGCTTCCAAATGTGCCTCATGAAGCAGTACCCCCTGGAAAATCTGCTGAAGATAACGTGATACTCTTTACATATGGAGAGATCCCAAACTTAGAGGAAAGTAAATTACCCCACTGGGAGTTAATTAAGAAATACGACATTATTGATTTTGATTTGGGAATAAAAATAGCTGGAGCAGGGTTTCCCGTTTATAAAGGGAAAGGAGCTTGGTTGCAGCGCGCTTTGATTAATTATTTCTTAGATCAGGCCTTGGCGGCAGGATATTTGGAGATACAACCACCCATCTTAGTTAATGAAGATTCTGGATATGGCACAGGGCAGCTTCCGGATAAAGAAGGGCAGATGTATTATGTCAGTGAAGACAAGCTTTTCCTTATTCCGACTGCAGAGGTACCTATTACCAATCTATACCGTGATGTACTAGTAAATGTATCCGACCTCCCTATAAAAAATGTGGGCTATACACCCTGCTTTAGAAGGGAAGCAGGTTCTTGGGGGGCACATGTTCGGGGTTTAAATAGATTGCATCAGTTTGACAAAGTGGAAATCGTCCAAATAACACATCCAGATAATTCCTATGAGACTCTGGAGCAGATGAGTGCCTACGTACAAGGCTTGTTACAGAAGTTGGAACTGCCCTATCGAGTGCTTCGCCTTTGTGGAGGGGATATGGGTTTTACTTCAGCGATGACCTACGACATGGAAGTATACTCGGCAGCACAAGAGCGCTGGTTGGAAGTTAGTTCGGTATCAAATTTTGAAACATATCAAGCGAACCGGCTTAAGCTAAGATTCAAGGGAGAGGATAAAAAATCGCAGCTTGCCCATACCCTAAACGGAAGTGCCCTAGCCTTGCCTCGAATTGTAGCGTCTATTTTAGAGAATAATCAGGAGTTTGATAGGATCCGAATGCCGAAAGTATTGCATTCCTACTTAGGCTTTGACCATATTTAAAGAATAGCTGAGCTTTTGGGATAAAAATCCATTCATCTAATTCACCAAAAAACACCGCTGCAGGTGCTGTTTTTTGGTTTAAGAAAAGAAGGGAGTCTTTACCAGGAAAGGGTCAAGCAGTTGATGAGGATGAAAGTAGTTGCGCATGTACCTGCAATACTTGGGGAAGAAGGAGTTTGTTGTCCGTGTTTTTGATGCAAAAATCTGCTAACTCATTTTTTTCTTCGTCAGGAAGTTGCTGGTTAATGATTTGGTTGACTTGTTCTTCCGAGCGATGAGGGTCGCGAAGGAGAACACGAGCCATGCGAACTCGTAGGGGCGAGCTGACATTGATCACATAGTCAAGCTCTTTTGCCGCTCCTGTTTCAAAGAGGAGTGCAGCTTCTTTTATAAGGTAGGGAGCAGTATGTGCAGCTCTCCATTCTTTAAAATCTTTACTTACAGCAGGGTGCACCAGCGCATTTAATTCGGCTATTTTTTTGGGATAGGGAAAAATGGATTCCGCGAGGAAAACACGATTGAGCTCTCCGGTAGAAGAATAAGCAGCAGCTCCAAAAGTTGCGGAAATTTGGTTTCGAAGTTCGGCTTCATGAGCCATGAGCCACTTGGCTCGATCATCTGCGGTATATACAGGAATCCCTATAATGGAAAATAATTTACAGACGGTGGATTTTCCAGAGCCGATTCCTCCGGTAATGCCTACTAGCAAGGGTCTCGCTTTACTCATACCTTAGCTTAAGCTGCGGAGGGGTGATACGAATTTCTTTCAAAAATTTTGGATTGGGGCTAACTTCGATTTGTAGCGTACTATCTGCTCGATTCCGTTTTCTGTAGTCTAGGATTGCCTCAAATTCTAAATCCTTTAGTTGAGGTAGGTTGCCTTCTTCAATCAAATAGCTGAGGACTGGGATCAGTTCCTCATCGATTAGCGTAACATTGTTAGGAAAATAAACTTTTTTGATTTTCAGCCTTTTATTTCCTTCTAGGTAGGAAAGCACTGAAAAGCTGACTTGGATTTCCTTTTGTTTCAGTTGAACTAGCTGAGCCAAACTTTCATCCACATTTAGAGGGACCGTACCTGAAAAACCGGAATTGATTTTTGAAGTGTTTAATGCCACCGGAAATTTTCCTTCAAAAGCTTCTAAAATTGAAGAAGGCCCAGTGATTTCTAGTTGGTCAGGATTAAAGTTTACCTTCCCCTCTAGAGCAATGTTTTTGTCCAAGGAGTATCCCAAGGTGTCCAGTACTGGGCTAAGAGTCTTGGTGACGATTCGATCGATTTGGTAGTGGATGGTATCCCCTAGTAAATTTTCGAGTTGGGTGGGGGTGATAAACTCTCCCAAGCCTCTTTTTAGGTCGACGGTGAGCAGGTATTTTTTCTCTGCTGGGGAATTGAGTTGAATGGGATAAGCTGTTCCGTTGATATTGAAATATTTACGGAGTAGGTCCCAGCCGTTCCCAGAGATTTGAATTTGTATGCTGCTCGGTAGTGGGTTTATCGGGGTATAATTTTTTTGGTCGTATTCCCACTGGATTGGATAATCCACGATTGTATTGTAATTGTCCTTGTTGAGTGCATTTAAAACCCAAAAAGTGGTAGCCGCTGCAAAGCAAAGGACTACCACTTTTAAATTGGAGAGTTTTCTTTTGGGGATTCTCCAAGGGAATTTTTTAGTATCAGACAAGTTATTATTTGGTTGAACTTGGTTTCTTCGAGAATTCAAGGGAGATGGCAGACTTTTCGACTTTAACTTTCAGCCCTTTGTCCAGGTCCAGTATAACAGTATCTCCTTCCACGCTGTAGACTTTTCCATGGAGGCCTCCAATTGTAACTACCTCATCTCCTTTTTTTATTTCTTCGATAAACTTCTTGGTTTCCTTTTGTTTTTTCTGTTGGGGTCGAATCATGAAGAAGTACATGATCAAAATGATCGATCCAAATAGAAATACTTGACCAAAAATACCGCTACTTCCTACAGAAGCTTGAGCTAGAATGAATGTATACATTGCTTATTTTTTCAATGGTCCAGGTGCAGCAGCTCCGCTAGGAGCTTTAGAAGTTACACTACCTCTCAAGCTTAGACGAGTGACCGTTGGATTGGTGTTGGCTTGGATAGTTACTGTAGGTGATTGAGCTCCTGATTTAGCAGCAGAGTTAAATACTACCTTCACAAATCCAGTCTCACCTGGTTGAACGGGTGCTTTGGTCCAATCAGGGCTAGTACATCCGCAAGAGGCGGTGATGTTGGAAATCACCAATGGAGCTTGTCCATTGTTGGTGAAGTTGAAAATCTTTTCTATCACTTTACCTTCGTTGATGGTTCCAAAGTCGTATTCCATTTCACTAAACTGGAAGGATCCTAGTGTGCTTGGATCTGCATTAGTGGCAGTTTGGGCCATATCTGCCGTAATGGGGCTGTTAGACCCTTCCATAGCGGCAATTTTTTCTTCTAAAGCATTAATTTTTTCTGCTTGATCGTCTTTGCCTTGAGAGCAAGAAGTTAGCAATACCACAGTTAGTACGATGGCGCTGAGTAGTCTTGTTTTCATATTAGTTTTTATCTTGATTTATTTGGTCAATTAGTTTATTCACATCGTTGAGCAGGTCTTCTGCTTTGTTTTTTGCTTCAGAGACAACCCTTTTTCCTTCGGTTTTCGCCTCATTTAAATGAATTTCTTTTCCTTCCACCAATTCATTGATTAGGTCTTCCAATTCTTTTTTGTACTTGGATAGCTTAAAGGAAAGTTTGTCTCGAGTATTTGCTCCAGTATCGGGAGCAAATAAGATCCCTAAAGCCGCACCTACTCCTGCTCCTAAAGCGAAAGCGAGTAATGTATTTGTTATTTTTCCCATTCTGATCTTATTTATTATCCAAAAGACCTCTGCCACTCTTGCGGATTTGTCCTTTTTCAGTTAGTTCTTTGGCCAAAACATCCAGCAAACCATTTATAAATTGCTTACTTTTTGGGGTACTGTATGTTTTTGAAATGTCAATGTACTCGTTGATCGTTACTTTCACAGGGATGCTTGGGAAATGAATCATTTCTGCAAGTGCCATAGAGATGATCACTCTATCAGTGAAAGCAAAGCGCTCAATATCCCAATTTTTTGTTTTTTCAGAGATAAGTACTTTGCTAATTACGTCATTAGCAATGGTGAAGTTAAAAATATTTTCAAAAAACTCTTTGTCTTCCTCCCAATTCATCGCAATTTCTGGAAGGGGCTCTACCATTGAGGTATCGGGAAGGGATGAATTTTTCAACACCTTAGCTGCTAGACTTCTTACTACGGATTTATTTTCCGTCCAGTTCAAGTCCTTATCTGCGAAAAAAGTAAGAATTACCTCATTTTTGAAGATGATTTTTTTCAAAAGTTCATCTACCAACTCAAAATCTTGCTCCAGGCTAGGTGCTGAAATAGATAAATAGTTCTGGTATGGCTCTGCTGGTTTGATGTATTCTCTGAACCATTCTTTGATCTCCAATTGGAGTTCATCCAGGTTCACCCCATTTCGGCCAAGTGCAGTCCGGTATTCTGGGGATTCTCGGAGTCGTTTCAATACTTGGTTATTGGCTAGATTAAGTTCATTTCCAAAGGCAATTGGGGTATCTCCTGCTAGCTTCTGCTTTTTTTCTACCTCTCTTCCAACATGTTTTGAAAATGCCTGAAGAAGCTCGATAGCCAAGAGATAAAGCTGTGGAATTCGTTCGGCTGATACTACCATGTTTTTTAACAGAAACTGCCGGTCTTTTTCGTTGGCCTCAAGCACTTGTTTTAAAGCTTCCAAAGCAATTTTTTTGACTCTAACTCCTACTTCAGTCGGAAGTAATTCTTGACTTTGTTCCACATTTTGCTCAAAAATCCGGAGAGCTTCCTCCCCTTCTCGGTAAAGGGCAGCCTTATCTTGAACCTCCATGCTCTTGAGATCAGGTAAAAAAGACTCTCGTATAAAGTCTTTGGCTATATTAATATTGGATCCTTTGCACTGTTCATAAGCATATAGATTTTGAAATGCTTTGACTCTAAGGATTCTTCTGTTCAGCATATTAGGATATAGGAAGCCACAAATATAAGCAATTAGATGCGTCTTCTCCTCATGAAAGAAGGGACAAAAAACCACCAAACTTAGGCTCGATGGTACTTAATGTTGAGTTAAAATGCTTTAAAATGGCAGTTTAATTCTCCCAATTGCTTCTATTCTCGCCTTAGCGGCTTCGATCGCTGCTTGTTGAGCGGGGATATTTTGCTGTTCGGAGTTGGTCAAGATTGACAAGCACGTGTCGTAAATTTTTTCAGTTTGGGTAAAAACTGCTTCTTCCTGGTATTCCCCATAGTACTCTGCTCCTACGTTGATCACACCGCCAGCATTGATCAAGAAATCAGGGGCGTAGACAATACCTTTTTCCATCAAGAGTTTACCGTGCTTGGCTTCATCTTCCAGCTGGTTGTTGGCCCCGCCCGCAATGACTTTACAAGTCAAGCGGGTAATGGTTTGATCGTTGATGGTAGCACCTAGGGCGCAGGGAGCATAAATATCCATTGGAAGGTCATAGAGTACCTTGCTGTCCACTACCGTGGCACCAGTTGCGGCGGCCACTTCCTTGAGTTTATCTTCAAAAATGTCCGTAATCAAAATATCTGCACCTTCTTTAACAAGGTAGTTGATGAGGTATTTTCCAACCTTCCCTACTCCTTGAACACCTATTCTCTTTCCTTGAAGGGAGTCTGATCCAAATGCTTTTTTTGCAGCTGCTTTCATCCCCATGTAAACCCCATAGGCAGTTACGGGGGAAGGATCTCCAGCACCTCCTTTACTTTTAGGTAAACCCGCCACATGGCGAGTTTCTAGCGCAATGTATTCCATATCGGGAGTCTTCATATTGACATCCCCAGCAGTCACATATCGACCACCTAAGCTTTCTATAAACCTGCCAAATCTTCGTAAAAATGCCTCAGACTTGAGGCTTGGGTCTCCTAAAATAACTGCTTTACCACCTCCAAAATTCAAGCCTGCAAGTGAATTTTTGAAGGTCATCCCTCGTGAAAGGCGTAATACATCTTTGATTGCTTCCTCTTCTGTGCCATATGGCCACATGCGGGTACCTCCTAGCGCTGGACCCAAGACGGTATTGTGGATTCCTATAAGTGCTTTTAGCCCTGTAGCTTCGTCCTGGCATATGACCAGCTGTTCATGGTCCATTGTGGTGATCTGTCCAAAAATAGAGCCCTCATGTACAGTTTCGGTTGTATTAATCGCTAACATCTGAAAATAGCTTTTTAGAATGTGTTATATTTGGGGTAAGACTCGGAATTCTTGTGAGCGCAAAATTAAATACTTTTATGAGCTTACAAATTTTACATCACCAAATTTTATACGCGAGTATCATTAAAAAATAAGAATTTATTTCGTGAAGGAGCTTTGGAGAATTAATAAATACTTAATCAAATACAAGGGATTTTTGTCTTTAGGAATACTCTTTACGGTTATATCCAATATTTTCGTAATTATTCCTGCTCAATTAGTTCGAATTGCCATAGATTATGTGGTTGAGAGTTATGCGCTTTTCGCTCCCCTCAATAAGGGTGGAATAGGAGACTTGGCGCGGGAATATTTTTTAGAATCGGTCTTTATTTTTGGAATTTTGATTTTGGTCATGGCCTTGCTCCGAGGTTTTTTCCTCTTTTTAATCCGGCAAACGATCATCATCATGTCGAGAAAAATTGAGTATGACATGAAGAATGAACTTTTTGAACATTTTCAATTTCTACCCTTGAGTTTTTACAGAAAAAATAGCACTGGAGATTTGATGGCTCGAATTTCAGAAGACATAAGTCGAGTGCGCATGTACCTGGGGCCAGCAATCATGTATGGACTCAACCTCTTGATCTTGTTTCCTTTGGTGATTTCTTATATGATTTCGGTCAACTTGGAGCTTCCCCTCTATTCTCTATTGCCGCTGCCGATACTTTCTTTGAGTATTTATTATGTGAACAATTTAATTAATCTACGGTCTGAAAAAATTCAGCACAGCCTTTCTCAGTTGAGCACCTTTGTGCAAGAAGCCTTTTCAGGGATTCGAGTCTTGAAGGCCTTTGTTAGGGAACAGGATTCTGCTAGTGAGTTTACCAAAGCAAGTGAAGAGTACAAGCATCAGTCCATTGAATTGACTCGAGTGAATGCTTTGTTTTTCCCATTAATTATGGCCCTTGTCGGGATATCTACCATCATCACTGTGTATGTAGGAGGTATGAAGGTCATTCAAGGAGAGATTGGTTATGGAGTCATTGCCGAATTTATTCTCTATGTCAACATGTTGACCTGGCCTGTAGCTTCTCTAGGATGGGTTACAAGCATTGTTCAACGAGCAGAGGTTTCCCAAAGGCGAATCAATGAATTGTTGGATCAGAAAACTGATTTGGTATCTGTTGAAAACCTCAAAGCTACTCTTGAAGGAACAATCCAGGTAAATCACCTTTCTTTTGTCTATCCTGACTCTGGAATACAGGCCTTGCAGGATATTTCCTTTTCAATTGAAGCTGGCCAAACCTTAGGTATCATTGGTACGACTGGTTCAGGTAAATCTACGCTCGCCAACTTGCTTATGCGGATGTATGATCCTACTTCAGGGGAGATACTAGTAGATAATAGACCGATTCAACAGTATGCATTGGCGAGCTTGCGCAGCCAGATTGGTGTGGTACCACAAGATGTGTTTCTTTTTTCCGATACTATCTCAAATAACATTGCCTTTGGACTAGATAACCCAAGTTTAAAACTTGTAACGCAAGCAGCTAAAGATGCAGATGTTTATCAAAATATCTTAGATTTTCCCAAGGGCTTTGACACATTACTAGGGGAACGTGGGATTACGCTATCTGGAGGACAAAAGCAGCGGGTATCTATTGCACGGGCGATTGTGAAAGAGCCGAAGATTTTGATTTTGGATGATTGCCTTTCTGCGGTTGACACCAAGACGGAGAATACCATTTTAAATTCTCTCAAAAAGATCATGGAAAATCGTACTTCCATCATCATCTCCCACCGGGTGTCATCTGCCAAGCTTGCCGACCAAATCATCGTACTGGATGAGGGGCGTATTGTAGAGCGTGGAGATCATGCTTCCTTAATGTCTCAAAAAGGAGTCTATGCCACACTTTTTGAAAAGCAAACCCAGTTCAATGAATCCGTTGAAGAAAGCAGATACTAATTTTGCTTGTCTTACTCTCTTCTTAAAAGTGCAGGCCTCTCTTGATGTATGAGTCCAAAAAAGTGGTGCAAGTGGTGGGTTGAAGAAAAAACCTCGCTAGTTACCGAGGTTTTAATTTACTTTTCTTTTAGGGCATCGCACCGATCGTAGCTAGGGTCGATGTCAATGAAAATATCTTCTTTGGCTGTGACAAACCATTTGCTCAGCACCTCATCCTCTTTTCTTCGTAAGGTGGCCGCCTTCAATTTCTCGTAGTCATCTTCTAGGTTTGCCTTATGTGCAGGGTACCTTGCTTTGTAAAAAAGGACACGAACCTTAATTCCTTCTCTAGGATCTTCAAATCGGATAGGGGGTGTAATATCCCCAATCTTCATGGTATCGATTGTAAAGTAAAGTACTGGGTCTTCTAAGGTGCGAAGCGAAAGCCTATTGGAATTAGTGGCTGGATCGGTAAAAAATCCTCCTGCATCCGAAGTAGCTCTGTCTTGAGAATATACCTTGGCAGCTTTTGAAAAATCAATTTTCCCAGCTAAAACTTCCTTTTTTAAGCTATCCAAGTAGCGTTCAGCTTTTAGTATATCTTCTTCGGATGCCTTTGGAATTCGTAGAATGTGTCGCGTATTAAAGTTAGGACCTTTGATCTCTAGGAGTTGGATCATGTGAAACCCAAATTGGGTTTCGATGGGATCTGATATTTCACCTGGGCGAAGTCCCAATGCGGTGGTCTCGTATTCTGGTGCCAGCTCACCTCTTCTAAAAAAGCCTAGATCTCCCCCTTGTGCCGCTGATCCGGGATCTTCCGAATAGGTTTCAGCTAACTCAGCAAAGGTGGACTTTCCACTCGAGATCGTTTCCTTAAATTGCTGAAGCTGCGCAATGATTTCTTCTCTTACCTTAGGATTGGTTTCAGGCTTTCGGACTATCTGACCAACTGTAGCTTCGGAGGTAAACAAGGGTAGTGAGTCTTTAGGAATACTGAGATAAAATTCACGGACTTCTGCTGGGGAAACAGTTATACCATCGGTGATGGTTTTCCGCATTTTCCGCACGATAAGTTGTTCTCTCATGACTTCTTCTAACTCTGCTTTCAATTGTTCGGCGGTCTTCCCATACATTTCAGCTAGCATCGCTTCGTCTCCGCCGAATTCCTGCATGACCATACTAAATCTATTATTGGTCTCCACCAGCACTTCTGCATCTGTGATAATGACGGAATCTACCTCAGCTTTGGCCACCATAAGCTTATTAATTAGTAAGCTTTCAAATACCATACATCGGGTGGGGGCTTCGATACCTTGCTGGGCTTGGGAGAGGGCTTCTAGGTAGGACTTTTGAACCTCTGACTCCAAAATAATATTGTTGTCTACTTTGGAGACGATTTTATCCACCACCTGCCCTGTGGCAGTTTCTTGGGCTTGAGCTTGTCCCAAGATCCAGAATGCAAGTAGACTCGGAAGAAGTTGGTTTAACAATTTCATAGTTTTTTATTTTTCGGGAAATCCGAATAGGAGGAATTAATTAGTCAAATCCTCAAAAGCCTTTTCTTTTACCCCAGAATTGATTTGAACGGGATATTTTTCTTTTAATCTTTTCGTAAGCGCTTGGTCGAGAAATGCTTGGAAATCTCGGATGACTAATCCGCGGGCCTCTTCAAATTTTCTAGGCCCTGGAGGGTAGACTTTCCCCACTACCAAAACATAAGACACCCCTTCGACTTCTAACTCTTGATATGGCTTATTTAGATCTACTCTTGAGAGTATGGGATGCTCTTCGTATTCAAAAGTTCCGGACTCTGTGGCATATGCATTGGGATAATTGGCCCGGTAATCTGCTTCAAATGCAGCAAAACTGTCTGGATTGAATCCTTTATTTTGAAGGGATTTACGTGCATTTTCTAGTTTAGAGGCATCATTAACCTTTGTGAGGTAGGCCTGAACTCTAATTTTCCACTGGTAGTTTTGAATATTTTTTGCGAAGAACTCCTGTTGACCTAAGGTATCATTCAAGCCTTTTTGCCATACTTCTTGGTTGGTTAAAGAGAAAAGCAGTATCCCATCGCTATATTCCTTTAGAAGCATTTGGTAGTCTTTGTTATTTTTTTCTAAATCTCCTTCCTCCGTTTTCTTTAACGTAGCTTCTATAAATTTATTCAACCAACGGTCTAAGAAAGTTCCGTCACCTTTCGGTGTGATCTCCTCAGATTGCATAAATTTCCACAGATCTTTTACCGAGTAGGAAGTACTATTCACCTTAAAAAGCTCGTTACTGCTGAGGCTTTTTTCTTCAATGGCAGTTCCAAAACCCATCAAATCTGTAGCAGTTACTGCGTCAACAAGTTTTGAAATTTCTGATTCATTTTCTTGAAACCCAAAGCGTGCTTTTTGAATCGCAATGACTTGGGATTGAATCATTTCAGTTTTAGAATTCCGCAAAATTTTTGATCGAATACTTTGTTCCACTTCTTCATACGGCTGTAGCCCTCTTTTCTCCTCAAGGCGAAGGATATGGTATCCATAAGAGGTTTTGATAGGAGGTGAAACTTCTCCAATTTCTGTCAAAGAGAAGCTTGCCATTTCAAATTCAGGGATCATGGTACCGACACCAAACCAAGGTAAAAGTCCGCCCAATGATTTAGTAACGGAGTCTTCAGAGTAAGATTGTACTATTTCTTCCCAAAGGGTGCTCTCCTTTTGGATTTCCGCATAGATGTCAGAAATTTTTCTTCTTGCATTTTCCTCTTGGGCCACATTTCCTAAATCAAAGCGTACCAAGATATGAGAAACTTGCACTTCACCAGGATTGGCTTGACGGCCATTTACTTGAATAATGTGGTATCCAAAATCTGTCAAAATTGGATCTGAGATACTTCCAAATGGCAGTGTGTATGCGGCCTCCTCAAATTGTTGAACCATTTGTAAACCAGTAAAATAGCCCAAATCCCCTTTGTTCACTTTTGCAGAAGGATCATCCGAGTAGGTAAGCGCTAAAGCACTAAAGTCGCCCCCATTTTCAAGTTCAGCTTTTACTTTTAAGGCCATTTTGAGCACAGCAATGCTATCTTCATTGCTAGGATTTGAAGGAAATTGAAACAAAATATGCCTTGCACGTACAATTTCCTGAAGGCGCGCATAAACCTTTTTCAATTCTCCTTCCTCTATTGAGTTTTTAATTAAAAAAGGAGCAACTAACGATTCTTTGATGGAAGAAAATTCCAAATTAAACTCTTCTGACTTATCTAGCTTAATGGACTCAGCTTCAATTACTTTCAGCTTGTAGTTCAAAAATGATTCAAAATTTTCCTCAAACTCTTTTCTTGTTAATGAAATGGCGGCGCTATCACTCTCTTTTTCCTTCGCTAATAGATGTAGAAACTCCTCTTTGTCTATTGAAACATTACCAACGACTAACAGAATTTCTTTCTTTTCTTGGGCTTGACCCAAAAAAGGAAAAGAACTTAACTCAAGAGTAAGACTAAGTGCTAGAATCGCCGGGAGGGCTCTTTTTTTCATCGAAAGGAAAAACAAAGTAACGGTCAAATATACAAAAATTATAAAGATAAAATGCTGCAAATCAATCCTCCATATTAAGGCATGTTAGTAGTAGGAAATTTTTTAATTAGCCTACACGTATTTTCTCCGTTTATGGATTCAAATTCAATTTCATCCATGATTTTTTTCACTAAAAATATCCCAATTCCCCCTTTTCGTTTCTCTTCAATAACTTGGTTTAGGTCGGGAACTTCGTATTCTAACAAGTTAAAAGCATCCCCTTTGTCTGTAATTTCTATTGCTAACTTTTTCTCCAAGTCTTTAACTTCCAAATAAATTATTTCTTTCGGGTTGCAGGCATGAGAGTGGATAATTAGGTTGGCGCACACTTCCTCAACGGCCAAGGTAATCTGGTGTCTGTCCATTTCCGAAAACCCATAGTCTTTCAAGCTAAGCTGTAAAAAACTTCGCAGCTCTACCAAGGCAGATGTACAACACGATAAGTTTAGCTTATGGCTCATGCGCAAGTGTGGTTGCAGTGGATTTGTCTGGGAAAATTTGAATCAAACGGTCCAGCCCAAGAATTTTGAAAACTTCGCTCACTTGTTCATTCAAGCCAAAAATTGCAAACCGGATTCCTCTATCTGAAAAATCATCCAAATAGGACATGAATACACCCAAGCCTGCAGAGGAGATATATCCCAGTTGACTTCCATCAATCAACAGGAAAGTGGCGCCTTGTTGCAGAATTTCCTGCATAGATTGATCCAATAGCACTGAATTGCTGGCATCTACCTCTCCAATTAACCGTAAAATGTCCCTATTCTCCTCTTTTATTTTTTCTAGTTGAAGCATGCTTAGTTAGTTAAATCAGATTATTTGAATTTGACTACTAGTAGGGAGTAATCATCGTCAATCATTCCATCCCCTCCCACAAATTGGTGAAGTGAATCTAGTACTACCTGCTGTAAGTTTACAGGAGATTTTTTATGGTGATCTTCTACTATTTTCTTTATTCGTTCATAGCCAAACTGTTCCCCCGTCTCTTTTCTCCCTTCTAGTATTCCATCCGTGAGGAGAACCAAAATGTCTCCAGAGTTGTAATCAAATGTTTTTTCCTGTACGTGGTTTTCATAAGTTAGGTTTCTTACTATCCCCAAACCAAGGCCTTCTACGGAAATAAACTCGGCAGTTTTTTCGGATGCCTTGTACCATAAGGTAGGAATATGCCCTGCTCTAGCGTGGCAAAAAGTGTGGTGGGTAATATCAATTTCAAAGATAGATGCAGTAATAAAGTGGTTTCTCTCCAAGCATTTACTCAGAGCGGAATTCGCTTTTTTCATAAACTCAGCAGGATGAAGGCCCAATTGGATTAAACTTTGAAATACGCCCTTCATTTGCGCCATGTGAAAGGCTGCTGAGGTTCCTTTCCCAGACACATCCCCCATAATGAATACAAAATGATTTTCATCTACTTGATAGGTGTCGTAATAATCTCCACCCACCTCATCTGCCGTATTGGAATACGCACAGATATCAAAGGATGTTGGATGGTCAAGGTGTAGGGGTAAAAGGGCTTTTTGAACGCGTTGGGCTATTTTTAGTTCCTCTTGGTACCGCTCATTTTCTATGGCTTGGTTGAGCAAGCGATGGTTTTCAACCGAAATGCAGGCCTGTCTGGCAAAGGTGCCGATGATACTTATCATCTCCTTGTTGAAGCCTTCTTTCACCTCTTTGATCAGCACAATCCGTGCTAGGATTGATTTGTTGATTAACAAGGGGACTAGTAAAGCGGACTTGTAGTTGGCATGGCTAAGCCGTATTGTTTGTGGTTGAGGGAGATCAGCAGGACTCGTGTGTACCCAACTTTGCTTTTCTTGTGGGATAAGGGAAGTAAGCATTGCTTGGGTAGGTTCGTCCAGAAATCGGAGTAGATTTTTGACTTGAAAGAGTTCTTTTGGATTAAGTTCGATCCATGCTCCATCGGAGAAAGAGGCACTAATACAGGAATCTAGTAAAATATCGAGTACTTGTTCTTCGCTTTCTTCGGGCTGGATGGACTGACTTAACTTTTGAAAATTTATGGCCTCTGTTAGTTTTTGTTCAAAAACAGAGGAGGTTGGTAAGTTGAATAAGGTGACCAAAAAGCTGAATAGGCCGTAGGTAAATACAAACCCAAACAAGGCAATTAGAAACAGGTTATCGGTCAGGTTAATTTGTAATTGCCCTTCATTTCCAGAGTCAAGGACTCGATAAAATAAGACCCCTGCACACAGCATAATCAGAAAGAGGAATAGCAATGTTTTCCATTTCTCTTTAAAGTTTAAATAAGGAATCCATTTCAAATTGACCGCAAGGAGGATTGAAATTACCAGGAGGATGACCAATCCAAACAGGAAGCTGTAGTCAAAATTATTATGGTTATAGAATACAAAAAATAAGGCAACCAACATGGAAAGCTCAAATGCTTGCCACTGATTGACTACCTGTTTATTTTTTTGATAGAGAATCAGATGCTTCCACAATAATGTAGTGGATATCAAGAAGGCACTTGTCCAAGCAAAATTAATGTGGTAAAAAACGTTTTTTAAAAAGGGGTCGGTCCCAATCTTACTATCCCCAAAGGCCAGGTAAATCAATTCGGTTAGGAGGCCTGCAGATGCCGCTAAAAGGCCAGTAGAAGTTCCTCTCCAAATCAATGTCAAAAAATCAGAGTGCCTGTTTTTCCAAAAATTATGGCGGTAGACGAGGTAAACAAATATGGAAAAAAGAATTTCTAAAATCCAGGTAACCTCCTCGGAGATGCCCGAGTCTAGATTGTTGATCGTTCCAAAAATCCGAACCAAGTCCACCAACAACAAAGCCAGCCAGACTAAAATGGCGAACAAAAGGCTTATTCTGCCAAGAGGAGGTGTGCTGGTCTTCATCATGGAGTTAACTTTCAAAAATAGAGGATTTCATCCAATGCACTGCTATCTGAAGCGACTCGAAATGAGTTAGAACTGTTAAAACTTACAAAAACCCTAAAGGAAGATTATGTCCTCTATGATTCCTTTTCCTACTTGGGATTCGACCAAGGCGATCACCTTTGATTTATTTAGCTCAAGTTCTTTTTTTACTGGACCTGAAGTGATTTTTACCACTAGTTTTTTGTCCTTAATGTACACTTTACCCGTGCGGTCAGCGATAGTTTTGCCAACTAGGGTGGGCCAAGAAGAAATCAGTAATTTTTCTTGGTAGGTATCTTCAAGACGATAAGCTTTTAGTAAGTCTTGGAAGGCATCAGCCAAGGGGGTGGCGTCCTTTTTTCTAGGATAGGTCATGGGAGTCAAGAAAAATTTCGGAGGCAATGCTGTCTGCGAGCAGCTGACCTTTGCGGGTTAAAGTTAGCGTTTTCTCTTTGTTATAAATCATCCCAATTGCAGTTAATTTAGCAATAGAATGTCGCTTAATCTCTAAAATATCTACTTGGTAGCGGCCTGCCAAACTTGCAGTATCCAATCCCCAAAGGGTTCGAAGACTTGTTAGAATCTCCTCGTTAATACGTTCTTCTGTGGTTAGATTCTCAATAATAAAGGGGAGCGAGCCAGTTGTTAGAGCCTTAAGGTAAGCAGGATTGGAAGAAGGATTAAAACCTCTGGCACTTCCATCAAAGGAATGTGCGCTAGGGCCGATACCTAGATAGGGGCTGCGTTTCCAATAGTTGCTGTTGTGAAGAGCAGCTTGATCTGGGCGACTAAAATTGGAAATTTCATACTGGATATAGCCGGCTTTGTCGCATTGCTCTTGCAGCCATTCAAATTGTTGGGCAATAAATTCTTCTTTTGCGGGGCTAAACTTCCCTTTTTTGGCCCAATTACCAAAAGTAGATTGGGGTTCTATGGTCAATGAATATGCAGAAAGGTGGCCTGGGTCAAGGCAAAGTGCTTCTTCCAAATCTAGATGCCAAAGCCTATGGTCTGAGTGAGGATACCCATAAATCAGGTCAATCGAAAATTTTTCAAATCCAGCTGCCCTTGCCAGTTGGATTGCTTGCTTTGCCTCAACAGAATTATGGACTCGATTGTAGGCTTGCAGGATTTCATCTTGGAAACTTTGAATGCCCAAACTTAGGCGATCTATACCTATGGATTTCCAATTGGCCAAGGCCTTGGGATTGAGGTCATCCGGGTTGGCTTCTAAGGTGACCTCTTGCTTTTTTCCAGGAAACAGTCGGGCAATCTGATCTAGTATTTTTTCCAAGAACTCCGTGGGTACCAAAGAAGGGGTACCCCCTCCAAAGTAAATCGTATTCACCGTTTCCCCTTTTAAATAGTCTTTTCGAAGTTCCAACTCTAGGATAATACAGTCCACCACCGAAGCCATAGATTGAAGATTAGTGGAAAAATGGAAGTCGCAATAGTAGCAGGCTTGTTTGCAAAAGGGAATATGGATGTAAAGGCCTGCCATAGGAGTTGAATCTTGGGTAAATATAACGGTTGTTACTCTTACTGTGAATCAACTTTGTTTCATGCGGGCGCTTTTCTCTCTTTGATTAAAATTCATTTGGAGGCTGTCTCAGGAATGTTGAGTTTTGTAGTTAGAAACAAAAATTTTGGTCAGCAGGCAGGCATTTCTCGGATAAATTTTTGAGGCTGTACGAGGACCAATGGGTTAACAAGTACCTTTGCAACAAGGCTCAATGAGTAGAATAGCACTTATTTTCATTCTTTTTTTTGTCTCCCGATGGGGACATGCACAGGTATTGGAAAATTACGAAGGGGAGTGGAGTAGTTCTACTGAGCAGTCTTTAGTAGGCTCAATAGGTCAAAAGCAAGTTAAACTAGCTGTAAATTCTTTTCCCCAATCTTATTTTAAATTTGAGGTACCTAGGAATTCTACGGTATTTGTAGATGGGAAGCTGTGGGGTTTGATTCAAAACGATACCACGTTTTTAATACCTACTGATTTATTTAAGAAAGAATTTGGAAAGGATAGTCTGCTAGTGACTGTTATCAGTGACAAGATTAGGCTAGGAGACTTTGATTTGACTATTACAAAGGTGGCTAGAAATCAAAAAGAGAAAAAGCTAGCAAGTTTGGAGGACCAATTTTTCGGACTTGAAAAACGCCTGGTAGTCCAGCCCGTGAAGGATTTCATTGTGGGTTCGCTTTTCATTATTTTGGCCTTTATAGCTGTTTACAGGCGAATTTACCCGTATTTGTTGGGGGTTTTACTGCAACCCTTATCGGTGATTAAAGCTGAAGATTTTTCTGAAAGTGGGGGTCTTCAAAAAGTATTTTCTTTTGATATTTTATATTTTTTGTTTTTGGTTTCCATGATACTGGCTCAGAGTTTGGTTACAGGAATCATCATTTTTAGACCTGATTGGATTGAAGATTGGGGCGGCTTAACTGCTTTTTCGCTTTTGTTTTTATGGGGAATTGCATCCTTTCTACTTTTGATGCTGACCATATTAAAGTTCTCTGTGATCAAATTCATGGCGTATCTTTTTGACTTAGGCAAGTCTGAGTTTGCCCACTTTTTTTACTTGCTTCGATTAATCACCTTTAGCTTCACGCTTGTTTTAGTAGCAACTACCTTTTTTGTAATTAATGACTTTTCTGTATTAAAATTAGTATTTACTCAACTCATGAAGGGGGTCTTTTGGATATACCTATTTGGGGTATTTGGACTCTTCTTAATCATGATGAATCGTTTGAGTTTTAAAAAATACCATTTATTTACTTACCTTTGCCTTGCTGAAATAGTACCATTTTTGGTTTTGATCAAATGGATTTTGGTTCTAATCCAGTGATGTATTGAACGTAAACGGAACTCCCAGTATGAGTCTAGCTACAAAAGACCGCTATTCCCTAGTAAAAAGCATATTGGTTTCTCAACCTAAACCAACTGAAGCAAATTCTCCTTACTTGCTGTTGGCAGAAAAGTATAAGTTGAAGATCGATTTTAGGCAATTTATTAACGTGGAATTAGTTCCTCCGAAGGAATTCAGAAAGCAAAAAATAGATATTTTGAAGCACACGGCTATCATATTCACTAGCCGCAATGCGATCGATCATTTTTTTGCAATCTGCAAGGATTTTAAAATTGAAATGCCTGCCGAAATGAAGTATTTCTGCATTTCAGACCAGACAGCTAACTACCTTCAGAAGTACATTGTGATTCGTAAGCGCAAACTTTTTGTAGGCCTCAAGATCGCAGAGGACCTGTTTGAATACTTCAAAAAGCATAAAAATGAAAAATACCTTTTCCCTTGTTCAGATATCCGAAAAGAAGATATTCCTGGCTACATGGAGAAACAAGGGATAGCCCTTACTGAGGCGATCATTTACCATACCGTAGCAGCAGACTTATCTGATTTGGCAGATGTAAAATACGATATTTTGGCCTTTTTTAGTCCATCAGGAATCAAATCTTTGCGTCAGAATTTTCCAGATTTTGTTCAAGGGAAAACACGGATAGCTGCTTTTGGACCTACTACTGCGCAAGCAGTTCGTGACATGGGACTTATCTTGGACATCGAGGCGCCCATGCCAAATGCCCCAAGTATGACTGGTGCATTGGAGTTATTTATAAAAAAAGCCAATAATTTATAATTCTAAGAATCATTTTCGGTGGTTTCTCAGTTTAAATTCAAAGACTAGTTTAAATTTGGAAACTCCGCAGCCAAAATGAATAGAAAAAGTGACTTGGTTATTTTTTTAAGAGCAACAGGTTTTCTGGCATTGTTTTTTGTATCGGGGACAGTCCTTGCGCAGCAAGACCCGCAGTTTACCCAATACTTCTCTGCTAGTAATTTTCTTAATCCTGCCTTTGCAGGCAAAGATGGGGGGTATCAATTTTCTGCATTTCACCGATCTCAATGGCAAGGTTATACAACGACCACTGGAGCTGGAGTTCCACCTACCACCCAATTGATTACGCTTCAGGGGAGATTAAAGGCGAAGAATTTTGGCTATGGACTTACTGTGGTTAATGATCAACTTGGGGCAACTTCCAATCTAGAAGTAAATCTACAAGGGAGCTATCACAAGAAAATTCAACGAACTCAACTCAGCTTTGGAGGATACGTGGGAGCATCCAATAGTACCTTGGACTTTGAAGAGTTGCAATTTGTGAACCCTGAGCCTAGTCTTCCTCAATCGGGTACGGAGACGCAGCTGGCGTTGGATATGGGCCTGGGGCTACTTGTGGATGGAGGTAATTTTTATGTAGGACTGAGTGGCAGGCATATCAATCAGGCTTCCTTTGATTTTGGAGATGGAAACTATGCCAATCGGCTTCAAATGCACAATTATTTGTTGATGGGATATCGAATGCGTCCTATAGGTCAGCTACGGATAGAGCCCAGTATTTTATTGAAATCTTTAGGTACACATACTTTATCCTACGAAGTGAGCGTTATTGCAACAATTCAGAATAAGGTGAATGGGGGGATTGCTTATAGAGGGGAGGAATCGGTATCCTTAATTCTAGGTTATAGTTTATTGAAGGATAATAGTTTAAAGTTGGGTTATGCCTTTGATTTGGTAATAGGGGGGCAAGATGCAAAAGCACCTACTTCCCATGAGTTGATGCTGCGTTATACCTTGTCAGATGTTTCGAAAACAGTTAACCGTGTAATTCAAAGGACACCTAGGTTTAGATTTTAAGCAATTTATTTGTCAACAATTAGGTAAATTGTCGGTTAAATTAAATTGAGAAATGCTTACAAACTCTATCTAATTTGTTTTATTAACCCGAAATAAGCTAACTTTCGGAGTCAATTTTTATGGATTGATAAAGTTTGGCCAAAAATTTGATAATACTCTTAAAAAGTCATTTATGAACACTAGAACAAAACTTCCTTTTCTATCGCTTGCAGTGGGGGTTGTACTAATTTCCCTTTTGTCAAGTTGTGGACTATTCAATAAAAAGGGAATGGCGAGAGAAAAAGACAATCGAAAAGGAGAGGTAACGGGCGTAGCAAAGAGAACTAGGTGGCAACAAAATCTTCCTATCGATATGGTTCCTATCAAAGCAGGGACTTTTTGGATGGGCCAATCCGACGAAGATATTTCCTACACGCAGGCATCCTTGAATAAACAGATTACGATATCTGAATTTTTTATGGATAAGTACGAAGTGTCCAACAATAAGTATAGACAATTTTTGGAGGCTGTCAAATCTGGTCAGCTGGATACAGGTACCCCAACAACACTAAAGGCTGCACCCACTTTTACCTTAAATGATTTGAAGCCAGATAGCACTGTTTGGACAAAAAGTTATGCTTTCAATTATGGTGATCCGTTGATGGAATTTTATTTTGATCATCCTGCCTTTGATACCTATCCAGTAGTTGGAGTGTCTTATGACCAAGCGCAGAAATATTGCGAGTGGAGATCTTACCACTTGCGTGCGAACGATGACATAGAGTTTGATCTGCCTGCTTTCAGATTGCCTACTGAGGCTGAATGGGAATATGCAGCTAAAGGAGGGAAAGAAATTTCCAAGTATCCTTGGGGGGGACCGTATGTTAAGAATAAAAGAGGCTGTTTAATGGCCAACTTCAAGCCAGGTAGAGGCAATTATATCGATGATGGATTTGCTTATACTGCCCCTGTAGATGTTTTTGCTCCTAATGGGTTTGGGCTTTACAATATGTCAGGTAATGTAGCAGAATGGGTGGTGGATGCCTACAAGGTTACTTCTAAATCAGAAACCTGGGATTTGGATCCAGTCTATTTGGATCCAAAGGAACCAAAAAAAATTGTACGTGGAGGAAGCTGGAAAGACATAAGTCATTACATGGAAACTTCGACCCGTACCTATGAATATCAGGATGTGGCCCAAGCCCACATTGGATTTCGTACGGTGATGACCTTTATTGGTCGATCCGCCGCTATGGATTCAAAGCTTAATAAACGAATGAGGAAGTAATTCCTTTTGCACAAAAATAAATTCATACCCAACAAAAATTAGTTCCAAATGGCGATTAACAGCAATTTCTTTTTTTCCAGGGTAATGCCAAAAATCTACGGCATGGGTGCATCGATTGTAATTCTTGGAGCGATGTTTAAAATCTTGGATTGGCAAGGTGCCAACTGGATGATTGGTATCGGATTATCCGTGGAAGCAGTTATCTTTTTCCTTTCTTCCTTCGAACCGGGCCCTAAAGAAGTAGACTGGAGCAAAGTGTATCCTGAATTGGAAGAGGAAAGACGAGTGCGAGTTACTGGAGATCCGGTGGCTGTCCAGTTGGACAACATGCTGCTCCAAGCCAATATTGGCCCAGAGTTGATTGAAAGTTTGGGTAAAGGCATGAAGAATTTGGCGTCTTCAGCTGAGAAAATGGGAAATCTTGCAGATGCAGCAGTAGCTACAACCGAATATGCGGCTCAAGTATATATGGCTTCCAAGACTTTGGCTAGCATGAATGATTCCTATGCTCAGACTGCATCCGCATTGATGGCATTGTCCTCAGCTTCGCAAGATGCGCAAGCCTACCAAGTAAAGATTCAGGCAGTAACGAAGAATTTGGCTGCCTTGAATGCGGTGTACGAATTAGAACTTCAAGATTCAGCCGAGCAGAAGAAAGCACGTGCGGATTTCTACAAAAATATGACTACCGCCACGTCTAGCTTTACAGAGGTGGGTAATGAAGCCCAGGCCTTTAAGGAGGAGATGGTAAAATTGAATCAAAATGTAAGTGCGCTAAGCAAAATTTACGGAGGCATGCTTACTGCCAGTAGAGGGTAATTGATCTCTTATATCCATAAAATAGATACACATGGCAGGAGTTAAAGAGACACCTAGGCAGCGGATGATTGGGATGATGTACCTGGTATTGACGGCCCTTTTGGCCCTCCAGGTAAGCAACCAGATTCTCCAGAAGTTTATCCTTCTCAACGATGGAATGGAGCGAACTTCTAATAACTATGTTAAAAAAAATGAGTCTATGGTAGGTTCCATTGAATATACCATTGCGCAACAAGGGAATAATATTAAGGACCTTCCAAAAGTGGTCGCATCAAAAAAAGTTAGAGCTGCAACCA
>JAQCJI010000067.1 GCA_027593175.1 Bacteroidota bacterium | reverse complement strand
AGCTATGTCCGGCCATTGCGCAGCAAAGAAGTACTCGTATTTGCCAAATCTTACTCATATTTTTTTATTTTTGATTACCTATCAGGTGAATAGTAGGGTTTAAAGATATAAAATGGCTGAGGGATTCTAAACCCTTGGAGTGTAAATAGAAAATAAGCTATTTCGTAGCGTAAATTTTTCCCACCATGAAAAAGAAAATTGCCCTGGTAACCGGAGGCTTTACAGGTGAATCAGTTATTTCCCTGAAAAGTGCTGCTGTAGTAGAAAAAGCGATTGACCGAGAGCGATATGAGGTTTTCACAATCTATATCTATCCAGGTGATTGGTACTATTTGACTGTTTCAGGCGAAAAAATCGTGGTTGACTTAAATGATTTTAGCCTGCAGCTAGGGAAGGACAAAATAAACTTTGATGGGGTTTTTACGATCCTTCATGGATCCCCAGGTGAAGATGGAAAGTTGGCAGGCTACCTCGACCTCCTCGGTATTCCCTACACCACTTGCGACCTATTGACCTCGGCCATCACGATGAATAAAGGATACACCAAAGCAATTGTTCAGACGATCCCAGAATTGCAGGTAGCTCGATCCATGCAGCTATTCGAGCGGGATGCGGATGCCGTATCCAAAATCCAAGAACTGCTTCAATTGCCCTTGTTTATAAAGCCCAACAATGGGGGAAGTTCCATCGGAATGAGTAAGGTGAAAACCTGGGAAGAGTTGCCCGAGGCTTTGGACAAGGCCTTTGCGGAGGACGCTCAGGTGCTAGTGGAAGAATTTGTGTCGGGAAGGGAATTCTCGGTGGGAATTTTTAAAGAGAACGGGCAGATTACAGTCTTGCCTGCCACGGAAATTGTGAGTAGCAGGGAGTTTTTTGATTACGAAGCGAAGTATGTTCCTGGTGTCTGTGAGGAGATCACTCCAGGGCGCATGAATTCAGAAGAGGTGGCACGGGTGGAGCGCATTGCAAAAAAGGTGTATGCCATACTCAACTGTAAAGGGGCTGTAAGAATCGATTATTTTCTACAGGAAGATACAGGAGCTTTTTATTTTATTGAAATCAATACGGTTCCTGGACAAACTGAGACCAGCTTAATTTCGCAGCAGGTGCGGGCCATGGGGCTGGAAGTTTCCGTGTTTTACACCCTCCTGATTGAGGAGATGTTTGCTGCTGCCACGGAAAAAAATTAATTAATAAATGCTGCAAGATTTGGTTTTCCTACTTGTGGAGGCTGACAAGTTTTGCAATTAGTTCTATTTTTGCAAGAGAGAGCTCCCACTTATGATTCAAAAATTATTTCCTCTGGATAAAAACTACATCCTCCGTCAAGCGCAGTCGGTGGTGGAAGAGTCTTTGCTGGACCAGATGGTTGCTGAATTGAAAGTGTCCTATACCCAATTGTACAATCCGTTACAATTGATGGACCACACCTATCGCTCTATTTTGGAAAGGGATGTATTTCCTCGCGAGCGTATCCGATTGATCTACAGACAGCTTTGTGGGATTTACCGCTATCGTCATGGGGACAACCAATTGGAACTCCTATTTGATGGGCGTACGCATTTTGAAAAATTTCAATACGATTGGACCGAGGCCTTGCTGTCTTATGTACGCCAGCTGGGACAATACGAACCCTATGTGAAGACCATGCTTCGAATGACTTTGCTGCACGACACCGAATCCCGTGCCGAATGGTCAGAGAACCACTGCAAGGCCTTTATCAACCAATTTTTTGAGCTGAAAGTGATCAAAAGGCAAGGGGAACTTCTTCTGAAGGTTTCCTAAAGTTGAGGTTTCTTCTATTGAAAGTACAAAGCCTAGAAATTAGGACTTAGTAGGTAATTGCCGTAAAACTCATCAATTACTTTCACGGCTTCCGTGGCGTTATCTACCACACAAAATAGGTCTAGATCGGATTCACTGATGTAGTGTAAGTCATCCTGAAGCAATCTACTTTTGATCCAATCTACCAACCCTCCCCAGTAGTCTTTTCCAACCAAGACGATTGGAAACTTCCCTATTTTGTTGGTTTGGATAAGGGTAAGCGCTTCAAAAAACTCATCTAGGGTGCCAAATCCACCAGGTAGGACGATAAAGCCTTGGGAGTAGCGGACAAACATGACTTTGCGAACAAAGAAATAGTCAAAGTTGAGCAGCTTGTCTCGGTCGATGTAGAGGTTGTTAAACTGTTCGAATGGTAATTGAATATTTAGACCTACGGACTTTCCTCCTTCTGAGAAGGCACCTTTGTTGCCTGCTTCCATGATGCCAGGGCCTCCGCCTGTAATCACTCCATAGCCATGGCGTACGAGTTTGGCCGCGATCTCTTCGGCAACTTTATAGTAGGCATGGTCGCTAGGGGTGCGTGCGGAACCGAAGATCGAAACGCAGGGCCCAATTTTGGCAAGTTTATCAAAGCCCTCCACAAACTCCGACATCACCTTAAAAATGGCCCAAGAGTCGGCACTTTTAATTTCACTCCAATCTCGTTCTTCAAAGGCTTTCCGAATACGGTCTTCTGAATTAGTCTCTTCTAGTTCATTCATTTGGACAGTTATTTAGGTTCAAGGATACGATTCTTGTAAGGTAAATATAAAGAGTTGCAAAAAATTCTTGTTAACTAGTTGGGATTCAGCAGAAAAAAATGAATTTAATTTTAGAGTCAAATACCCGAAAGGCTACTAATTTTGTATGTTAACTCGATCTAGATGAATCTTCTTGAAAAGTCGCAAGCCGTAGAAACCCTATTTTTGGAGTTGGAGGAGCAATCCAAGCAATTTCATGAAGAAGCAGGAATGGGTTGTATTTCGGGTTGTGGCTTCTGCTGTTCCAATCCCGAGGTTCCAGCATCGGTATTGGAGTTTTTGCCCTTGGCTTTTGACTTGTATGAAAAGGGGCTGGCAGAGGAGCTTGCTGCTCAACTTGCCGCTACTAAATCCAAGGGGGTTTGTGTGGTTTATCGAGCACAATCCGATGACTTGAGCAAAGGCTTTTGTGGAAATTATGCAAAAAGAGGCTTGATTTGCCGGGTTTTTGGTGCTTCTGCACGGAAAAATAATAAGACCAATCAAAAGGAGCTTATTACCTGTAAGCTGCTCAAATCGGAGAGGCCGGCAGCCTTTCAAGAAGTGAGTACGCGGATCAATTCCGATTTGGATATTCCATTGGCTCCGGCTTATTACACCCGACTCAAAGATATAGACGAAGTGCTCACGGCATTACAGCCTGTAAATGAAGCTATTTTTTTAGCCTTGGAACTGGTCTTGCGCTATCGATACGACGAGGAAGAGGAGAAAGCGAGCTAAGGGGTTTTGGGAGTCACTTTTTTAAGTATATTCGGTGATTCATAGTAGGGCTTTTCCCACAAAAAAAACTTTTAGTATGGTGAATTTTACTGAGATTATTCAAACCATCAAATCCCTGGTTGAGACTAGAATTGAAATGGTCAAGTCAGATATTCAAGACCAGTTGGTAGGGATGCTTTCTCGACTGATTTTATTGACCCTAATCGGTTCAATCTTGTTGTTTGCTGTGTTATTTCTTTCCTTTTCACTCGCTTTTTACATCAGTCAGGTGACTCAAAGCCCGTACCTTGGATTCTTGGTTGTGGCCATTTGTTATTTAGTAGTGGTGGTCTTTCTGTACCTCACCAAGGACGCGCAAGGGTTTCAGCTGCAATTCAACGCTTCTTTGAAGCGATTTATTTTTAATTCACCCAACCGAAAAAACTCCAATGAGTAAGGCACTTGAAAAAAAATCGGCAGAGTTGGAGCAGGTCTTGGAAAAGCAATTAAGCAGCTTCAAAAAAGGGTCTGAAGACTGGGTTAAAGTAGGCACAGCGGTAGCAGTAGGTGCTTTGATTGTATATGGGCTCACGCAACTGAGTAATAAGAAGAAAGAAAAAAATACGGATAAGGCTTTGGAGGTTTTGGAGCGGGAGGGTTTACTCAATCCAGAAATTAAGGAGCGGCTTACCCAACCGAAGAGTTCCTCCTTATGTGCAGGCTTGGCTCAAAAAGTTCTATTCTTGGGTCTTGCGCTAGCGAAGGATAAGCTTTACGAACAATTTTTTGCCGAAGAAGGACAAGCCGCGGAGAAGAAGGAATAACATTTGAGGTTTCACAAACCTCGAATGTTTCAATTCAAAAGTAATCTGCTAGTTCAATTAAACCCTCGAGGTCTCAGAGACATCAAGGGTTAGACATTGATAAGGGATTCTCGTCTACGCATTTTACCAGCAGGTACCCCATACATCATTTTGAATCGTCGGCAGAAATAGGCGGTGTCTTTGTAACCCACTTCTTTGCCAATGGCACGAATCGATTTTTTTGTGGTCCGAAGTAGGTCTACAGCTGCCTCCAATCGTTGGTATTCGATATAATCTTGGGGATTAATCCCAGTGAGCATCTTGAAGTACTGGCCTACATAATCCTCCGATACATTTGCGATTTTGGCGAGCACCTTGTTGGAAAGATCAGCTCCAATATTGCTTTTGATGTAGTTAAACAGGTCGATCAATCGGGGATCCTTGAAATAGGTGGCGTTGGTAGATAGCTCTTCTGTAAAGAGGCGGTTTTTGAGGATGTGTCGAAGTAGCTCGATTACCAACACTTCAGTGAGTGATTTTAAACCACGTTCTTTGCCTACCCCGTTGTTTTCAATTTCTTTCATCAAGTCCTCCACTAAGGTGGTGATCCGGTCATTGAAGCGAATGATAAAGGGAGGGATATTTAGGGAGTTGAAAAAGTTGACTACATCAAAGACTTTGGATTCAAACTGGAAAACTGAAATGCAATCTTCTTCAGTCGATTTAATGTCTTTGTAGCTGATGCTCTGCAAGTGCTTTCTTCTCGTCTCTGCAAATTGCTCTCCAGCAACTTCTAGCTTGGAGGTTTTAGTGCCAAAAGTAAGTGTTGTCTTACGTTCCTTGGGTAGAAAAATTACCTCACCCTCGTTGACCAGCTCCTGGTCTTCTCCAAATTTCAAGCTTCCATGATGAAGTAATACCAGTGTGTTCTCGTTTTCTTGGTAGTTTAAAACGGTAATCGGTTTTTCGATTTTGTAGTTGCTGCCTTTCAAGAAGCGCACTTGCACAGACTCGATGACTTTGTTGTAATACTCCATAGTCGAATAAAAATTTAAATTTTAAAATATGATTTTTCTAATTACAAAACTGAATTTTAGAATTAAAAAATTAGAAATACTAAAAAAAAAGAAGTAATTTTTGTCTAATTACTCTTGTGTCAAGCGCCTTTTATGGATTATTTCAAGACTCCTCTAGAAATTACGATGCGCTGTATTTCTGAGGTGCCTTCGTAAATCTGGGTAATTTTTGCATCGCGCATCAGGCGTTCCACATGGTATTCCTTTACATAACCATAGCCTCCATGCACTTGAACTGCTTCAACGGTTACGCTCATAGCTACTTCGGAGGCGTACAATTTGGCCATGGCAGAGGCTTGCGCATACTCTTCTCCTTCGTCCTTTAGCCAAGCTGCTTTGAATACCAAGAGTCGGGCAGCTTCAATCTGAGTAACCATATCTGCTAACTTGAATTGAATGGCTTGGTGTTGGCTGATGGGTTTTCCAAAGGCTTTTCTTTCCTTGGAATAGGCTAATGCAAGTTCGTAAGCGCCAGAAGCAATGCCAAGCGCCTGGGCGGCGATGCCTATTCGACCTCCATTGAGGGTTTCCATGGCAAAGGTGAACCCAAATCCTTCAGCGCCAATGCGGTTTTTAACGGGCACTTTCACGTCTGTAAAAAGCAGGGAGTGTGTATCTGACCCACGGATACCAAGTTTATCCTCTTTCTTGCCAACCACAAAGCCGTCTACCCCTTTTTCTACGATAAATACCGAAATTCCTTTATATCCCTTGCTGGGATCGGTTTGAGCGATGACGAGGTAGATCGAAGCTGAAGAACCGTTGGTGATCCAGTTTTTGGTACCATTCAACAGGTAATAGTCGCCTTCGAGAGTAGCTGTAGTTTGTTGTGAGGTGGCATCTGAACCTGCTTCAGGTTCGGATAGGCAGAAGGCGCCAAGCTGCTCTCCCGTAGCTAGCTTAGTGAGATAGGTTTGTTTTTGTTCTTCCGAGCCATATTTCTCCAATCCCCAGCATACCAAGGAGTTGTTGACTGACATGGATACGGATGCGGAGGCATCAATTTTGGAAAGCTCCTCCATCGCAATTACATAGGAAATGGTATCCATTCCTCCACCCCCGTAGGCGGGATCAACCATCATGCCCATAAACCCAAGTGCTCCCATCTTTTGGATTTGCTCCTTGGGGAATCGTGCTTCGGTGTCTCGTTCGATTACTCCATAGAGCAATTCACTTTGGGCAAAATCTCTAGCAGCTTCTTGTACGGCGAGCTGCTCTTCGGTCAATTGAAAATTCATGGGTGGAAATGGATTTATTTCTGGTCAAACTAAGGTAAAAAAGAAAAGGGACTGATGTCCCTTTTCAAAGTAAAAAGTGGGCTATTAATCTCTGTTTCCAAAGAAAACAAAAATGTAATAAGCAAGGGTGACTAGGGAAGCGAGTGCAGCCACTAAATAAGTTCGCGCAGCCCAGTTGAGGGCATCCTTTGACATTTCATACTCTGAAGGAGTTACCACATCGCGGTTTTGTACCCAAGCCAAGGCACGATTGGATGCGTCAAATTCTACTGGCAGCGTTACCAAAGTGAAGAGGGTCATGATAGAATAGGAGCCTACTACCAAATATCCAATGAATTCGTAAGGTAGTCCCAACGCAAATCCACCAAACAAAGAAGCAATCAGAACAAAATTCAAGACTTTGCTGGAAATATTTTGGATAGGCACCATGGCAGAGCGCATTGTCAACCACGAATAGGCAGTGGCATGCTGTACCGCGTGACCGCATTCGTGAGCAGATACAGCAGTAGCCGCGGCATTTCTTCCATAAAATACATCTGGAGAAAGGTTTACGGTCTTGTCTGCTGGATTGTAGTGGTCCGTCAATTGGCCTTCTACGCAGGTGACGCGTACGTCATGAATGTTGTGATCAGCAAGCATCAGCTTGGCAATCTCCTCCCCGGAAAGGTTGGCCTGTAGCGGGGTTTGGGAATACAACTTGAATTTGCTTTTCAGCTTGCTGCTAACCACAAAACCGAGGATAGCAAATACAACTACGATAAGGATAATCATGTCTAGTTTGTTTAACTGGGTGTAATTACGAAATTAAGAAGTTAAAGGTTTTTTCCAAGCGGAAGTTTTCAGCATTAATATCCAACTGATTAGCCCTACTCCGATTATCAATAGCATTTGAGTGCAGTGAACAATTGCTGCAAATATTTTGCCATCAGCTTCAGGAATACCAAAAATGACCAAAATATAGGCCACCATGGCGTGAAAGGTGCCAATTCCTCCTTGAACCGGGGCGATCATGCCAATAGTTCCCATCACCATCACCAAAAGCACTTGGCTTCCCGACAAATTGGCAGAAGACCCAATGCCTTGAGAGACAGTGTATAGGGTTAGGAAATAAATGATCCAGATGATTACAGAGCTGATCCAAAAACCCATGGGATTTTTTAGGTGGCCAATGGCACGAACCCCAGAAAGCAGCTGCCTGAAGAATACCTGAAATTTATTCACTAGGCCATGATTGCGATATTTTCTACCTAGAAGGGAAAGAAAAATGAAAAACAGGGCGGCACAACCTAGCAGGAGTGGAAGCTTACGCAGGATTGTGGAGGTGAGCGCCGAAAGATTGACGAGCTGCCCCACTAAGGAAATAAATAATTGATTTTCGAGCAGGAAGGCAATAAAGATGGTGCTCGCCATGAAGAGGAGATCTACGCTTCTTTCCACGAGGACGGTGCCAATTGCTTGCCCGAGGGGAATGCCATTGTTGCGTGTCAACACGGTGCAGCGTGCCACTTCGCCTGCTCTTGGGATGAGTAGATTGACCAGGTAGCCCACCATCACGGCATGGTAGGCTTGATTTGAGCTGACGGGCAGTTGGTCTGCTTCCTGTCGGAAAAGTAAGGCCCAGCGCCAACCCCGAAGCCAGTATCCAGTCCAGGCGATAAGTAGGGAAAGCAGGATCCAAAACCAGTTGCTCGAAGCAAGCTGAGATTGGAGTTGCTCAAATTCGATATCTCGGTACAAAAACCAAAAAATCCACAGGGCTATTCCCAGGGAGAGGGTTACTTGTAGGAGTTGTTTGGTTTTTGGATGGAGCATCAGATGAGCTGGTTTTTGTCGGCAGGAAAAATGAAGATTGGCTGGTGAATTTTTGCTTTGCCAAATTAGGCAATAATAGGCAAGTTATCGATCAGTCTCATCTTTTCGACGAAGGAAGCGATGCAGAAGGATGGAGTACTTTCTTTGCTAAACGAATCAAAAATTTCAAATGTTTCGGGATGCACCAGGGCGAGGTATTCCAGCTTACAATTTACTCTTTGGCAAAGGTTGCTTCGGCTTCGGTGCGGATAACCTTCATGACAAGGGATTTTTTCGGCTAAATAGGGGTAATACTAGATTAATATCCACAAACCCAATGCTTTTAGGCTTTTTTTATTTAACTTTGTGCCCGTTGTTTATCACGATACTTAAAATCCCGATAGCATGTCCAAACTGCGTATTCTCTACGTTGCTAGTGAAATCAACCCTTTCTTACAGACATCCAAAGTAGCTACATTCTTACGATCTCTTCCTCAAGCCATGCAGGAGCGAGGGATGGAGATACGCATTTTGGTTCCTCGATTTGGATTGATCAACGAGCGAAAAAACAGGCTTCATGAGGTGGTTCGCCTATCTGGAATCAACATTACGGTAGGAGAGGAAGAAAAACCTTTGATTATTAAGGTAGCCTCCATTCCCAATGCAAAACTGCAGGTGTACTTCATCGATAACGAGGATTATTTTCAGCGTAAGTATGTGTTTCACGATAAGCAGCAGCGGTTTTATGATGACAATGACGAGCGCGCCATCTTCTTTTGCAAGGGGGTGATCGAGACGGTTAAAAAATTGGGATGGGCACCAGATATCGTGCATTGCAACGATTGGATGACTTCGCTCATACCGATGTATCTAAAGACTACCTACAAAAACGAGCCTTTATTTAAGGAAACCAAGTCTATATTTGGTATTTATACAGAAGGTTTCTCACATACTTTTGGGGACGATTTGTTAAACAAGGTTAAGATGGTAGATATCGATGATACTATTTTAGCACCTTTGATGAGCAAAGATTTTTCAGGCTTCATCAAGATGGGCATCGCTTATGCTGACCGCGTGGTGCAAGGCTCTGAAGTCTCTGCCGACTTAAGTCAATTAATTGGGGAGTTTTCAAAAAATCAGAAATTTGAAATCAGTTTTGAAGAAGAGCAGCAAGCTCATGAAGAGTTGTATGGAATGTACACCAGCCTTGCGGGCTAAGTTTCCCCTTTTCGCGTTTTTAGTACTTTTGGTGCTGGGGGGATGTAGTGATCCTGCCACACTCGGCCTTGAACTTGCTCCTGAAAACAATCAGATCGGAGTTTTCTACAAAGAGATTCCGCTGGATGCTCAGGTAGTGCTACTCGATTCCTTCAATACGACTAACGCTGGAATCCTAATCGTTGGAGATGAACAAGATTCTTATTTTGGTAAAACTAGAAGTCTCGCCTACACTCGATTGCACATTGAGCAAGGATCAGAACGCCCTCGTTCAGATGCATTATTAGATTCAGTTTTCTTCAACTTGTCTGCGGTCAGCGTCAATGGAACAGATCTCGACAAGAAAAAGGAGTATGCTGTTCACCTGCTATCCCAGCCCTTGATGGATACGCTATATTATAATTTCAGTAAGCTACCCTATCAGGCAAACCCCATCGCACAGGTAGAAATAATCTTCAAAAACACAAAAGATACCCTCCTGAAGGCTCCTCTTAATTCGGTAGTGGCTGGAGAAATGTTTGGCAAGCTCAAAAGAGGAATCGAGTTTGATAACTTATTTAGCTTCAGAAAGTACCTTCCAGGAGTGGCTATTGTACCGAGAGAGGGAGACAATACCACGGCAGGGTTCTCCCTAGGAAACAATACGGGAATCACCTTTTTTTACCATTATACGGGCGATACCACAGTCAAAAAGTACAGTATCACTACTCTTTCATCGCGTAGCTTCAATGGCATCGAGTCAGATCGTCGCGGCACCCCTACAGAGGTGGTTCGAGACTATCAGAGGTCCTATTCTACTGGAGCTACTGTAGGGATGAAATCAGGTCTAGGCCTTGCGATCCGACTGGATACGAGTCCACTGGATGCTTTCCTAGATACCTTAAAAGGAGTTGTTTTCAATCAGGTTACGTTGCAACTGGGCCCGATTGAGGAGCAGGATAAGGGACAGACGCCCATCTCTGGCATGGTCATGAAGTTTATCGATTCCAAAAACAGAGTGTTCTTGAGTTCCATTAATAAAGCGGAACTACACCTACAAGGTGACGGCCAAATTCAAGTAATCGAGGACGAAAAGGGAAAAAAAGTGCCCAACAATTTCTTTCCCTCTTCTTCCCTTCTCGGCTATGAGCCTGCAGCAAAATTGCAACGTGCAGGAATCAGTTCGTACATGAACTCCTTGTACAAAAAGGAATTGCAACGTAAAGACTGGTTGCTCTATGCCATTACACCCAGCACGGGGGATGATTTCAATCGCTCCATGCGGCAATTTAAAGTCAAAAAAGATAAGGTGGTAGTTACTGTGATTTACTCCAAATCCAAATAGGGCAAATTTTAATTAAGTGCCTACCAATTCCCTTTTGAATTTTTTAAAGAGGGGTTTTTTACAATTCCTGCTTCTTTGTTCCATCAGAACCAACTTTTATAAATTTTTAATTATGTGTGGAATTGTAGCTTACGTAGGGCAGCAGGATGCCCTTCCCATTATTATCAAGGGTCTTAAAAGATTAGAATACAGAGGATATGATTCGGCAGGAGTAGCCCTACTCGATCAAAGAGGACTTAGTATTTATAAAAAGAAAGGAAAGGTAGCCGAACTAGAGAAGCACCTTGTCGAAAATGGGGACATCCACGCCAAGGTAGGCATCGGTCATACCCGTTGGGCTACCCACGGGGAGCCCAACGACGTGAATGCGCACCCGCATTATTCCTCCTCCGAGCGCTTTGCGATGATCCACAATGGCATAATTGAAAACTATGAGGTGCTCAAAAAAGACCTGCTTAAGAAAGGCTATACCTTCCAGAGCGAGACGGATACCGAGGTCTTTGTCAAGTTTATCGAAGACATCTACCAGCACAACGTCTGTTCCCTGGAAGAAGCCCTTCGATTGGCGCTATACAAGGTGGTAGGGGCCTATGCGATTGTTTTGATCAACCTAGAGGAACCCAATACGCTCATTGTGGCACGAAAAGGATCTCCATTGGTGATTGGTGTGGGTGAAGGGGAATATTTCTTTGCTTCCGATGCTACGCCGATCATTGAGTACACCAATAAGGTGGTGTATCTGGATGATTACGAAATCGCCGTGGTACGGAATGGGGAGCTTCAGATCAAAACCATTGAAAACGTTTCGACCAACCCCTACATCAACCAGTTGGAGATGGAGTTGGAGGCGATTGAAAAGGGAGGCTACGAGCATTTTATGCTCAAGGAAATCTTTGAACAGCCGAAGTCCATTGCCGATTGCTTGAGAGGAAGATTGGATGCCAAGTCGGGCAGACTGGTGCTTGGGGGATTGCGAGAGTACATGAATAAGTTTCAGAATGCCGAGCGCATCATCATCACCGCCTGTGGCACCTCTTGGCATGCTGGCTTGGTAGCTGAATACTTATTTGAGGAGTTTGCACGGATTCCGGTGGAGGTGGAGTATGCCTCTGAGTTTCGATACCGAAATCCGGTTATCAACGAAAAAGATTTTGTGATTGCGATCTCCCAATCTGGGGAGACAGCAGATACGCTTGCTGCCATTGAATTGGCCAAGTCCCGAGGAGCCACCATTTTTGGTGTGTGCAACGTGGTGGGTTCTTCCATTCCGCGCACCACCCATGCAGGATCTTATACCCACGCCGGTCCAGAGATTGGGGTGGCCTCTACGAAGGCCTTCACGGCTCAAATTTCTGTCTTGGCTATGATGGCCTTGAAGTTGGGCTACCAGAGGGGCACACTTCCTGAAAGCACCTACATTCAATTGCTTCACGAGCTTGCCGCCATTCCTGCCAAGGTAGAAAAGGCGCTGCAGACCAATGCACTGGTAGAGCAAATTGCAGCCGAGTACAAGGACGCACGCAACATGCTGTATTTGGGCAGAGGATACAATTTCCCAGTGGCCTTGGAAGGAGCCTTGAAGTTGAAGGAGATCTCCTACATCCATGCCGAAGGTTACCCAGCAGCAGAAATGAAGCACGGACCGATCGCCTTGATTGACGAGGAGATGCCGGTGATTTTTATCGCTACTCAGGACAGTTCCTACGAGAAAGTAGTGAGCAACATCCAAGAAGTAAAAGCCCGCAAAGGCAAGATTGTGGCGGTGGTCACCGAAGGAGATACGCAGGTGAAGGCGCTTGCCGATTACGTGATTGAAGTGCCCCTTACGCACGAGGCATTTACGCCTTTGCTTTCTGTGGTGCCACTTCAGCTGTTCTCTTACCACATCGCGGTAATGCGTGGATGCAATGTGGATCAGCCAAGAAACTTGGCCAAGTCGGTTACAGTGGAATAGGCGGCAGATATCCGGGTTGATTTCCCCGTATTTACTGAGGTTTTCAAGTGTTTTATC
>JAQCJI010000006.1 GCA_027593175.1 Bacteroidota bacterium | reverse complement strand
TAAGCACTTTTGAAGCCCCAGTCGATTCACCAGCGCCTCGAAAAAACCGTCTTTATTGAGGGGAAGGAGTATCTTTTTTTCAATGGTACCTCCTATTTGGGAATCGATAGTTTGGAAGAATACAAAGACCTTCTTGCAGCAAACCTTCAGCACTGGGGAATGCATCATGGCCTAAGCCGCGTCAATAATCTGCGACTGTCCCTGTTTGACGCCTTTGAGGACTTCTTTTCGAAACAAGCAGGAGCCGAAGAAGCAGCACTTTTCAGTTCGGGCTACCTGGCAGGGATTGCTGCGAGCCAGTGGCTGTACCCCAAAGCAGGCCTCTGCTGGGCAGCGCCCGATACTCACCCTGCAATACTGCCACTAGGGGTAGTTGTTGGAGGGCAAGCCGGCTTTAAAGACTGGGCCTGGCAGTGCGTGGAGCATGCTGCTATGCTACCGCCTCAAAAAATCTTGATTCTCGGCAATGCTGTAGATCCGCTACAGGCAGTAATACATGACTACGAATGGGTCCGGCTTATAGCAGACAAGCATGAGGTTACGGTGTTGATAGATGATAGCCATGCCTTTGGGGTGATGGGAAAAGGGCTTTTTGGTACCTACTCTCAGTGGCTACACCCCGACATTTGCCTGGTGGTATCGGGTTCCTTGGGGAAGGGTCTTGCCATGCCTGGAGGGATCGTCTTGGGGCCATTTCAGGTGGTGGACGGAATTAAGTCCCAAGCCATTTTTAAGGGAGCCTCTCCTGCTTCACCTGCACCACTTCAAAGTTTTCTCGATGCTCAGCTACTCTACGAGCAGCAGCGTACCCTACTTCGTGAGCTCACCTCCTTTTTTCACCAACATACCCAAGAGATTCCTCAATTAAGTGGAGGAGCTCATTTTCCCGTCTTTGTATACCACTCCGATAGCTGGGCCGAATTACTTTTTCAGCAAGGCATTGTCACTTCTTCTTTTGCTTACCCCTACGCCGATAGCCCGCGGGTCAATCGTATCGTACTTTCTGCCGCTCATTCCTACCAAGAGCTGAAGTCTCTTAAAGAAAACCTGCATCTTCTCTCCACCTCACCATGAAAAAACTGCTCTTTTTTCTCCTCACCCTGTTTACTCTCGGTTCCTGCAGTCAGCAGCCTCCCCAACCTTTCGTGGAAGGGCTAGAGGATTACCCTATGTTGCAACTGGTCTTGGGCGATTCTGCCAAATACCAAGTGCAAATTCTGTATTCGCAGATAGATCGCAACGAACACGGCAATCCCCTCTTTACCACATTTAGTTTCAATCTAGATGACTCCCGATATTTCTATCCTGCTTCCACGGTTAAGCTCCCTGTTGTACTTCTAGTAATGGAGTGGCTCGAGGAGCAACAGGTGCCAGGTTTGACCTTGGAAACTACCATGTTGATCGATTCGGTGCGCCCTTCCCAGCTGCCGGCCTTGAGCGATAGTACCTCCCAGAATGGGCTGCCGAGCATCGGTCATTACATCAAAAAAATCCTCTTGGTTTCGGATAACGACGCCTACAATAGACTCTACGAGTTGCTGGGAACCGATTACATCAATCAAAAATTAAAGGAAAAAGGGTTGGTCAACTCGGTGATTACGCAGCGCCTTAGTTTTCCAATTTCTGCGGAGGAAAATCGGCAGTTCAACCCGGTTCGGTTTGTGGATGCCTCAGGAAAACTGATTCTAGAAATCCCTGCTCGGCAGGCGGATAGTGCCTATGTGGTGCCAGGCTATCCCAAACTAGGGCGTGCTTACTATAAAAATGAAAACCTGATTCAGGGGGGAATGGACTTTTCCTACAAGAATAAGTTTTCTCTTACGGACTTGCATGGAGTGGTGCAGCGAACGATTTTTCCAGAGGCTTTTGTTGGGATGGAGCGGTTTAATTTGAATGAGGAGCACCGAAATTTTGTGCTCAAATACATGAGCATGCTGCCTCGAGAGAATGATTATCCTGCCTACGATACCACCGAATTCTACGATAGCTATTCCAAGTTCATCAAGTTTGGAACCGAAAAAGGAACGATCTCCCCACGCTTTCGCCTATTCAACAAGACCGGCTGGTCCTATGGACATCTTTTGGACGGGGGTTATTTTGTGGATTTTGAAACAGGAGTGGAGTTTTTTCTGACGGCCATCGTCTATGCCAACGAAGACCAGATTCTCAACGATGATAACTACGAAACGGAGAAAATAGGACTTCCATTTTTTGCTCAACTTGGGGAGTATATCTACCAGCGGGAGCTGAAACGGAAAAAGCAGCTCCTTCCTGATTTAAGCAAGTTTACTTTCGACTGGTAAAGGCTCCTTCCAACATCTTTCCCAACGGGGGAGAGTTTTAGGTCTTTTCTAGGCTGGGAAGCTCCACCATAGGGAAAGGATAGGTAGAACCCAAAGAAAGATGCAGTGTTTGACATTGGGTAGTGGAAAGTTCCCATGGCTGGTGGATGTCAAAGCCCCGTATGGCTCGTAGCTCGGGGATCCATAAGCGAACGAAGTCCCCATTTCGATCGTAATTTTTAGCCTGTCTCAAAATGTTGAAATAGCGGTTTTCCCGAGGATCGTTGCCTACCCCGCCCACATACATCCAGTTGCCCCAGTTGGAGCACACATCGTAATCCACAAGCAGGCTCTCAAAGTAGCTTGCTCCCCAGGTCCAGTCGATCCCGAGGTCATTGACTAAGAAACTCGCAACGATTTGGCGACCTCGGTTGGACATAAATCCCGTCGCATTCAGCTCCCGCATGTTGGCATCCACAAATGGAACTCCTGTCTTCCCCTCTGCCCAGCGCTTAAATTGTGCCTCATCCCTTCGCCAGGAGTCCACTTGATTTCGGATACCTCTTATTTGAAATAGTTTAGTGCCGTGTTTTTTGGCGATAAATCGAAAATAATCCCTCCAGATCAATTCAAAGACTAGCCAATAGGTGCTGTCGTTTTTGACACGTTCTTTTTCGTATCGCTTTACTTCGGTATAGACGGTACGAGGGGAAATGCAGCCTAAGGCAAGCCAAGGGGAAAGCTTGGAGCTGTAATCCATTCCAACCAATCCATTACGTGTCTCCTTGTACTTCTTGAGGAGGTCTTTTTCCCAAAAATAGGACCGAAGTTGCCCAAGCGCAGAGGTCTCTCCACCACTTATCTTCAACCACGAGTGTTCCACTCGCTTGGGCTTCTCCAATCCATAATCGGTAAGCTGGGGGAGCGGTCCTGTATTGGGGATTAGCGCTTCTCCAGGGTATTTTATAGCTGTTGGGGTAGGAAATGGAGCTCGGATTTTGCTTTGCTTTTCTACCTCTTTGCGGAATTGTGTAAATACTTCAGGGGTTTGTTTGATCGGAAAGGGAAGATCGTCCTTGTGGTAGAGGGTGCTTTGCCAGAAGCTTTCGCAGGCAATTCCCTGTGAAAAGGCAACTTCTTCCAGTCCCCTATCCACTTGACGCTCCTCGGAGGTAACTTCTTTGGAAAAAAAGATAGCCGAAGCTTGGATCTGTTTTGCAAAATCCACCACTACTTGCTCTGGTTTGCCATGAAGGAAAATCAAATTGGCACCTACTTGAATGAATGATTTGCGAAGATCTTCTAGCGCTTCTGTCAAAAACTGGGCACGAAAAGCGCCAGTTTTTGGAAGGCCAAGTTTGGTGTTTTCAACATGTCGTGGATCAATGCAATAGACCGGGATAATCTCTCCTCCTTGCTGTATTGCCCTTATCAGCGTCTCGTTGTCCGATAGACGAAGGTCGTTGCGAAACCACACCAAAATCCTGTTGTACTTCATTAGTGCTCAACAGGCTGTGGTAGGAAAGTGTTTGTGAATTTTTTGATAAAACTTTTACAAATTCAACCAGTAGTTCAACTTAAACACCAGCGAGCGCTGCTTGGGCATAAAGTCGCCTGGGAAGTAGTTGTCCGTGTACACCAAGAAAAAGTCTGATGCAGGAGCATATCGCCATTGAATTCGCGTGTTGATGTTCATGTTGTCGATCTGGCTGTTGTACTGGACGAAGGTAGTCCAGAACAACTCCTTCGTTAGGGTCAGGTCAATTCGTGGACCAACTAGAACCAAATCTGCATCTCGCTGTGGTTGAGGCAAGCGGATACGCGCATAGTTGAAGTTCATGGAAATGTTTGCAATATACCCCAAACGAAGGCCTGTTTGGGTAGTAACTCGTTGAATTGACCCGGTGAAATACTCTCCAAACTCCCCCATTAGGCTTAGATTTAGCTTTTTGCGTGGATTACTTCGGTACTCTACTTGTATATTTTGGTAGGAATAATCCGTTCCTGCAGCTAAAGGTTCTCCACCAGATCGGGTAGGGTCAAAATCACCAAATAAATAGACGTTACGATTGCTATGCGAGACCTCCACTTGGGCAAGGGAATTGAAGTGAACCAAATATCCTAGGTTAATGTCGCGGTCCGTAGTCCCCAAAGTTTCATTCCAAAATGACTCAATCTTTACAGTGGGTCCATGGCGATTGATGAATTTGGATTTGGGATAAAAAAGGTAGGTGAGATTAGGGGCAATACGTTTAAAATCAGATCTAGGTAAAAACCCCACTTCAGGATTGAAGGATTTGCCCACATCTTGAACACTAAATACCCCCCTCCAATGCAAATCGGTGTATATTACATAGGCATTGAAAGAATAGGGTTTCTCTACCTCTATGGATTCAAAAGTACGGTGGTAAAATACCTTTCCCGTCCACTTCCCATTCGACGAGTTGAGGTTGTAATCGATTCCTAACAAGCGATTGTATGCTGTGGGATCAAATACCTGCTGGTATTCATCTAGCGCTAGGGACTCTTTGTTAACGTATATAAGACCGATATTTGAGCGTTCAAATACTTTTCGTTGGAGGGCAAACACGGTAAAATTTTTCCCTACAATGCCTGCATTCTCATCGTTAGCCGTTTGCATATTCATCGCCCCTATACGCCAATTTTCATTTAATTTTCCACTCAATCGTGCTCCATAAATGATTTTACTTTGTACGTTTTGTCCAGTGGTGGAGTCAATGTCTACACCAATTCTTCTGGAAAAGAAAGGACGGGATCGGGGTTGTCCAAAGCTTTCAAAGAGGTCTCCATTCTCTAGGAAAAACTGTCTTCGCTCTGGAAAAAAGATTTCGAATCGGTCCAAATTGGTTACCTGCTGATCGACTTCTACCTGTGAAAAATCCGGGTTGAAGGTCAGATCTAGGTTCATGGCTGGTCCGATGCCGATTTTGGCGTCTCCCCCTATTGCAGGACTAAGGGATTCACTGCTGTTTTCTAGGAAATTTCTGGAGGTACGTCCTGCAAGATAAGGGATGAACGAAACATTGGCGCTTTTTTTCTGTAGAGGCTCCTCGAATACCAATTTTCGAAGAAATGCGGTAGAAATGATAGATATATTCCTTGGAATGGGAGCCCAAGTGGATCGCTCACCTGTATGACTATCTATTCGGTAGAAGTTGACATTCCAGTTTTCAGTTCCTTCTCTAAATCGTATGGTAGCTAGGGGAATAATGGCTTCTACCTGCCACTGATTTTCCATCATTTTTGCTTCGGAATACCACTTGTTGTCCCATGCCTGTTTGAGGTCGTCAGGGCGGGAGCCTCCATTGGCGAGCAAGGCTTCGCGCTGTACACCGTAGGGGTTTACTCCAAAATGGAATGCATTGGTTCCGTCGTTGAAGGTATCAAATACAAAGCTGATCCCATCGTTTTGTTCTCCACGGTAGTCTCTTCTTAACGAGGTAGTTACATATTTTCTAGGACCTGTATTCTCCATGATCGCAGCGATATACAAGTTGGTATCATCGAAAGCGATCTTAACTCGAGTAGGTAATTTACTCAAGGAGGTGTCAGAGGGGAAATATTGCATGAAGTCCCCGTTCCAGCCCTCGGCATCTTTCCAAATTTCTTCATCTAAGACACCATCCAGCGTGATGGGATTTTTGAGTTTGAAGGCTAAAGCATTCGTCTTAGTGCTAGTTTGAGCAACTAGCTGCAGGCTAAACAGGAAGCACACAAGGGGGAAAAGTGAAAATAGAATTTTCATGGATACTAAGCTGGCTCAAAACTACTTGTTTTTGACTACAGGGGACTTGGATTTTTACCAATGGCATCTAAAGCGGTCTTAATGGATTAATTCAAAGGAATTGGGATCAGTAGGCCTATGCTTCTACACCTGATTTGGAATGAAAAGGAGAAAGGGCGGGGATTTTACCTCTGAATAAGCTCAATTTAGTTTACCCCCTCAACTAGTTTAAATACTCCCAACTATATTCTGCAGCGTGCCGATTCCTGCAATGTTAATAGACACCTCGTCTCCTACTTCCAAGGTAAAATCATCAGGCACAATCCCTGTTCCGGTCATCATCAGGCAGCCAACCGGAAAGGAGTTGGATCGGTAGAGCCATTGGGCAAGCTCTTCCGGACGACGCTTGAGTTGTGAAAGTGTAGTTTCTCCTGAGGCGACTAGTACCTTGTTTCGGTGGATTTCAAGTGAGATGGTCGTCGTGTCTGGCAATGCCTCCTCCTGGATCAGTAGACAGGGTCCAATGGATGCGCTGCCTAGATACACTTTTGCCTGAGGAAGGTAGAGAGGATTTTCTCCCTCAATACTTCGGCTGCTCATGTCGTTGCCAATCGTAAATCCCTGCACCTTGCCGGAGGGCGATAGGAGCAAGGTCAATTCTGGTTCAGGAACATTCCAGTTCGAGTCTTTGCGAATATTGACTTTTCCACCAGGAGGCGCCACTCGGCTAGCCGTGGCCTTGAAAAAGAGTTCAGGGCGCTCCGCCACATAAACCTTGTCGTAAAAAGTGCCTCCGCCTGAATCGCTAGACTCTTCAATCCGGGCCGTTCTGCTTCGGTAATAGGTTACTCCTGCAGCCCAGATTTCTTGATTTCCCATAGGTGCAAGCAAACCCTCTTGAATCAGCGCTTTCGCTTTTTCTTGGGAGATGGTTTCCCAGTTTTGCGCTTCTGCTGCCAGTAACTTGGAGAGCTGCTCTCTGCCCAATAGATCGTCCCAGTCGAGCTCTGGTCCCAAGAAATAGTTGCCGTTAATGTCCAATAAGGTGCCTGAAATTAATTTGTATAGTCGCATCACAGGTGTAGCTAAGGTGGAGCCGTCAAGTTAGGAAAAAGAGAGTTCCGGAGAAACTTTGGAAATAAACTTTTCGCGACTACATTTGTATCAGATCATAGGGGTGCCTTAAATACAACGGGCTGAGATCATACCCATACCACCTGATCCGGGTAATGCCGGCGAAGGGAATTGAGAACACGGAGTCAAAAACTTATTCTTGCAGAGGATTGCTTAAGCCTTCCTGAATAGGATTTTGTTGTAGGCTCCGTCCAAAGGGTAAACAAATACAGAAAACCTTCCCTGGGTTTTCTCATGTTTCACTCAAAACCCGCAAGGGAGAAATTATGAAAAAGTTAGTACTAGTAGGACTGTGTGTACTATTCAGTCTACATGCGTGGGCACAGTCCAGCCTAAGCGGGAGAATTTACGATACCAAAACGAACGTTCCTTTGGTAGGTGCTTCTGTTTGGATCGAAAGCCTTGGAAAGGGTGCCGTCACGGATACTGACGGAAATTTTACGCTAGCACGGGTGCCCAATGGAAAGCAGGAAATCCGAGTTTCTTATGTGGGCTACGAAATCGTAAGGAAGTCGATTCAACTTCCTTTGGCAGTCTCCCTGGAACTGGGCTTGGTGTCCAAGGATTTCTTGAGCGAGGAATTCATTGTCTCCGCTACCCGCGCATCGGAGAGTACGCCAACCACCTTCACTACGGTGGATAAGTCGGAAATCGCCAAGCGAAATCTCGGGCAGGATATTCCTATCCTACTCAACTTTTCCCCCTCCGTAGTCAGCCACTCTGACGCAGGAGCAGGGGTGGGCTATACCGGTATCCGTATCAGAGGATCCGATCAAACGCGCATTAATGCCACCATCAACGGCATTCCGCTCAACGATGCCGAGTCCCATGGGGTATTTTGGGTCAATATGCCGGACTTTGCCTCCTCTGTGGAAAACATCCAGATCCAACGTGGGGTAGGAACTTCCACCAACGGAGCTGCAGCCTTTGGCGCCAGCCTCAACTTCCAGACAGATACCCGAAGGGACGAGGCCTATGCCGAACTAGACAATGGTTTTGGCTCCTTCAATACCTGGAGGCATTCCGTCAAAGCGGGGACGGGCTTGCTCAACAACCGCTTTGCTGTGGATGTCCGACTATCCAAAATTACTTCCGATGGTTTTGTGGATCGTTCCTTCTCGGATCTGGGCAGCTGGTTTTTTTCGGGAGGATACTACGGTGAAAAAAGCGTGATCAAATTCATCGCCTTCTCAGGAAAAGAACAGACTTACCAAAGTTGGTGGGGACTTCCCGAAGACAAACTACAAACTGATCGAACCTGGAATTACTATTCCTATGACAACCAAACGGATAATTACAAGCAGGACCATTACCAGTTGATCTATTCTGGTAAGGTAGGGTCCAACTGGAAGACTAACCTAGCGCTGCATTACACCTACGGTAGAGGGTACTACGAGCAGTTTAGGGAAAATGACCGCCTTTCTCGCTACAATTTACCCAACGTACAGGTCGGAAATCAGGTAATTTCCCGCTCCGACATCATCCGCCGCCGCTGGTTGGAAAACGATTTTTACGGTTTTGTGGGCTCGGCAAACTATATTTCTACCGATGGAAAATTGGACTGGATCATCGGTGGAGGGGCCAATCGCTACGATGGAGCCCACTTTGGCGAGATCATCTGGGCGCGCTTTGCTGGCAATACTGCTATCCGTGACCGCTACTACGATAACAACGCCATCAAGGACGATCGGAACGTGTACACCAAAGCCACCTACGAAATCCATCCGGGCATAAATTTCTTTGGAGACCTGCAGTTGCGGGGCATCGCCTACTCCTTTAACGGAGTTAACGACGACCTACGCATCGTCGATGGTCAGGAAAATTACACCTTCTTCAATCCCAAGTTTGGGTTGTCCTACCAAAAAGGAAAGCAGACCTGGTATGCGAGCTATGCCGTGGCCAATCGGGAACCAACCCGCTCGGACTTTACGGACAACCCCATCACCGAAGTGCCGCGGCCTGAGCGGCTCAACAATGTGGAGGCGGGTGTCCGTGCCAAATCTGGAAACTTCAGCTATTCAGCCAACTTCTACTACATGGGTTACAAGGACCAACTGATCCTTACTGGCCAGATTAACGATGTGGGGGCCTATATCCGAGAGAATGTAGCTTCATCTTACCGGGCAGGCATTGAGTTGGAGGGAGCCTATGCTTTTTCAGATACTTGGACTCTTGTGGGAAATCTTACGTTCAGTCAAAACAAAATTCGAGCCTTCACCGAGTACATCGATGACTACAGTGTAGACGATTTTCGACAAGAGACCTTTTCCTATTCCGATACGGATATAGCCTTTTCTCCCAACGTGGTAAGCTCGGCGATCATCGAGTACAAGCCAACTAAAAATCTATCCCTCAACTGGCTGAGTAAGTTTGTAGGCCGACAGTTTTTGGACAATACGGCCAACAAAGCACGATCCTTGGACGCCTTCTTCACGAATGCCCTACGCATCAGCTATGTGGAAACACCTCGGTACTTCAAAGGCTTGGAAGTGAATTTGTTGATTAATAATATTTTCAATGAACTATACGAACCCAATGGTTATACCTTCAGCTACTTTTTGCCGGGAGGAAATGGACGGGAGCTAGTCACGGAGAATTTCTTCTATCCACAGGCAGGCACCAACTTCTTGTTGGGATTAAAAATGAAATTCTAGGAAGGGCATCTTCTTCCCTCGTAATTCAGCGTTCGGCATTTGACATTTCTAACTAATGTCGAATGTCCAACGCCGATTGAAGTAGTGGGGAAACCCTAGAACATGCTAGAAACTGGCCCTGAGGAGCCAAAGCCTTTAGTCTCGTTTCTTGCTTCTCGAGACTACTTCATACAACTTTTCGTTTACTCCGGAAAAAGCGTTTTATCCAATCCAGGGACGATGCGAAGGGCATTTTTGTAGTACACCTTTTTCAACACCTCATCAGGAAGTCCCAAGCCATACATGCTCCAAAAAGCATGGTATTTTTTGTAGTAAGGAAAATACTCATCCTCGCTTTCCAGTACGCGGAAGTAGGTGTAAAACTCTTCCTTGTTGTAGGCATCTTTTCCGAATAGAATTCGGTCCTGGTACTTGCTGAAAAATTCCTTGGCTCGTCGAGGCTGACGTCCAAGTTCGGCGATGATGGCTCCGATCTCGTAATTCACGTTGGGGTACTGCTCCAAGTGTGCCCCAGCAGCATCGAGGTCATTGGCCATCCAACCCATGTGTGCATTGATGAAGGTAGTTTTGGGATGCTTCGCAAACACGCGGTGCTGCTCCGCGATAATCTGTTCAAAAGGGGCTGGGTCGGTAGCGGATCGGCGCCGATTGGGATGGAGCTTTAACTCCAGCCAGCGTTCGTTGTTGGAATCCATCGCCTGCCAAAACTGTGCAGGATCCGCAGCATGGATGAGTATAGGAATCCCGAGTTCCCCTGACTTGGCCCATACTGGATCCAAATCGGGATGATCCACGGGGATCCGCTTCCCGGTATTGTCCTTGGAATTCAAGCCCAAACTCTTGTAAATCTTCAATCCCACCGCTCCTGCAGCCACGTCTTCCTCCAGTTCCTTTACTGCCAAGGCGGACCACTCTGGCGTACCAAAACCGTTAAAATTCAAGTTGGTAAACACCATGAATCTGCCAGGAGCATGGGTTTTAAACTCTTGCATCATGCCCTTGATGTATTCTTGCTGCGCATTGCTATTGCCTTGTCCAAAGCCCCTACCGCTCAGGTTGATCATAATGGCCATGTTGAGCTCTTTCATCTCTGCGGAGAGCTGATCGATCTTGGATTTGTTGACGCCACCTTGATGGCTGTGGATATCGATAAAGGGGAACTTTGCCCGCGTCAGGGGGTGTTGAGGCACCTTGAGCGTAGAAGGAGGATTGTAGGACTCAAAACTCATTTCTTGTGCGAAAAGAGCGCCTCCACCCATCAGCAAAGCGAAAAGAAAAAGACTAATTTTTTTCATGAATTCTAGGAATAGCAACAGGATTTTGAGTTTAGCGGGCCGTACCTCCTTCGATCACCTGACCAAAGAAGATGGCATTCATAAAGAGCTTGTTGGTGCCAAACCAGAAGGCACGGAAGTTGGGGTTGTCTGCAAAGCCTACAATTCGACCTCTGCCTTGTCCGGATACACGGATCACTGTGCTCTCCTGTACTCCAGGCAGATTGCTTGGATGCAGGTAGCCCGAAGCCAAAGGATCTTTAGTATAGACTAGCGGGTTGGCGTAGGGGTTGGCCGAAGGCTCTAGGAAGAAATTGTCATTTCTGAAAGTGAAAAGCTCTTTGCTCACGTAGCCATAGCCGATCGGATGGGTCGTGTCCAAGGTAGATTTGAAAATAGCCCCGAAGGTTTGCTTGGCTCCGGTCGCGTTTTCGTAGTCTGCATATCGCTTTTGAAGGCTTGTTTCCTTGTTGTCTACTTTTCTGAAAGTGAAATCACCGATCTCCTGTTGAGCCAACCAATGAAGCGCACCACCTTTAGCAACCAAGGTATTGCCTTTGCTCACCCAAGTTTTGAGGGCGGCGGCTCCCGATTGACCGACCTGTCCATAACTTCCATCTGCCATGAGGATGACGGAATAGCGATCTAAGTTGGTGCTAGAAACTGACCCAATCGGCAATAAGGTGACCGGCATCTGCATGCGTTGGTCGAGTAGGTGCCAGATCTCGCCAGCCTCCCCACTATCTACACCTCCATCGACCAATAAGGCGATGCTTGGGTTGGTGAGGGGAAGTATAAAGGTGGAGCCTAAGTTTGCCCCTTGAGTGTAGCCTGTGGTAAGTGCATGGATGTCCACATGTGCAAATTGGGCTACCTCTTCCAGCTTCTTGAAAAAGGCCTGAGGATCAAGTCCGCTTTCTCCTTTGTCAATCAGCAAAGTGCCTCTGCCAAAGGCTTTCCCTTCAGCAGTGTAGAATTCTTTGGTGGCTACACGAACCAATAAACCAGCCTTCAACAATTGATAGGCCGCCTTTGGTGCATAGTAATCGCACCACTCCATCGCATATTGGTAGGCACCTGCGGCGCCGATCACCTTGCCTGGAGCTTGTGCAAAACTGGACTTATCCACAGGGCTGACGTTGGCCAGGTTGACGATGCGGTTATTCAAAGCCATAAAGTCTACCCCAAAAGCCATGGGGTAGGTCCAAGCAGAAATGTCGTAAAACAAGCTGTCTTGGAAGGTGGTACGCGTTTCAAACATCGCCTTGATCAAGCGGTATTGCGGCTGGTCGGCAGGCACGATGTAGGAGTTTCCTTTTTTAAACTGCTTGCCGTTGATCACGAGATCTTCCTTGAGGGAAAAGAGTTTGATGTCGTGCTGAAGAATCAAGTCTGCTAAATGGTAGCTGCGGGCATCTTCTTCCGCGGCACCAAAAATGTAGGCCTTGTTGATGTCGGCATCGGTTTCTTTTTTGATTTCAGTGTAGAAATCCTTCATCCATTGATTGAGTTCCACCCGCATTTCTTTGGTGGCCTGGTAAGAGGATAGGTTGGCGGTAAATTGATTGCGGATCGTAAACGGAAAGCTGAGCATACCATTGTTGGTTTCTTGCAAGTGTCCTCTAGAACTTGCTTGCTCAAACAAGATGCCGACGGAGCCTTGCACATCCGGATAGGTGGAACCTTTGCCGTAGTAGAAGTCGTCGTAGTTTTCTTGGTTATAGTATAAGGAGCCGATTTGGTCCAAGGCCTTCGCATGGTAGGCACCGATTTTCTCGGTCAACTCGAAGTTTTTCTTTGGGGTCAAAGGGTGAACGCGAGAAGGGACGCCGGGCTGAAAAAAGAAGGTGCTGTTGGAACCCATCTCGTGGAAATCCAAGTGCACATTGGGAAGCCAACTTTGGAACACTCGTACGCGATTTCTGGATTCAGGATGCTGCACAGGCAGCCAGTCGCGGTTAAGGTCAAACCAGTAGTGGTTGGTGCGTCCTCGAGGCCAAGCCTCGTTGAGTTCGCGCTGAGCTGGATCCCCGTTCATGACATAGGCTTTGTGGGAGTTGACCCAGGAAGCAAAGCGGTTGAGTCCATCCGGATTGATTGCCGGATCCAATAGGAGCACCATGTCCTTGAGGTCGGCTTCGATTTCATTGGCGGCAGCAAAGTGATAGGCAGCAAGTAGTGCGGCATTGGCACCACTCGGTTCATTTCCATGGACAGAGTAGCCCATAAAAAGGACCACCGGCATGTTGGCAATGTTGACCGAGGCTGCAGGGTCCCGGAGTTTGGCACGCTCTGCTTTGATCTGGTCCAGTTTGGCCAGGTTGGCAGGAGCACTGATGGTCAATAGGGTTTGTGGGCGCTTTTCGTAGGAGCGACCTGTTTCCTCAAATTTAACTCGATCTGAAGCGGCTGCGACAGCCTTCATGTACATGACCAGCTGGTCGTGGGTCACATGCCATTCGCCTACTTCATAGCCCAGTACCTGTTTGGGGGTAGGAACTTTTGGGTTGTAGGTATAGCCTTTGGGCAGGTAGTAGCTCAGGTCTTGGGCAAAGCCAAATTGACTGATTAGTGCTAGCAGTAGCACAGCGATGATATTTTTCATACTTCAGGTGTAAATCTTTCCCTAAAGTCCTTATTCCTGAGATTAAAAAAAACAATTTAGGACCGGTGGTTAAAAAAAAGCGCAACTAGCCCTAGTTAGTGAATTTCCCAGTTGCTGGAATTCAATTGGAAAAAATAGATTTCAAGGCTTTCTTCAATTCAGGAAATTCAAACGCATAACCTGCCTTTTGGATTTTTTGGCTGGATACACGATTGCCTCCCAAGACCATTGCGGCCATTTCTCCTAAGACAACCTTCAGAACAAATCCAGGGACACCGATTCCTACATAGGGCTTTCTTTTGGCCATGGCAGCCTCTTGTGTGAGCTCCTGATTGGTGGCTGGATTAGGCCCTACCGCATTGTAAATTCCCTGAATGGGGGTTTTCTCTAAGGCAAAGACAAACATCCTCGCAAGGTCCTCGATATGAATCCAGCTCATCCACTGATCACCCGAACCTAAAGGCGCGGCTAGGGGCGGCTTCAGCATTTCACCCAGCGCACCTCCATTCGCATCCAAGACAATCCCTACCCGTAAAATGATGCAGCGGACAGGAAGTTGCTGGATCTTTTTGACTTCTTTTTCCCAGGCTAGGACCACCTCTGCCAAAAAATCATCTCCTGAAGGACTTGTCTCCTCCATCAAGTTGGTACCGGTATTAAACCCATAAAACCCTACTGCTGACGCAGAAATAAAGGTGCTCGGCTTGTTGGTTGCCTGCTGGATTGCTGCATGCAACAAGGCGGTGCTTTCAGTGCGTGAGCGAAGGATGGCCTGCTTTCGGGCTGCCGTCCAGCGCTTTTCTGCTACCCCCTCACCCGCCAAATGCACCACTGCATCTGCCCATTCAAGGGCTTTCGGATCGAGTTCCTTTTTCTCAACGTCCCAGAGAAAATAGGTCTGCTGCTGTGGTTTTCTGCTGAGCCAAGCCACGGTATAGCCTTTGCTTTCCAGCAAGAAGGTAAGTTGCTTCCCCACCAGTCCTGAACCTCCAGTGATTAGAATGTTTTTCATGAACGCCTATTTTGTGGATAATCTAACTCACTTACTCCGCAATTGGTTGCTTAGCGGTAATATATGTCTTAAAAATATGTTTCTTGTCCCTTGAATTCTACCAAATCCCTTTTTCTTTGCACCTAAAGGGATCTTAAACCTCGATTATCTTGCTGAAAAACCTTCTTTTTTGGGTAGCAATTGGCGCAGGCATCGGAACCTTGTCGGGCTCTGCCTCCGCCCTTTTTTTGCTTTCCTTGGATTGGGTAGGACAGGTTCGTGATGCCCACCTTTGGCTTTTGGCAGGCTTACCCCTAGCTGGATTTACCATTGGCTACGGCTACCACCGATACGGGTCTGGGGTAGAAAAAGGGAACAATTTAATCTTAGAGGGGATCTATACTCCACAGCCGACCCTGCCCTTGCGGATGGCTCCTTTGGTCTTATTTGGCACCTTGATCACTCATCTTTTTGGGGGCTCGGCGGGTCGAGAAGGGACGGCAGTGCAAATGGGAGCTTCTTTGGCGGCCCAACTAGGCAAGCGATGGACTCTTGATGCCGCCACCGTCCGGATACTCTTGATCTGTGGAGTTGCAGGAGGCTTTGCCTCGGTATTTGGTACGCCCCTGGCAGGAGCGGTGTTCTCTTTGGAGTGGCTATTGCGACGTAAAGTAGACCCCAACTCCATTTTTCCGGCTTTCTGGTCTGCTTTTACGGCCTATTGGGTTTGCGATTGGGTCTGGGGCATTGAACATACTGCCTACCTTATTCCTGAGGTCGCTCCCCATACCCTGATCAACTTGGCATGGATGATCCCCGCGGGTATTGCCTTTGGCCTGGCCGCTCGCCTCTTTATTGAAACAGGATATTTGGTGACTAATGTTTTTAATCGCATTTCGTATCCCCCGCTTCGGCCACTGATTGGCGGAATTTTGGTAGCTGGAATCGTATACTTGACAGGAGCATATACCTATGTAGGCTTGGGTATTCCACGGATAGTGGAGGCATTTGAGACACCTCTGCCCTGGTATGATTTTTTGGTAAAAACAGGCCTCACAGGACTTACCCTTGGCTCTGGATTTAAAGGTGGGGAAGTCACCCCACTTTTCTTCACAGGTGCCACCTTGGGCAATGCGCTGGCAGCCTATATTCCGCTTCCTTTAGCGCTTTTGGCTGGCTGTGGATTTGTGGGGGTGTTTGCTGGAGCTACGAATACCCCTTTGGCCTGTACGCTGATGGGGATGGAACTGTTTGGACTGGAGGCAGGAATTTACTTGGGGATTGCTTGTTTGGTAGCCTTTATTTTTAGTGGAAAAGGAAGCATTTACAACTCCCAAGACCTGGGGTGGAAAAAATTCTTGCCCTGAGGGGAGCTGCATCAATCCAAATAATACACCCGCTTGACGCGCGTACTGATGTTGGTAAGGAGCTCGTAGGGGATGGTCCCAATGAGGTCTGACAGTTCTTTCAACGAAATCCGCTCTCCATAGACGATGGCCTCGTCTCCGGCCTTGGCTTCTGTAATGTGGCTGACATCTACCATCACCATGTCCATGCAGACATTACCGATGACGGGCGCTTTTTGGCCATGAATGAGCACATAGCCCTTGCCTTGCGAAAACCTGCGGTCGTAGCCATCTGCATAGCCAATGGCCAAGGTAGCGATTCTCCCTCCTTCAGGTAGAGACCCTTTGCGAGAATAGCCCACTGTTGCTCCGGGGGCGAGGGGTTTGACTTGGGAAATGGTTGTTTTTAAGGTGCTTACCGCCTTCAAAGAGCTGTTGTGCTTGCCGGTCACTTCTACTCCATACAATCCTATTCCCAATCGAACCAGGTCGAGCTGGTAATCGGAGTAGCGGACAATGCCCGCAGAATTTAGCGCATGAAGGAGAGGCTTGTAGGATAGGATGGAGCCAATCGCCTCACTCATTTCCATAAACAGCTGGAGTTGCTGTACCGAAAAGTCATGATGCGCTTCTTCATCTGCGCCAACCAGGTGGGTGTACATACTGGCTACTTTCAATTCGGGGAAGGTAAGAAGAAGGGTTTTGAGCTCCTCTACCTGTGCCTGCTCAAAGCCCAAGCGATTCATGCCGGTATCTAGTTCCAAGTGGATTGAGAGGGGAATTCCTTGATTTCTTGCAAAATTTCCCAGCTTATTAAAAAATTCCGGACTGAAAACTACAGGTTCCAACTGGTACTGGTACAGCAAATCGAAGGATTCTTCTACTGGATTGAGCACCATAATGGGGAGCCGGATTCCCTGTTTCCGTAGGCTCACCCCCTCATCTGTGTACGCAACCGCCAAATAATCGGCCCCCAAGGTCTGCAGGTGATTCGCGATTTCTGCGGCTCCACCTCCGTAGGCAAAGGCCTTGACCATCACCATGACGCGTGTGTTAGGGGCAAGCTGCCTTTTGTAAAAATTAAAATTGTGGGTCAAGGCATTCAGGTTGATCTCCAAGGTGGTGCCATGAATTCGTTGTTGGAGCCTATTCACGATTTTTTCAAATGCAAAGGAGCGGGCACCTGTAAGCAGGATAAGGTCGTTTTGAAACTCCTCGGGATCGAGCTTTTGGAGAAGAAGCTCGGTGTTGGCAAAGGTGGAAGTTGGGATATCCACAAGCTTTTCTAGGCGCTGGATTTCCGTCCCCACCCCAATGATCCGATCGATCCCATAAGATTGGATCAATTCAGCTACTTCAGTATAGATTTTCTCGGGGAGCCCCTGCTGCAAGAGGTCGGATAGAATTAAAATTTTGGATCTCTTGGGACGCTGCTGGCTCAAAAATTCGAGGGCCACTTTTAGCCCCGCAAGGTCATTGTTGTAGGTGTCATCAATTAGGAGGGAATCGTTGACGCCTGGCTTGAGAGTCAATCTCATGTCCACTGGCTTGAGGTCACTCAGGCCTTCTTGAATGGCTAGGGCCTCCTGTCCTAGGCTTAATGCAGCTAGGATCACATGGGTGACATTTTCTAGGGAAGCATAATCCGTAAAGGGCACTTGGAAAGTGTGCGTTTGTAGGTCACTTCTCATCACTACAATCCTAGAGTTACTGTCCTGGCTTTTCCAGGAAACGCTGAAGTCTGCTCCTGCATTTTTGGACCAACAAATACGGTTCTCTTCGGGCACGAGTTGCTCGATGTTTTGGGCGAGCAGGTCCTGATCCTTACAAAACAGCAGCAATTTAGTTCCTGCAAAAAGCTTGAGTTTCTCGGCAATTTTCTCCTCAATCCCCGCAAACCCGTCCTCATGTGCCGAACCGATGTTGGTAAATATTCCTAAATCAGGGCGAATCATGTCCGCCAAGGTATCCATATTTCCTTTTTTGGATACACCTGCCTCGAGGATTGCTACTTGGTGGTAGGGCTGTATGCCAAAGATTGAGAGCGGAACTCCTACCTGCGAGTTGTAGCTTTTGGGGCTTTTAGCTACTGTAAATTGCTGGCTCAGCACTTGTCCCAGCCATTCCTTGACGATGGTTTTGCCATTGCTGCCTGTGATGCCTACGATAGGCTTGTCAAATGCCCTTCTTTGGTAGGAGGCTAAGGATTGAAGCGCAGCGCGGGTATCACTGACTGGGATGAAACAGGCTTTTTCTAACCAAGAAGCAGGGAGTGCTGCATTTTTATCTACCAAAAAGCAGCGAACGCCCGCCTCAATCAGGGAAGCCACAAAGGTAATCCCATCGGCTTTTGCCCCTTTTAGTGCCACAAACAAGGTTTGCTCGGCATACAGGACCTGCCTTGAGTCAATACTGATCTGTGTGATTCCTTGACTGGGAGCCAGTCCTAAGCCCGTGCTGCCAAGGATTTGTTCTAAAAGGGGGAGTGTGAAGGGAGCCAGCATTTAACTCAGTTCCTTTTTCTTGTTGAAAAATACCTGGCGAATCCATCGTGGGAGGAAAATGGCTCCCAAAATCAAGTAGGGATAGTAGGAGAGCAACCTCCAAATGATGCTGGTCACAAAGGTATATATCCCTAAAAACTCTGCGAAAAACTGCCCATAGAAAAACTCTGCGGTACCACTGCTGCCTGGCGTAGGGGAGATCATCATGACAATCCACATGATCACTTGCCGGGCAAATACAATCACATGATCAAAAAAGTCCATAGGCACGAACCCAGAAATTAAGGTATTCAACATCAGGTACCTCGTAGACCATACTACTACAGTGGCGCCTATGATCTTGAGCCAATACCTATAGTTTCTACCCATAAGTTGCTTTGAAGCCTCAATGATTTGGTCTCCATACTCCTGTGCATCGCACTTCCACTTTCGTAAAAAGCGGATGGAAAAGACCTTGATCAACACCCATTTGAATACGCGAGGTCTATAAAACAAGCCAAGAGCCATCAATAGGCTGTAAGAAGCATACAGGGCATAACTAATCCAAAAAAGTGCAGAGAGGCTATTGCCCAGTTGAGACTCCAACAACTTACTTTCCGGAAAAATATTTCCTTGGGCAAAATGAAGGATAATGGGCGCGCCAATGACAAAAAACAGGTTGTCCAAAATGGCAGTAACCATCACAAAGGCGATGGCTTTTCCCATTTTGATTCCTTCCTTATTCAAAATAAACATAGCAGCAGCTGTTCCTCCCACCACCGAAGGGGTCACTGCTGAGGCAAACTCCCAGAGAATAATCACATAGAAAGCCCGGGTCCAAGTAAGGTGCCGGTCGGTAATCTCTCGGATACGGTACATATAGCCAAAGTCGCGCAAGAAAATAACCAGAATGGAAAGAAAAATGAAAAATGGGGAGACATTTACGACCACTCGTAAGTTTTCCATGGTCAAGTTGGGGTCGAAATAAAACATGGCAAAAACAATCGCCAAGCCAATCAGGATAGGTACCCACACCTTGTTTGGGTTGAGGGTCTGAAAAATCTTTTTGTTGTCGAGCTTCATGCTTTGGTGGGGACAGGTTCGATTTTTTCTATCCAAAAATTATTGTAGCCTTCCCCTAAAACCAGGGTCAATTCAGAAAGCTGAAGCAATTCAAGAATGGCAAGAAAGGTGTAAATCACAAAGATTTTCTCAGGCTTATAGGAGATCAATTCCGTAAAAGAAACTTGCTTTTTGAAGCTGATTTTTTCAAGCACAAATGCTTTCAGTTGTTCAGTGGTGTAGGGAGATTGAATGATGGTGTGGGTAGGGTCCTCTATTCGGGAAACCAGTCGTGAGATGCATTTTTGAAATACATGAAGTAATTTATACAAATCTAGGTGCTGTAATTCCGCTTCCACATCCTCTAGCTTACTAAGTTCTTGGAGTTCCTTCACCAGATTGCCACGCTTTTCCTTAGACAAGCGATCTTGCTCTAGAGCGGAAAGCTCATTTACCACCGACTTGTATTTTTTATACTCGAGTAGGTTACGCACCAGTTCCTCCCGGGGATCAACTACCTCTCCCTGCTCATTTAGATTTGGTCTAGGAAGCAACATCCGAGATTTAATCTTCATTAGCGTGGCAGCAAAAAGAATAAAATCGCTTGCAACCTCAATTTCTAAGGTTTCTAAGTGATGGACATAGTCCAAAAAATCATACGTGATCTTGGAAATAGGGATGTCATAAATATCCAGTTCGTCCCGCTCTATAAAAAAGAGCATCAGGTCGAAGGGACCTTCGAACAATGGTAATTTGATTTCGAAACTCACGGGATATTTAATTAATTGGATTAATTTTGTTTAATCCTAGTCAAAGATATTCAATTCAAGGAAACCTTGGAACTACTAATTAGAAAGAGGTACTTTGAATACAATGTATTTTAAAACAAACAGACCAAATAAAAGTTAATTTTTATTGACAATAATTTCCTGCCGATGCAAATTCAACCCGGTCCTTTATTAGCTCAAATCAATAGCCCTGCAGATTTGAAGAATTTTTCGAAAGATTCTTTAATTCAAGTTTGTAAGGAATTGCGTCAATTTATCATCGACAATGTATCGGTATATGGCGGACATTTTGGTGCAAGTTTAGGGGTGGTTGAGCTTACGGTAGCCTTACACTATGTCCTCAATACCCCTGAAGACCAATTGGTTTGGGATGTTGGACACCAAGCATACGGACACAAAATCTTAACTGGAAGAAGGGATGTTTTCCATACCAATCGCGTGTATGGTGGCCTATCTGGGTTTCCAAAGCGACAAGAAAGCGAATACGATACTTTTGGTGTAGGGCATTCCAGCACTTCAATTTCTGCTGCCTTGGGCATGGCCATGGCCTCTAAATATACAGGTTCTCCCTTACAACATGTAGCAGTCATCGGTGACGGAGCCTTAACTGGTGGAATGGCCTTTGAGGCCTTAAATCATGCAGGGGTGAGTGGCGCCAATCTGCTTATTATCCTCAACGACAACTGCATGTCCATCGACCCTAATGTGGGGGCATTGAAGGATTATTTGACAGATATCACCACTTCACATACCTACAACAAGGTGAAAGATGAAGTATGGAATGTGCTGGGCAAGCTAAGTAAATTTGGAAGTAGCGCACAAGAAATTATATCCAAGGTAGAAGGAGCGATCAAATCGGCAGTACTCAAACAGAGCAACATGTTTGAATCCCTCAACCTACGTTATTTTGGACCGGTAGATGGGCACGATGTAGACCACTTGGTGGAAATCCTGAAAGACCTTAAAGATATCCCAGGACCAAAAATCCTCCATTGCATTACGGTAAAAGGCAAAGGTTATGCCCCTGCTGAAAGTGGCAACAAAACCACTTGGCATGCACCAGGAACTTTTGATAAGTTAACTGGAGAGATTTACAAAAAAACGCCAATTACACCGCAAGCGCCCAAATACCAAGATGTATTTGGACATACTTTGATTGAATTAGCAGAACAAGATGCGCGCATCATCGGAGTGACCCCAGCGATGCCTTCCGGATCTTCCATGAATTTGATGATGGCAGCCATGCCGGATCGTGCATTTGACGTGGGCATTGCTGAGCAGCATGCGGTGACCTTCTCTGCAGGGATGGCCACTCAAGGCTTAGTACCTTTCTGTAACATCTACTCCACTTTTATGCAGCGTGCCTACGATCAGGTAGTGCATGACGTCTGTATCCAAAATTTGCCCGTGGTATTTTGTCTGGATCGGGCTGGATTTGCAGGGGCTGATGGCCCTACACACCATGGAGCTTACGATCTTGCATATTTTCGCTGTATTCCCAACTTGGTGGTCTCTGCTCCTATGAATGAGGAGGAACTTCGTAATCTGATGTATACAGGATCCCTCCATGGAGGACCCTTTTCTATTCGCTATCCGAGAGGAAATGGAGTGATGCCAAACTGGAAAACTCCTTTTCAACGGATTCCGGTAGGTCAAGGAAGACGTGTCAAAGCAGGAGAAGAGGTGGCGATCTTGACGATGGGTCATATCGGTAATTATGCCGTGGAGGCTTGTGAATCTCTGGAGAAAGAAGGTTTGAATCCAGCGCATTACGACATGCGATTTGTGAAGCCTCTGGATGAAAAGCTCTTGCATGAAATATTTTCCAACTTCAAAAAAGTAATTACAGTTGAAGATGGCTGCTTGATGGGAGGATTTGGTTCCGCCATTCTCGAATGGATGGTTGACCAAGGCTACCAAGCGCAAGTGAAGCGTTTGGGCATTCCAGACGATATAATCGAGCATGGAGACCAACTAGAACTGCATCGCGACTGTGGCTTTGACCCAGAAGGTATTGCCAATGCAGTGAAAGCTTTTGCCGAGCAGGAACAAACTGCCTAAACACAGCTAAGAGGTTGCGGAGCAGCTTGAGGATTGGATGGATGCACTTTAGATTCAAGACCCAATCCTAATCGGACATTCCTTGGGAGGCTATGTGGCTTTGGCGCTGCTCGAGCGCATGGGGGATCGCCTCAAAGCCATTGGCCTAGTTCACTCCACCGCTTTTGCAGATGACTTGGAAAAAAAGGAAATGTGCAACCGCGCCCTTACCTTTTTGAAGAAACACGGAGCTTCCAAATTCGTAACCTCCTTTGTTCCTCAATTATTCTTTGAACATCGCCGGGTCGAATTCGCGGAAGAACTGACCCATGCGATTGAAGATGGGAAGCGTTCTTGCTTGGAGGGCTTGCTTGCCTATACCATCGCCATGCGAGATCGGGTAGACCGAATAGCAGTACTACGACAGTTTACCGGTTCCAAGCTGCTCCTAGCAGGTACATTAGATACCTCAGTCAAAATTGAAGCAAGCAGAGCTCAACAAGAGGCATTTACCCATTACCTAGAGTTGGAAGGAGTCGGACGCCTAGGAATGGTAGAGGAAAAAGAAAAGACCTTGGCGATGGTACAAGATTTCGTTCGAGAGGTACTTAGCTAGTTTTATTTTTTTCTAGCATTCGCATCAACTCCTCCAAGTAGCGCTGGTCTACCGAATCAAAGTCATTTAAAACGTCACTGTCCACATCCAAGACGAGAAATACCTCGCTGTCTTGGAATGCCGGCACCACAATTTCTGACTTGGACGCGGAGCTGCAGGCAATGTGTCCGGGGAACGCCTCCACATTGGGAACCACCTGTGTTTTCTTTTCTTTCCAAGCGGTTCCACACACGCCTCTTCCATAAGCGATACGCGTACAGGCGATGGGTCCTTGGAAGGGGCCTAGCACCAACTCCTGCCCTTTTACCAAATAAAATCCTACCCAGAAAAAGCCAAATCCTTCCCGCAGTGCAGCAGCAATATTGGCGAGGTTGGCTACTAAATCTTTCTCGCCTTTGATTAGCGATGCAAGTTGAGGTAGGAGGGATTGGTAGATTTCTTCTTTGCTTACAGATTTAGGAAGGAATAGGGATTCAGCCATGGAAATAGAGTTCTAGTTGATCTTCTCCCACCGCATACGACTCGGCGGGAAGTTGGGTGAATGTTGGCGCGGCAATTCCACGTTCAAAGGAAATAGGGGAAGTAAAAACACGGGCTTCATCCCATAGTCCAGCAGCCAAAAACTGCCGCAGGACTTGGCTGCCTCCTTCAATCAGGACGCTTTGAATGTTGCGGCTCTGCAAGTCGGCCAGCAGGACTTCAAGGGAATGAGCTTCCGTCAACTTGACCCATTCCAAGTTGGGCAGTACTTCGCTTTTGAGGCTGTTGTAGCAAAGCGTGGGAATTTGCTGGTCAAATAGATGCAGGTTTGAAGGGAGTTCTAACCTGGAATCTAAGACTACTCGGATTGGGTCCTGCCCAGCCCATTCCCGTACATTCAAACGAGGGTTATCGTGCAAGGCGGTATTTTTTCCAACCAGGATAGCGGCTTCTTCAGCTCGCCATTGGTGGACCAATTGCCTACTTTGCGGGGTACTGATCCACTTGGAGTCAAAATTTTCTCGCGCTAGAAAGCCATCTTTGGTTTGCGCCCACTTAAGGATTAGGTAGGGGCGGTGTTTTTCCTGCTGACAAAAGAAGCGTCTGTTTTGCCATCGTGCTTCTTGCTCAAGCAGGCCGACAGCAACCTCGATACCTGTATCTTGCAAGAGCTGTACGCTCTTCCCTGCCATAAGGGGGTTGGGGTCTAAGGTGGCTATCTGGATCGACTTTATTCCTTTTTCTATCAGTAAATTGATGCAAGGGGGTGTTTTCCCCCAGTGGGAACAGGGTTCCAAGCTTACATAGGCAGTGGATTGGGCCAGTAGCTTCGGTTCGATTACTGAGGCAATAGCATGAACTTCAGCATGAGGTCCTCCATAGTTTTGGTGGAATCCTTCACCAATAATTTTTCCATCGTGGACAATCACACAGCCAACCAATGGATTGGGGCAGACCTGTCCTTTTCCTCGTTCGGCCAGCTCCAATGCACGTTGCATGAAAAGTGTTGGATTCATAGTTCCAAATTTAGATCAATTCTTGTTATTCCCCGCAATTGTGGGTTGACCTTGCGTATTTCTGAAAAGGCATCTAAAAAATTTGCGCCTTGCTGAACGATTCTTTTGTTTCAAGGGCATAAAATTTCTAGTACTAGCTGTACTTTGTGTATGATGAATTGGGAGAACTTACTCGCCTTTGGGCGTTTTGGTGAACAAGGAAAAACGACTGGATCCGACTCGGCACGATATGAATTTGAAGTGGACTATGACCGGATCATTTTTTTGGCTCCCTTTCGAAACCTTCAGGATAAAACGCAGGGTTTTCGCCTCCCAGAACAAGCTTTTGTGCACACCCGATTAACTCATAGCCAGGAAGTGTCCTCTGTGGGGCGGTCATTAGGCAAGGCAGCAGGAAATTCTAATCGAAAAATACCCCAAACTCTCTTCCAAAGGAATCACAGCGGCAGGAATTGGTTCCATTGCTGCGTGTGTTGGTGGATTTTATGTCGGGCATGACGGATAAGTAAGCGCTCAACCTCTACCGCCGGGTGAACGGAATTTCTCTTCCAGGGACCTGATCAGGGTAGCCGAGAAAATAATTACTGCTCCTCTTCCCATGAACCACCCCAGTCCACCAGCTGATGTTCCAAGTAGTGGGGATACAATTTCCGGTGTTGTTTTTTCACTTCTTGAACGAGAGCTTCACGGAATCCTTCTACATTCTTACCCAGAGAGGCGGCCATAAATACGGGAGGGATTCCATTTTTCTTTTCAAAGGCTTCTGAAAGCGCCTTGAAATCTAGGTAGCGGGTTTCTTCAAGCTCGTGCTCACTGATTTGGAGGGAATCTTCCGGAGAAGGCATCTGCTGAACTAGATCTACCTTGTTGAAGATCAGTAAGATTGGTTTATCTCCAGCTTTTATCTCTTGGAGGGTATGCGTGACTACATCGATATGGTCCTCAAAGGCGTGGTGGGATAGATCTACCACATGGACCAATAGGTCAGCTTCCCGAATTTCATCGAGAGTGGATTTGAAAGATTCGATGAGGTGAGTAGGTAATTTTCGAATGAAACCCACGGTATCGGACAGCAGGAAGGGGATGTTTTCCAGGACCACCTTCCGCACTGTAGCATCCACGGTAGCAAAAAGCTTATTTTCGGCAAGGATATCGGTTTTGGTAACCAGGTTCATCAGGGTAGACTTCCCCACATTCGTGTAGCCGACCAAGGCTACTCGGATAATTCCCTTTCTACTTTTGCGTTGGGTTATGCCTTGCTTTTCTATTTCTACCAACTTATCCTTGAGCAAGGATATTTTAGTTCGAATGTCTCGCTTATCGGTTTCTATTTCCTTTTCCCCAGCTCCACCTCGCGTACTGGTACCGCCTCTTTGCCGTTCCAAGTGCGTCCACATGCGGGTCAAACGGGGCAAGAGATATTGGAATCTGGCCAGCTCCACCTGAGTTTTGGCTTGCGCAGACTGAGCCCGTTGCAGAAAGATGTCTAAAATGAGTAAGGAGCGGTCGTAGATTTTGACTTTTATTTCGTTCTCTAAATTGCGCATCTGGGAGGGGCTTAAGTCATCATCAAAGATCACCATATCCACAGTAAAGTGCTCTACATAGGTTTGGATTTCCTCTAGCTTCCCCTTTCCCACAAAGGTGCGGATGTCGGGCTTGTCCATTTTTTGTTTAAAACGGTGCACCGTCTTGGCTCCAAGGGTCTCGGTCAAAAAGGCCAACTCATCCAAATGCTCCTCTACTTCTAGATCAGGTTGATGTTGTCGCACCAAAGAGACCAGTACGGCAGTTTCCTGATGGGGAGCGGTCTCGTATAGTTTTTGGAGTTTGCGCGAAAATTTACTCATGGAGCAGGAATCAGGTAAAAGTAAGGGGCAATGGCTAACGGAATAGGCTTCTGGAGCTATTGCATCCCCAAATTTGAGCATAATTCCTTAGATTTGATTAGGATACTCTCTTAGGGAGTGGTTATTTTGCTGTTGAAAGCAAAAATTAACCGGCGCAATGGCAGAAATAAAGCAAACTTCCCTATCTGGGGTACTCGAGATTTTTCCCCGCGTTTTTCCAGACAGTAGAGGTTATTTTTTTGAATCCTTTCGTACAGACTGGTTGGAAAAGATGGGGGTTCATGAATCCTGGGTTCAAGACAATCAGTCTTTTTCTCAAAAGGGGACTTTGAGAGGTCTCCACTTCCAGTGCGGTGAACATGTGCAGGCCAAGCTGGTACGCGTCATTGCTGGAAAAGTGATGGATGTGGCTGTAGATTTGAGGAAGGGATCGCCGACTTTTGGACAGGTGTATTCCACCATTTTAGATACCGAAAAAAACAACCTATTGTACATTCCAGCCGGCTTTGGGCATGGGTTTTCTGTCTTGGAAGATGCTATTTTTGTGTACAAGTGCTCCAATTATTACTACAAGGATTCCGAAGGAGGAGTTCTTTGGTCTGATCCCGCCTTGGCTATTGACTGGATGGTGGCGGAGCCAATCGTATCTGAAAAAGACCAGATCCTGCCTACACTGGCAGCATTTGTTGAAGCGTTTCAAGGAGGCTTATAAATTCGTAGGACTTAATTAGGTCTAGAGAAACTGACAATGAACATTCTGATCACGGGAGTAACTGGGCTATTTGGCAGTGAGCTTGCTAGGGAATTCAGCACCCTGGGGAATATTCATGGTCTGAGGCGCGCGAGCTCTGATCTCGGAGCAGTGGATCTGGAAGGACTTGATATCCAATGGCATGAGGGAGATGTGTTGGATTTTAATTCTTTATTGGAAGCTGTGGAGGGGATGGATGTAGTCATTCATGCTGCAGGGAAGGTTTCCTTTTTGCCACAAGAGGAGCGGGCACTTTTTCAAATAAATCATCAAGGTACGGTGAATGTGGTGAATGCGCTCCTGGCAACGAGTGTTCCCAAGCTGGTATACATAAGCTCCGTTGCGGTCTTGGGTCAGGTTCCTGACCAAGAGGAATACGATGAAAAATCCGTTTGGCTGGATCTTCCAAATCCTACTGCCTATGCGTTGTCTAAATACAAGGCAGAGTTGGAAGTCTGGCGTGGGGAGCAAGAGGGCTTGGAGGTTCTGGTCGTTAATCCTGCAGTGATTTTAGGTAAGGTGGCCTATGACCGAAGTAGTGGGGCTTTGTATCAGGTGGTATTGAAGGGGACGGCTTTTTTTCCTGCAGGCAATATCAATTACATTGATGTACGGGATGCAGCGGAGATTACTCGTGCCTTGGTTGAGAAAAATGCTTGGGGAGAACGATTTGTCTTGTCCAAAGAGAGCATACCTTATGAAGTGTTTTTTCAGTTGGCTGCCCAGGTTTTGGGAGGGGTTCCACCGAAAAACAAGCTTCCAAACTGGGTCATTTCTTGGGGATTCCCAATCCTTAGGGGCCTGTCCTGGATGATTGGGAAGAGGCTGCCGCTGACGGCTCAAGTGGCTAAAATTGCCCAGTGCAAGACCCACTTCAGTAATCAAAAGGTGGAGCGCTACCTAAACTTTCACTACCGCGAACTGCGGGATACCTTGGAATGGGCAAAAATGGGTCGATAAAACTTATTTTCCATTACCAGCGTTGATAAGAATAGCATTTTAGAGAAGCTTGATCTGACGATTACTTTAAAATCATTAAAAAATTACATTTAGATTTTTGAAAAACTAAAAATTTGGTAACTTAATTGAATCTTAGCACTACCGAATGACCGGAGATCACGAACACGACTGGGAAGAAGACAAAAAGCTCGTTGAGCGATTTGAAGATTCACTGAAGTCCAATATGGACCTGTATTTCGAGGAAGAGGAATTGGAGGATATTATCCGATTTTACTTTGACCAACAAAAATTTTTAAAGGCGCTTCGTGCATCGGAATATGCCTTGGAGAAATTTCCTTTCTCTGTAGAAATCCGTCTTCAGAAAGCTCAGTGCCTTATTTTTAACGATGAGCTGGAAGAGGGCTTGGAGATTTTGGAGCAGCTCAACAATCTTTCTCCCAATAACGAGGACATTGTTTTGGCTTTGGCCAATGCCCAAATTTTAGCAGGCAATTTTCAAGACGGCATAGATTTGTTGGAAAATTACTTGCCGATGGCGGAGGATAAGGCAGAGGTATTTTACTCTTTGGGCAATCTTTTTCGAGCTAAAGGAGATAATAATAAGGCAAGTTTTTACTTCAAGGAGGCAGTCAAAAATCGAATTAACCACGAGGATGCGCTCTTTCAACTGGCAATGATCACGGAAGAGGAAGGCTCCTTTGATGAGATTTTAGACTTTTATCAAGAATTTATTGACCAAGATCCCTATTCTGCTGGCGCTTGGTACAATTTGGGCGTGGTATACAATCGCCTGGGAAGATTTGAGGAGGCTATAAAAGCTTATGAGTATGCCTTGTTGATAGACGATGCCTTTGCTTCTGCGCATTTCAATATGGGAAATTCCCTGATGAATATCCTCAATTTTGAAGGGGCTTTGGAAGCTTACCAAAATACAATTAACTGTGAGGGGGCCAATGCAGAGAATTGCTGCTACATGGGAGCGGCTTATGAAAAGCTGGGTAAGGTCGATGAAGCATTTACCTTTTTTAAAAAGTCCGCCAAGCTGGATGAAGAATACGATGATGCCTGGTTTGGGCTCGGGATGTGTATGTTGAAGAAGGAAAAATTCTTTGAAGCCATCCATTACTTGAAGAAAGCGATCCACCTCAACAAGGACAATGCAAATTACTGGGTAGGATTAGCGGATGCCGAGTTTAACTTGGGAAACTTGCAGGCAAGTTCAGACGCTTACGAGGAGGCCATCAACCTAGAGCCCGGAATCATGGAGGCCTATGTCAACTTATCCATTATTTATTTTGAGCAAAATCGATTTGAGGAGGCTATCGATGTGGTCCGTGAAGGGATTGAAGAATTGCCTGAGGAGTCCGAGCTCTACTACCGTCTCGTAGTCTACCTGATCAAAACTGGGAAATACAAGGAAGCCTTCACATATTTAGAAAATGGATTAACTTTGGATTTTGATAGGCATACGATCCTGTACGAGTTAATGCCAGAATTGAAAAAGCAAAAGGCCGTCTATAAAATCATCACCCAGTTTCGGGATGAAAATCCCAACTCAACACCTTAATACCTAGCAAATGAATTACGTGCTGAAGAATCTTCCTTTACGGACTGAAAAGCCTCGTAATACGGGATTTACCATGGTTATGGACAAAGGCCTTAGCTTACGCGAAACAGAAGACTTTGTAGACAGCTGTGCGGATTATTTGGATATTGTGAAGTTTGGATGGGCCACTTCCTATGTCACCAAGCATTTGAAAGAAAAAATTGCAGTGTACCAGTCAGCTGGAATCCCAGCTTACTTTGGAGGCACTTTATTTGAAGCCTTTATCGTAAGGGGTCAGTTTGACGATTACCGTAAAGTGTTAGATACCTTTGGTCTGCGTTATGCGGAAGTGTCTGACGGCTCAATCTCTCTCAATCACGATAAAAAATGTGAATACATCCAGACCCTTTCCAAACAAGTGACGGTGCTTTCAGAAGTAGGATCTAAGGATGCTGCTAAAATTATTCCTCCCTACAAATGGATAGAGCAAATGCAAACTGAGCTAAGTGCGGGAGCATGGAAAGTGATTGGGGAAGCGCGCGAAGGGGGAAATGTAGGACTTTTCCGAGATTCTGGAGAAGTAAGACAAGGTCTGGTTGAAGAAATTTTAACCCAAGTTCCAGAAGAAAAAATCATCTGGGAAGCCCCTCAAAAATCCCAGCAAGTATGGTTTATCAAGTTGCTCGGAGCCAATGTCAACTTGGGGAACATCAGCCCTTCAGAAGTAATCCCATTGGAAACCATTCGATTGGGCCTTCGTGGAGATACCTTTGACCATTTTCTTGGCGAAATCAAACTTTAAATCTACCCTAACGAAGGCTGATCATTACTTTGATCAGCCTTCCTTTTTAACGATGAATCCCCTCAAAAAATACGGACTTAATTACCTCAAAGGAATGGCAATGGGGGCTGCTGATATTGTGCCTGGTGTATCTGGTGGTTCCATCGCACTCATTGCAGGAATTTACCAGCAGCTTTTGGATAGCATCAATGCCTTTAACTTGGACAATCTGTCGTTGTTAAAATCTCTCCGAATCAAGGAGTTTTATGCTCGTGTGAATGGCAATTTCTTGCTCAGTTTAGTTCTGGGGATTTTGACTAGCATATTTTCCCTTTCTCGGGTGATTACTTTTCTGATGGAGGAGCATCCGATTCCGTTATGGTCCTTTTTCTCTGGATTGATTTTAATCTCTGCCTTTCTGATTTTAAAAGAAATAAAGCAATGGAATGTTGGGCTTGTTTTAGCGATTGCAGCGGGTACAGCCTTTGCTTGGTGGGTGACCAATTTACCGCCCACCACCACCCCTGATGCCCATTGGTTTACCTTTGTAGCAGGAGCGATCGCCATTTGTGCCATGATTTTGCCAGGTATAAGTGGAAGTTTTGTGTTGTTGATTTTAGGCCAATATGAGCGGATTCTTCAGGCTGTATTGGATAAAGACATCTTTACTTTGGCCTTGTTTGCCTCAGGCTGTCTCGTCGGAATTCTATCGTTTAGCAGAGTAGTGTCTTACTTGCTAAGGCGCTTCCATACAGCAACTATCGGTTTACTTTCAGGATTTATGCTCGGATCTGTTAACGAACTATGGCCTTGGAAGGTGGTGGTGACCTCCTGGAGAATATCTTCCAATGGCAAGCAGAAACCATTTCTTACGGAAAATATTCTCCCCCAAGAATACCTTGTCCAGGCAGGAGAGGTTCCACAAATCGGCTGGGCCATTGGTTCCTTCTTATTTGGCATTGGCCTAGTCCTGTTCATTGAGTGGTTGGCTAGTAAATTGCAGCAGGCATGAGAAAATTTGGGTTGATAGGCTTTCCCCTAGGGCACTCCTTTTCTAAAAAATACTTTACAGAAAAGTTTTCCCATGAAGGGCGAAGCGATTGCCAATTTAAACTTTACGAATTTCCACAGGTAACCGACTTCCCTGCCCTTATTCAGCGAGAAAAAGGATTGGAAGGCCTTTCGGTGACCATCCCCTACAAGGAACAAATTATCCCCTACCTGGACGCCTTGGATCCTGCCTGCGAACGAATTGGTGCAGTGAATTGCATTCGCATTCGCAATGGAAAAAAGGTCGGTTTTAACACAGATTACCTCGGCTTTAAGCAATCCCTGCAATCTTGGCTAGGAGATACCATCCCAGCTGCTTTGGTACTGGGTACAGGGGGTGCAGCAAAGGCGGTGCAGCAAGCACTTCGAGACTTAGGCGTTTCCTTCCTGCTTGTTTCCAGAACGAAGCAAGAAGGGCAACTTACTTATCCCGATCTTTCCGAGAATAAGGCCTGGTTGCAAAACCATCCCCTAGTGATCAACACCACCCCATTGGGTACGTTTCCAAAAGTCGAAGGAATGCCCGAATTGCCTTTGGAGCAGCTGAATGGTCGACATCTTGTCTATGACTTGGTATACAATCCTCCCATTACTCTGCTGATGCAGGAGTGCATGGCTCGAGGGGGAAAAGCAAAAAATGGACAAGACATGCTCGAATTGCAAGCAGAGGCGGCTTGGAGGATCTGGAATAGCCCAGCTTAACTTCCATTTTTTTAAGAGCATATATATACCGGATCGAGTACCGATTCAACTTGCTTGTTGTGTCTAAATTATAGAGGTTTGGTCCATGGATGTTTTGCAAAAATCACGCTGTCCCTGGTGTCTGGGATTTGCCGAATACATCACCTACCACGATGAAGAGTGGGGAGTACCGGTTTATGAGGATCGAACACATTTTGAATTTTTGGTATTGGAAAGCGCCCAGGCCGGACTCAGTTGGGCTACCGTATTGAGGAAGCGGGCGGGGTATCGGCGGGCTTTTGCAGACTTTAATTACGCGGTTGTAGCCCAATTCCCAGAATCTTATGTGAACGACTTGCTTCAAGATAAAGGCATAGTACGTAATGCATTAAAGATTCGTGCCGCCATTAACAATGCACAGCGATTTCAGGAGGTGCAGCAGGAGTTTGGCTCCTTTACTGCCTACATTTGGGGATTTGTTGGGGGAAAGCCCATTCAAAACAAAATCGCTTTAGGAGACCCCTATCCAGCTACCTCTCCGGAATCTGATTTGCTAGCAAAGGACTTGAAAAAACGAGGATTCAAGTTTTTAGGAAGTACCATTTTATATGCCCACCTACAGGCCACAGGTTTGGTTAATGACCACTTAGTTACTTGTTTTCGCTATCGAGAAGTAGCCATAGGGTAACAAAAAAGGGAGGTTAACCTCCCTTTTTTGTTCTTGTGTATGCGAAGCTTAGAGCTGAGCCATCAGCAAGTAGACGCCTGCACCAGCAAAGTAACCCAATGCTGCTAGCAAAGAAATACGCTTCAAGTACCATCCAAATTCGATTTTTTCCATACCCATGGCAGCGACACCTGCAGCAGATCCAATGATTAGGATACTTCCTCCCGTACCGGCACAATAGGCCAAATAGGTCCAGATAAAGTCATCCATTGGGTAGGCTTCCAAGCTATACATTCCCATGCTGGCAGCCACCAAAGGCACATTGTCTACGATAGCAGACAAGAGACCGATAAGAGTGATGATGATTCGATTGTCACCAATGGTCGTATTCAGGTAACCAGCAAAGTTGGCCAAGGTGCCCATAGACTGTAGTGAACCTACAGCAAGCAAAATACCTAAGAAGAATAAGACGCTAGGCAAGTCGATTTTTGTCAAAGCATGACCCGCCGTATAGTTTTTGCGTTCGGCTTCATCCAAGTCTGGATTGATCAATTCAGATACCACCCATAGCACACCTAATCCTAGTAGCATACCCATGTAAGGGGGCAGGTGGGTCACGGTCTTAAAGATGGGAACAGAAATCAATGCGCCTACACCAATTGCCAGCATCAGGTTACCGTTGCCAGCAGTTTTTTCAGATTTACCTGAGTCTTTAAATTCTCCTAGTGTACCCTTCAAGGTAAAAGTGAGGTATAGCAACGGAACTACCGCACAGACGATACCTGGGATAATGATACTTTTCATGATGGAGGCCGCAGAGATCTGTCCGCCGATCCACAGCATGGTGGTGGTCACGTCACCGATTGGAGACCATGATCCACCTGCATTCGCAGCAATCACGATCATCCCTGCAAAGAATAGCCGCATTTCCTTATCTGGAATCAATTTTCGAATCAAGGAGACCATCACGATGGTGGTGGTTAAGTTGTCCAAAACCGCAGAGAAGAAAAAGGCCACTAAACAAACTACCCAAAGCAATACAATTGGATTTTTGGTTTTGATGCGGTTGGTGATGAATTTGAATCCGTGGTGCGCATCTACCAATTCTACAATGGTCATGGCTCCTATCAGGAAGAAGAGGATCTGTGCGATCTCGTTGAGGTGGTGCCCCAATTGCTCTTCCACAAATTCCAAGTGAAGTTCGCCAGCACTTAGTAAGGCTGCTTTTTCACCCAATTCATGGATAAAATCCATGTATTTTTGGCTACTTAATTGCGTTTCAGTAGCGCCTGAAACAGTAAAAATGGTCCAACAAATTACCGCAGTCAGTAAGGCGGAAGCAGTTTTGTCGATCTTGATGGGGTGCTCTAGCGCGATGGCTAGGTAGCCCACAACAAAGATGATGATAATTAAGAACTCCATTTTTTAACTTTGGTAAAAAACTAGGTTTAATCTATAGGTTGGCAAGTATGATTTAGCGATTCTAGTTGCTTTATGCTAATTTTCCTAATTAAGGCGGAAGAATTTGACTCTTATGGGTTACTAAAAAAGCATTTGGCGGTAAAATGGCATATTCTTACTACCCTATACTATTGCTGCTAAAATTATTCTTAAAGGGGGTATTCTTCCTCTTTTTTACATGAGCTGCGCTAAAGCTATTTCATAAGAGGTTTGAGATAGTTTTGTTTTTCCTTGATTTTTGGCGTAAGAATGCTGAAGAGCCCTCAAGATGGGTTCGCTTACGTCAGCAAAAATCGCCTGATCGGTGACTTCAGCTCCCTCACTCATCAAATAAGCAAATACGCGAGCCATCCCACAGTTGGCAATAAAGTCTGGAATGACCGCTACCCGCTCGTCTGCCCAAACGCCTGTTGGACCAAAAAATATCTCTGGATCTGCGAAAGGCACATTAGCTCCGCTAGAAATCACCTCTAGTCCTGCTTTTACCATTCGCTCTACCTGCTCCTGAGTAAGGAGGCGTGAGGCAGCTGCAGGGATGAAAATCTCACTTTTTAGATCCCAAATCTGTGCATTGACTTGTTCAAAAGGTAATAATTCTTCTGCGTGCAGCTGATTTCCTTCTCGCTTCAAAAAGAGTTCCCGGATCTCGTCTAGGCTAAATCCTTCCTTACGGATGAGTCCACGTGCTCGATCAAGGATGCCTACGATACGAACTCCCTCCACCGCCAAAAAGCAGGCAGCAGCAGCTCCGACATTTCCCCATCCTTGGATCACAGCTCGTTTTCCTTTCAACTCACCGCCCCACAAGGAGTAGTAATGCTTGACTGCCTCTGCGACACCGTAGCCTGTGATCATGTCGGCTACCGTATATTTTTTCTTGCCATTTGGGGTAAATTTTGGATCCTCAAGTACTTTAGAGACCCCCTGTCTTAATTGGCCAATTTTCCTGATTTTTTGAGGTTAATTGGCCTGAAAATGGCCGTTCACAATTCCTTCTTGTGGATGCCAAAGCCCATTTGATTCGGTGATTGGAATGACTTCGTAGATTTCATCTACATTGAGATCACCGCCGGTACCATAATAGTTTTTGAGCAGAGGCATAACTGCCTTGTACCAGCGCTGCAGTACTCCTGCTTTCCGTGGATCTGCGGGGTCAAAGTTGATTCCGGATTTGGCACCTCCAATGGCAGGTCCTGACACGGTAAACTTCACTTCCATGGTTTTCGCCAGGGATTCCACTTCACGCTTGTCCAAGCCTTTTCGCATCCGGGTGCCGCCTCCAGCAGCTCCACCACGAAGGGAGTTGATCACTACCCAACCCTCTGCCTCTGTTTCACTATCTCTCCATTCAAAAACGATTTCAGGGGATTTATTTTCAAACTTTTTGAGTAAGTCTAGCATTGTTTTTTGGGTTTATATCTTGGCTCAAAAATAGAAAAATTATTCCCAGTGCCTTCAGCTTTACCGAAGTGGACACAATTTTTTACCCATAAATGATACCCCCTGAAGAATCCCGAATTGCTCCTGTCACCGAGGCCAGCGCATTCGTCTCACCTTGGAGCTTCAGCAGCCCTAGAAAAGCAAAAATTAGGGCTTCTTTGAATTCAACTAGTTCCTTGGGGGCTTCCACTTGAACCCATTGTTGATTCAAATGATGGTCCAATCGCTCTACAAAGTAGCGGTTGTGGGCCCCGCCCCCAGTAAGCAGCACCGTGGGCTTAGTCCCTAGAGCATGGATTTGGATAAGCGTAGCAATTTGGATCGCATAGTGCTCCACTAAGGTGCGCAAATTCTCTTTTGGAGGAAGGCCTCTTTTTTCGATTAGAGGAATAAAAAGTTGTTCAATAGATTCCCGACCAAGGGATTTGGCCCCCTGGAGGCCATAAAAAGGGAGTGCATTTAATTCTTGCATGAGCCGAGTATCCAGTGCTCCAGCTCTTGCCCATGCACCATCCTTGTCGTAGGGGCTCCCGAGTTTGAGAGCTTCTCTGTTGAGAAGAAGGTTGAAAGGGCTGCAGTCAAAAGCAATCCGCTGCCCATCCTTTTTTAAGGAAAGGTTGGAAATGCCACCTAGATTGATGCAAAAATCAACCTTTGGAAAAAGTAGCTGGTCACCGATAGGAACGAGAGGAGCTCCCTGTCCTCCCAATTGTACATCAAGCATCCGAAAATCAGTGATTACTTTTTCGCCAGAAGCTTGATGCAAAGCCCACCCGTTACCGATTTGAAGGCTCAGTCCTTTTTCGGGCTGGTGGAAAACGGTGTGGCCATGGGAGGCCACCGCCATAGGGGTGATCTGGTGTTCGAGACAGAAGATTTTAACCTGCTCCCCCATCCATTGGCCAAAGTTCACATCCAAGAGTGAGAGCTCAAGCCCAGAAAGTAGGTGACTTTCGGCTAAGGCTTTGCCTAAGGGATCAGGAAATGGGCGAGTTTCTGTTTGGAGGATTTCATAGTTCCAGCCTCTTTTTTGATACTCAAAGTGGCAGTGTGCAAGGTCTAGCCCGTCGCCGGAAGTTCCTGACATGAGACCAATCAAGGTGTAACGTTCTGGGTGCATGGGTTAAAGAATGTTAAGTCTGACCAAAAATCATAGATTAGTTTCGCTCCTCAAATGTCGGGTTTTTATTCATTTCTAATTTACCTCAGAAATGAAAAATCTAATCAATGGTAACGACACTCCGGCAAGTCTTCCTGATAGTCAACTTCCTTCAATCCCATCCTTGGTCCTAGAAATGTCAACGGATGCTTGCTTGAAGGGGGGGGGCTTTGGTCAGGCTTAAAATTTGAGTTGGAGGGATTTATTGATGCCTATCGCGTTAATTTTCCTGAAATATCTATTTTTCTAAGTGGTGGCGATGCAGATTCTTTTGAATCATTGGTAAAAGACCACATATTTGTAGTCTCAAATTTAGTTTTCATTGGGCTAAATTGTATTCTAAACCACCATGTTGCGTAAAATAGTGTTGTGGGTGCTTTGCACTCTTTTAGTAATTTCAGAAGGTTTTGGTCAAAATAGCTCCTCCACTTATAGTGCTTTGGGGATTGGGGAATTTAGCTATGGGGGTCAGATTCAAAACCAAGGCATGGGAGGTCTAGGGATCAGTTTTGGAACAGGCTGGAGCGCCAATGCAGTAAACCCTGCACTTTCTACCCGAAATACTATATTTAATTTTCAAGCTTCCCTGAACTACAAACGAATAGGGGTAAAAAATGATACCGAAAATTCGTTGGTGGATGGTGGAGGACTTTCCTATCTCGCGATTTCCCTTCCTGTGAAGACGGGTAAATTCACCGCAGGAATGGGCATTGGCCAAATTTCCAGCATCAATTACCGATTGAAAGTAGATAGCCCGGTGAATAATTCGGATTTAAAGGCGGAGAATAACTTAGAAGGTGATGGAGGGATCTCCGAGGCCTATGTGAATTTTGGTTACTTGATTGCAAAAAATCTGAGCTTTGGGGCGCATGGATCTTATCTTTTTGGATCTTCTATTCGTTCCAACCAGCTCTTGATTTTTGATCAAAGCCAAGTGGAGGTGGGTAGAGCTTCGGAATACTATGAACGGATTTCTGTCTCCGACGTAGCCTTGAAGCTGGGGGCACATTACTTTTTTAAGACTTCTGAAAAAAGCAACCTCCACCTAGGCGCCATTTATCAGACGTTTGGGAACGTTAATGGAATAGCATTTGCAAAATTGGCTCCAATTGGCCAAGCTAATAGCGTCAAGACAGATGGTGACTTTATTGCCAACAATGAAAGAGGAACAATTTACCTTCCAAATCGCTATGGATTTGGGGTGAGCTACGAAAAAAATAATAAGTTCGTAATTGGTTTAGAGGGGCAATACCAAGATTTTTCGGAGTATAGAAACTTTTTTGGCGAATCTCTGAGCCTTCAGGCAGCCCAAAAAGTTGGGCTTGGATTCCAGATAGTGCCCGATTTCATGGATTTCGACAAGCTATTAAATCGCGCTACTTACCGAATGGGGTTGGAGTGGATGCGTACACCTTATTTTATCAATGAGACTACGATCAATGATATTGGCATTAACTTTGGTACTTCCATTCCTGTAAACCAACTTTCCTTGTTGAATATGGCAATGAAAGTTGGAAGAAGAGGAACAGTAGATAATGGATTAATTCGGGAAGCCTATGTGAATTTCACCCTAGGCTTTTCACTCAATGACAATAGCTGGTTCTACAAACGAGTTTTCGAATAATTATACAGTAAACATTTAACCATTAAAAGTGATTAACCTTAAGTCAATAACTGATTAAACTTGTACGATTATGAAAATTAAATTTACCTTTCTTGTCCTTGGAGCCATGCTTTTTGCTGGAATTTCCCCCGCGCAAGATGGCTGGAACTGGCCTGCAGATCCTGCCCAGGAAGTAAAAGCTAGGGAGTTCAATGCTGCCTACTTTGACTACATGAAGGCAGAACAATTTGTGGAGGCAGTGAAGCCTTTAAGCTGGCTTTTGGTGAATGTTCCAAATTTGAATGAATCCATCTACATCCAAGGTATAACTATTTACAAAGGTGCAGCAGATAAAACTACCGATAAAGCACAAAAGAGAGTATACCAAGATAGTGTGATGGCTATATACGACAAGAGAGCTGAACTGTTCAACAATCCTGCGAAGTGGATTGAGACCAAGGCCTATTATGGGTACTTGTTTTTCAGATCTGACAAAGCTAAAATTCCTGCTGTAGTCGCAGATTTTGAGAAAGCCCTCGCCTTAAAAGGAACCATCAATTACCAGTTTATTCCCATTTACTTTGACTTGGTGGAAAAAAACTATTCCTTGAATCAGGCATATGCTCCAGAGCAAATATTATCCATTTTCGATAAGTCAAACAAGCTATTGGATGCAGCCGCTGCTACAGGTAAGGATGTAACTGAATCCAAATCCACGCTAGAGACGCTATTGTTAAAAATGAAGTTGATCGATTGCGATTTTATCGAAAATAAACTGGGATCAAGATTTAAAGCAGATCCAAATGATGTGAATCTTGCAGATCAAATTTTGAATTTTTCTAGACAATTCAATTGTAGTGCATCTGAAGCTTATGCATCAGCGTTAGAATTCAAATGTAATTTTATTGAAAATACTTTGGGACCAAAGTTTGCAGCCGACCCAATGAATGCAGAGCTTGCTGATGAAATATTTAATACTTCTGCACAATATAAGTGTTATTCGACCAAAGCTTTTTTAGCAGCCCTTGAGTTTAAAGATTCTAAGAGCCCAAGCTTTAAAACTTCTCAACTAAGGGGAATGCTTTATATGGCTTCTAATGACTTTGCCAAAGCCGAACCTGCTCTCGAAAAGGCCTTGACCTTGGCAGGAAACAACAAGGACAAGGGAGAAGTTCGGATGGAATTGGCTAAAATTTATGCAAGAGGAGGCAAGAAATCTGCCGCAAGAACAGCCGCTCGCGAGGCGGCGGCTCTTGACTCAGAATTGTCTTCTTCTGCATACGGCTTAATTGGAGACTTGTACATGTCTGCTTACAATGATTGTAGAAATGGTGAAAGCCGTGCAAAAGATTATGCAATATTTATTGCAGCTTACAATGCGTACCAAAAAGCAGGAAATTCCAGAGGAATGGGTAGTGCTAGAGCACGCTTCCCGTCTAAGGAAGAACTCTTCACTGAAGGATTTCAACTCGGTTCTTCTGTAAGTATAGGATGCTGGGTTGGGGAAACTGTCTCTCTATCTACTCGAGACTAATCTTTCATCTACTTCATATCATGAAGGCAGCCTAAGGCTGCCTTCATTCTTTTCATTCCCTCCAACTTTCCTACTATCTTTGTGAGTGATGAACCGTGGTATTCTTTATTATTTTTCTTTTTTAGCCCTCATTGTCTTGATTTCTTGTCGTGAGGGGGCAGATCCAAATGCGTTAGCGGCGTATGATGGCCCAGTAAATTCTGCCCAAAACATTCATATTTTACATAGTGACTCCGCAGTACTTCGGTCTGAGATTACGGCCCCAAAGCAGCTGGAGTTTGCCAATGGAAATTTAGAGTTTCCAGAAGGAATTGATATTCAGTTTTTTAATTTGAAAGGGCAGCTTGAAACGACCATGCGTGCAGATAGGGGATACTTTATGAGAGATCAAAACCTTTACAAAGGGGCAGGTAATGTGCAAGTAAAAAACCTGTCAAAGGATCAGCGATTACAGACGGAGGAACTGTTTTGGAATCAAGCAGAACAAAAAATATATTCAGACAAGTTTGTCACTATACAAGAGAGGCAGACGCTTTTCAATGGAACAGGAATGGAAGCTGACGATAGTTTTTCGACTTATAGATTACAAAAAGTGCGGGATAGTAGAACACTCTTACCTGGGGAAGGGCTATGAAATTAGTAGATGCTAGTCTCCTGTCTATTGCGCTAGCATTAATCGTGGTGGGTTTACATCAGACCATGGTCAATGGCATTGGCTTTTCCTATCCCATGTTTATGTTTGCCGTAGGCTTGTTGTTCTGGGTTCAGTTGAGACGGAATAAGGTGCTAGAAGAAATCAAAAAGGAGTCTAGCAAGCCTATAAAAGGTGGTAAAATTCGTATAAACTGATAAGAATGGAAATCAGCTATTTAGTGTACGTCGGTATTGCTTTGGTTTTTTCTGCATTTTTTTCAGGGATAGAAATCGCCTTTATCTCGGCCAACAAACTTCAGATTGAATTGCAAAAAAAGCAAGGAATGTGGAGCGGAAAGGTGTTGAGCAAATTTTTGGCAAAGCCAGGGCAATTTATTGGCACTACGCTTATTGGAAATACGATCATGCTGGTCTTATATGGCACATTTATGGCCTTATTACTAGATGAACCGCTTCGAAATTTGTTTCCTGAGGCGATCAACAATAAAGCGGTAATCTTAATCTCTCAAACCATCTTGTCTACCATTTTGGTTTTGATAACTGGGGAGTTTTTGCCAAAAAGTATTTTTATGCTGGATCCCAACCGCATGCTTAACTTTTTTGCCCTTCCGCTTCTCATTATTTATTCGGTTATGTATCCTATTGTTTGGCTGATTGTCGCCCTATCGAAGGGATTTATTACTTGGGTGCTTCGACTTGACTACAATGAGGAAAAGCCTGTTTTCACGATTATCGACCTCAACTCCTTCATTAAAGATCAAATCGGGCAAAATCGTTCTGCTGGTAATGTTGAGGTAGATTCTAAGATTTTTGATAATGCAATTGAGTTCAAAACTGTACGAATAAGGGAGTGTATGATTCCACGAACTGATATTGTGGCCGTAGAAGTATCCGATGCTATTGAGGAACTGAAAAAGGTGTTTGAAGAAAGTGGCCACTCTAAAGTGATTATTTACCGAGAATCAATTGATGAAGTGATTGGCTATTGCCACCAGAAGGAGCTATTTAAGAAGCCAAAAACCATCGAGGACATTCTCACACCAATTATCATTGCGCCAGAATCTGCCTTGGCCAATGAGCTGCTAATCCAATTTATCCAAGAGCGAAAAAGCCTAGCCTTGGTGGTTGATGAATTTGGTGGGACTAGCGGAATTGTCTCCATGGAAGACATCATCGAAGAGATTTTTGGGGAGATAGATGATGAGTATGACAACGAAGCACTTACTGAACAATTAATCGGGGAGCTGGAATTTTTGCTAAGTGCGCGACTAGAAATTGATTATCTCAACGAGAAATATGGATGGGAATTGCCCTATGGGGATTATGAAACACTATCTGGATTTATACTTTCACAAACTGAAAATCTACCCAATATAGGCGAAACAATCACTTATAGAAGGTTTACCTTTACCATTGTGTCCAAGCAAGCACATCGAATTGAGACTGTTCGACTGAAAATCAGCGACTGAGATAATTTCTAAGGCTGGACATTGTTGGGGCTGAAATTTTGAATTTCGCCCTGAAACCTATTATTTTGCGACACTTTAAAATAAGCGAAGTCACAACCATGGCGTTAATTAAGCAAATTAGACAACGAACAGGTCTCGCAATCGGCGTAATTGCTGGCGGATTAATATTATTTCTTTTGGGGGGTGATTTGTTAAGCCCAAATTCTTCCCTACTCAATTCCAACAAGAATATCGTAGGCGAGATTGCAGGTGAAGAAATTACCCTTGAAGAGTTTTCACTAAAAGTGGATGAATATAAGGCATCCTTTCAGCAGCGAACAGGCAGAATCCCAGCAGAAGCAGAGATGGTTTCAGTGTGGGACCAAGCTTGGCAAGCGTTGATTGTGGAGCGGGTGTTCGAAGAGGAATACGTTAAATTAGGACTGACGGTATCTAGTCAAGAGCTTATAGACATGGTTCAAGGGAAAAACATTGTTCCTGAACTTCGTGCACAGTTGGTGAACCCACAGACGGGTCAATTTGACAAGACACAGCTGATCACCTTTTTACAATCTTTAGAGACTGCAGATCCAGCGCAGCAAGCGGCTTGGGCGCAGCAAGAAAAATTATTTGCGCAGGCTAGAATTCGTGTGAAATACGACAACTTGCTAGTCAATACCGAGTATGCCACTACTGCAGAGGCTAAGTTGGAGCATAAGTCTGCCAATACCATTGCGGATGCTTCGGTTTTATTTTTGCCTTACTATGTGATTCCAGATGGCGACATCAAGATCCAAGACAGTGAGCTTGCAGACTATCTATCGAAAAACCAAGAGAAGTTTAAAGTAGGGAATTCTGCTAACCTAGAATATGTTTCATTTAGCATTCAGCCTAGTGGAGAGGACTCTGCAGCGGTGATTTCTAAAATCACAGCACTAACAGCTGAACTGAAAGGATCGGTAGAAGACTCCGCATTTGTGAGTAAGAACTCAGAAGTGCAGCAGCCATTTCAGGTGTATGCCCCTGGTGATCAGTTGCCGGTAGCCCTAACAACCAATGTACCTCAATTTGTCAAAGGTGAAACTTATGGCCCTTTTATCACTGCCAACTCATCTTATGTATCCTACAAGGTTACCGACCAGTACGAGGCCACTCCGAAAATGCGTGCTTCTCACGTTCTCTTTGGGACTGAAGGAATGGATGATGCTGGCAAGGCAGCTGTCAAAACGCAGGCCGAGACCGTTCTTGCAGAAATCAAGACCACAGGAAATTTTGCAGATGCCGCTAGACAATATGGCCAGGATGGCACCGCCCAAAATGGTGGAGATCTAGGCTGGTTTGCAAAGGCTGACTTTGTAGAGCCTTTTGCAAATGCCACCTATGCAGCCAATTCCAAAGGTTTACTTCCTAGCCTTGTAGAGACCGAATATGGATACCATATCATTGAGGTGACTGAGTTACCCACTGCGGCCTACACCAAGTTGGCAGTATTGGAGTTGGAGCTTGTTGCATCAGACCTAACGCGAAATGAAGCCTTCAGAAATGCAGATGCCTTTGTTTCAGAGAGCGGTAACCGCGATGAATTTACCGAAAATGCTACCGAAAAAGGCTTTAGAATAATCCAAGCCAATAATGTGGATGCCACTTCTCGAAACCTCAACAACATCACGGATGCAAGACAGGTTGTGATTTGGGCATTTAGTGAGGCCTCTGCAGGTGAGGTATCTACTGTATTTGAATTGAATAACTCCTACCTAGTTGCTTCCCTAGTCAGTAAAAAAGAAGAGGGAGAGGCGAAATTGGAAGATGTAAAAGATCAAGTGAAGCAGTTGGTTCTTAACGATAAGAAAGCTGCTCTCATCCAACAAAAACTAGCAGGTAAAACTACCTTGGAGCAGATGAAAGTAGCCTTCCCTGAAGCTTCTTTAAATGAAGTACCAGGATTGCGCCTGAGTGATGCCGTGATCCCAGGTATTGGATTCGCTCCAAAAGCCATTGGAACCATCTTTGGCATCAAAACTAAAGGCCAATTGACTAAGCCTGTGCAAGAAGATATTGGAATCTTTGTGGCAAAGGGGAATAACTTCACTCCAGCTGCTGTAATTGGTGATTATACCTCCTACCAAGCACAATTGGCGCAAGGGGCTTCTCAGCGAATGACCTATCAAATCATGATGGCACTTCAGGAGATTGCCAAAGTAAAGGATTACCGATACAAATACTTCTAAATTTGATGTATTTCGAAGGAACCCATGTCTAAAAGACATGGGGTTTTTTATGCAGTATTCTTAAGAGAAAGGACTAATTTTGAACATGAAATCAAACTTTGATATAGCAGCCTTCAAAGAAAAGTTAGAATCGTTCGGTACTTTTCCCATGCTCTACCTGTTTAAATTCATAGTTCCTTTTGGAAAGGAATCCGAAATAGCGGCTATTTTTCCGGAGGAAGAGCTGATCCTCAAACCCAGCAGTGGAGGCAAGTACATCAGTACCACGATCCACAAACAGGCGGACAGTGCCGATCAGGTAATTGCACTGTATGAAAAGGCCGCACAAATAGACGGAGTTATTTCTCTTTAATTAGCTAGCAATATGTGGATAGAAGAATCAAACCAATTGAAAAAGAGCTTTACTTTTTCTGATTTTACAGAAGCCTTCGCCTTCATGACGCGTGTGGCATTCTTAGCTGAATCTCAACAGCATCATCCCAATTGGTTCAATGTGTATAATCGAGTAGACATAGCACTCACTACACATGATGCGGGAAATGTAGTGACCGAAAAAGATCGAAAATTGGCACAGGCCATAGATCAACTTCTGGCATGAGTCAGGCTGTGGTTTCCTTGTATTTGGTACCTACCCCGATTGGAAACCTTCGAGACATTACCTTACGGGCCATGGATACGCTTCAAGCCGTAGATGTGATTCTTGCAGAGGACACACGAACGAGTGGTATCCTACTGAAGCACTTGCAGATCTCTAAAAACTTGCAGAGCTATCATAGCTTTAATGAGCATAAAGCAGTAGAAAAGTTGGTGGAGCGGATGAGAAAGGGGGAAACCTTTGCTCTAATAAGTGATGCAGGCACACCTGCGATTTCTGACCCTGGATTTCTCTTGGTAAGAGCTATCCTTGTTGCAGGGCTGGAAGTACAATGCTTGCCTGGGCCTACGGCCTTTGTCCCTGCGCTAGTTGCAAGTGGCCTCCCCAATGACCGATTTGTATTTGAAGGGTTTTTGCCGCATAAAAAGGGAAGAAAAACCCGAATTGATGCGCTGGTAAATGAAATGCGGACACTGATTTTTTATGAATCACCCCATCGTTTACTAAAAACCCTGGAGCAGCTTTCCAAAGCATTTGGATCCGATAGGCAAGCGGCAGTTGCTCGGGAGCTGTCCAAGTTGCATGAAGAAATGGCCCGAGGAACATTGGTAGAGCTTTTGGAGTACTACCAGACTCATCCATTAAAAGGGGAAATTGTGTTGGTAGTCGCTGGATGTACGGAACAGCGAGAGAGCCGAGCTGAAAAGCAGGAGAAGAAACAAGCAGAATGGAAGAAAGAAAAAAAGACTCGTAACTAATTTTACAGATCTTTTAGATTATGCTCACTACAAACCAACTCTCTCAGCTCTTGGAACTTACGCGAAAGATTGCGGAAGATGTGGGATCATTTATTGAAAAGGAGCGACTGCATTTTTCCATAGATCGAGTGGAGCACAAGGGTTTCAATGACCTAGTTTCTTATGTGGATAAGGAAGCTGAGCAGCATTGTGTAGCTCGATTGCAGGAAATTTTTCCAGAAGCAGGATTCATCACTGAAGAGGGGACAAATACCACACGGGGGGAAACCTACAATTGGGTGATTGATCCCTTGGATGGGACGACCAACTTTATCCATGGGCTACCTGTTTTTGCAGTCAGCATTGGCTTAATGGAACAAGAGGAGGTAGTGCTGGGGGTAGTGTATGAAGTAAACCGGAAAGAGAGTTTTTATGCGTTCAAGGGAGGAGGAGCATTTTGTAATGGAGTAGCGCTTCAGGTTAGTAAAGCGCCGAATCTTGCATCCTCCTTGATTTCTACAGGATTTCCCTACTACCAGTTTGACTTAATCGATCGCTACTTGAATGCTATGAAATCCCTTATGCAGAAGACCCATGGTCTCCGTAGGCTAGGCTCTGCGGCAGTGGATCTTTGTTATGTTGCTGCAGGCAGGACGGAGGGGTATTTTGAATACAACCTCAACTCCTACGATGTAGCTGCGGGAGTAATTCTGGTGCAGGAAGCAGGAGGAAAGGTTACTGACTTTGGAGGTGGGAAAGAGTATATTTTTGGGCGGCAAATTGTAGCCACAAACCAATCCATTCACCAAGAGCTTTTAGAAGTTTTGAGGGAGCACTTGGGCTACTTAGCCCAAGAGGAAGTGCCAAATCAGTAAGCTGAGTGCAGATAGGGGAATACCTAAACCAGCCAATAGTGCTGCGAGTTTGGGTTGAAGGCCAAATTCCATGGCTAGCAAGGAACCACTAATCATGGGAGCCATACCACTTTCAAAGATGGTCACCTTAAACGCTAGGCTGTCTATTGACATGGCAAACGCGTAGACGCCCCAAATAAAAGCAGGAGCAAGCAGTAGGCGGTAGCCCAACCTATACCAAAGATATCTGGATTGGATCCATTTTTATCAAAAGTGATACTCAATCCGATTACGCCCAAGGCAACGGGGGCCATGGTACTGCTGAACATCTGCAGCCAAGGGAAGAGCATCCCAGGGAGAGTTAGCTGAAGGGAGCTCATCAGAAGGCCGATCACTAAGAAAATGAATGGAGGAAATTGGATCATTTTGATTAAGGCGCCTAGTCCAGTGGGATTTCCGTGGCCATACTTAGTTCCGATCCATACCCCCAGTGTACTGACGATCAAAAAGGAGCCTCCTTGGTCAATCAGGAATGCTATAGCCAAGGCCTCTTTTCCATAAATTAGCTCTACAATTGTAAATCCTAGAAAGGAAGTGTTGGCTAGGCCGCTAACTAGAATTAAGCATCCTGTCAAGGTGTTGTCCCACTTGTATTTTTTCCCAAGAAATGAGAAAAGACTCCAAGAGAGTAAAAAGGTAACCTAAGCAGATGAGGGAGCAAGCCCTAAGTCCCAAGATAGTTTTAATGGGGGAATATGGATCAAGGCAAGAGCTGGAAGCACAAGATAGATTAGGTAGGATTTTCCCATTTGGATGACTTTTTCCTTTGGAAAGGAAGGGAGTAGTTGAAGTAAAAAACCACAAAAAAGACTGAAAATAGCGATCCAGAGGCCCATATGAACTGGGTAAAGAAGAGGTAATTTTAGAGTAACCGAAAGATAATGTAAACTACTTGTAACCAGATGATTGTTGCGCTACATTTAAATAAACGCTCGGATAATCATGACAAAACACCTCCCTATTTACATCGAAGGAGAGAAGTGGATTCCGCTTATCTATTTTTCTGATCAAGAAAAAAAAACGTTTAAAGAATGGCTTCCAAGCTATCGTTTCAAAAAAGTAAAGTTGCCGGGCGCAGTGCTTGCGGAATGTTTGGATTTTAAAACCTATGCCTGCTGGTTGCGACTTAAGGAGTTGAAGTTATACCAAATCTCCTGTTTTTGACTTTTAGTCTAGGCCTACTTGCTTTCTTTTGGTTTCAAAGTAACTTTTTAATTGAGGGTACCAGGCACTTTCTGTTTCTGGAAAGCCATCCAATACCAGTTCCATATTACCTTCTATTCCATCCTGGTTGAGCTGCATCCCTTCAATTAGATAGATTAATTCCTCCAAGTTCAAAGGTTCCTCACTTGAGCTAGGATACAGAAGGTAGTCGTTTCCATAAAAGTCTACCGCTTCGTAGTGAATTTTTTCATCTAGAGCATGGCCATAAATGCTTATCTGTTCTCCCCAAGTACTTTCAGGGTAGCGCAATCGGACCAGCAGCACAGAAGTGATGCCTTCAGAAAAATAAGTGGGGGGTCTAAATAAAAAGTCCATATGTCCTCGAATTCGGACTTTAAAGTACTGCATTTCCCTACAAGAATGGAAAAGGTTTTTAGTTTTTTGACAGCGAAGGAGAAATTTCAATTTAAGTAGTGGACAAATGGCTCATTGGATTGGATAATCAGGACTTTAAAGCTATTTTTGAATCCTCGAATACACCCATGGTTTAAAATTTTCCAAGCAATTTTATTGCGTTTAGTTATCCTCGATTATGAAAAGAGATTCACTAGTTTTTGACCTTATTTCCAAAGAAGAAGACAGACAAAGGAGGGGCATTGAGCTGATTGCTTCTGAGAACTTTACTTCCAAGCAAGTAATGGAAGCTGCTGGCAGCGTACTGACCAACAAGTATGCGGAAGGTCTTCCTAACAAGCGTTATTATGGTGGGTGTGAAATAGTGGATGAGATTGAGCAGTTGGCGATTGATCGAGCAAAGAAATTATTTGGAGCTGCTTGGGCCAACGTACAGCCACACTCCGGTGCACAGGCTAATGCCGCTGTAATGCTTGCCTGTTTGAATCCTGGAGATCCAATTTTGGGTTTTGATCTTGCTCATGGAGGCCACTTGACTCATGGTTCCCCTGTCAATTTTTCAGGGAAGCTCTATAAAGGCAATTTTTATGGAGTGGAAGAAGCTACAGGGCTGATCGATTACGACAAGGTTGCTGAGAAGGCGATCGCTGTACAGCCAAAAATGATTATTTGTGGTGCTTCCGCTTACTCGAGGGACTGGGATTATGCCCGTCTTCGTGAAATCGCCGACGAAGTAGACGCCTTACTCCTTGCTGATATTTCCCATCCATCCGGTTTGATTGCTAGAGGGCTACTCAACGATCCTTTGGAGCATTGTCACATTGTGACGACAACGACGCACAAGACTCTACGTGGCCCTAGAGGTGGTTTGATCCTGATGAGAGCCGATTTTGATAATCCTTGGGGATTGACAACACCTAAGGGAGAAATAAAAAAAATCTCTGCTCTTTTGGATATGGGTGTTTTCCCGGGGACGCAAGGCGGTCCTTTGGAGCACATCATTGCGGCCAAGGCAGTGGCATTTCAGGAAGCACTTTCTGATGAATACATGCAATATGTAATTCAGGTTAAATTGAATGCATCTGTGATGGCGGCAGAATTTGTTGCCCGTGGGTACAAGCTTATTTCCGGAGGCACAGACAATCACCTGATGTTAATTGACCTTAGAAATAAGGACTTGACTGGAAAGCTTGCGGAAGAAACTCTTGGAAAAGTAGACATAACCATCAATAAAAATATGGTACCTTTCGATACCAAGTCTCCTTTTGTAACCTCTGGGATGCGTGTAGGAACTGCTGCAGTTACTACACGTGGATTGAAGGAGGAGGATATGAAAAAAACCGTAGATCTTATCGATAGAGCCCTTCAGCAGCATGCGGATGATGCTGCACTTTCCCAAATCAAGACCGAAGTCAATGCATGGATGGTTCAATTTCCTTTGTATTAATCCCAATATCCCAAAATGGCCTTAGACCAATACAAAGACGAAGAAGAAGGAGGAATGTCCTTTTTGGACCATCTAGAATCCTTGCGCTGGCATCTAATGCGTGCAGTATCTGCTGTACTTATTTTTTCAGTAGCGGCTTTTATTGCCAAAGATTTCATTTTTGGAGTTTTGATTTTAGGCCCTTCTAAAGTTGATTTTTTAACCTATCGCTTACTGTGTGATTTGGGCAATACTCTGGGCATCTCTGCACTTTGCATCGACGACTTACCTTTTACAATACAAAGTCGTCAGATGACTGGACAATTCTCCATGCACATGACTTCTAGTATTGTTGTAGGATTGATTGCCGCCTTCCCCTATTTGTTTTGGGAGGTTTGGCGGTTTATTAGCCCTGGTTTGTATGACAAAGAACGTGGCGCAGCACGTGGCGCAGTGTTCTTTGTCAGCTTTCTTTTTCTCTCGGGAGCAGTATTTGGATACTATGTGCTTTCTCCACTTTCCATCAATTTCCTAGCTAATTACCAGCTGGATTCAAGCATCACGAACGAATTTGACATTACCTCTTATGTCTCTACCTTGACTATGTTGGTTTTGGCATCAGCCATTATGTTTCAACTCCCTGTGGTCATCTACTTTTTGTCTATGTCTGGCTTGGTGACTTCCAAGATGTTAAAAACCTATAGAAAATATTCCATAGTGGTTATTTTGATTCTATCAGCAATCATCACCCCACCTGATGTGGTGAGCCAGTTGTTGATAGCCATGCCGATCTCGGTACTGTACGAGGTGGGGATACTAATTGCCAAGCGCTTGGAGAAAAAAAGAGCGCTTAAAGAAGCAGAATTTGAACGAAATAAAGACGCTGAATAGGTAGATGAAAAAGCGAATTGCAATCGGAGGTGACCATGCAGGGGTAGGGTATAAGGACCAGCTACGACAGCATTTGCTTGGACTTGGCTATGACGTGCAGGACTTTGGTCCCTTTTCTTCTGCTTCTGTCGATTACCCTGACTATGTGCATCCCCTCTCTCAAGGCCTAGAAGCTGGAGATTTTGATTTTGGAATTGTGATTTGTGGTAGTGGAAATGGGGTAGCCATCACGGCCAACAAGCACCAAGGTATCCGTGCAGCACTCTGCTGGAATGAGGAGTTAGCAGCCTTGGCACGACAGCATAACGATGCAAATGTGCTAGCCTTACCTGCTCGATTTATTTCCTACGAATTGGCAGAAAAGATTGCTCAAATCTTTTTATCCACCCCATTTGAAGGGGGTAGACATCAAAGTCGAGTCACTAAAATTGCCTGTTCTTAAGGAACTAAATAGGTCCTTAATTGTAAAAATCAAGACCCTATTTAAAGCCTTTCCCTTTATTTTTTCCTGCCAATTGTTCTGCAAGCAGTAAGGCGGTGTAGAGGTTGGCAATTTTTCCTGAAGTGCATAGGTCCTCCAATGTGCGCTCCTGATTACCTACCCGAACTTGGAATGGCACTGTCAGTCCGGAATCCAGTATCACTTGCCTCACCTGCACAGCAGTCAGTTGAGGATAAAGTGACCTGATTAAGGCGGCCATGCCAGCTACAGCAGGAGCAGCCATAGAGGTGCCTCCTTCAAAGCCATAGGAATCAGAAGGTAGCGTAGAGTAGATCTCATCTCCAGGGGCAAAAATATCCACACTTATTTTTCCATAATTGGAAAATGAAGCAATCATATCTGAGCCATAGTTTGACGTTAAAGCGCCTACGGTCAAGTAATTGTCATTCATTGGAGAGGCCATCTTGCTGTACTGATCATTTGGAAAATTGGTATTCTCAGGATTATCCAAATCTACCCCATCATTGCCTGCAGCATGAACGAAAAGTACATCCTTTGATGCAGCATATTGCAATGCTTCTTGCACCCAAGAGGCATTGGGGGAGAGTTTTTTTCCAAAGCTTGCGTTGATCACCTTGGCCGCTTGATCTACGGCATAGCGGATGGCTAATGCGATATCCTTATCGTATTCATCTCCATCCGGGACTGCCCGTAAAGCCATAAGTTGAACAGATTGAGCTACTCCCTTTACTCCTTTATTATTTTCTCTGTTTGCCGCCAAGATCCCTGCCACATGGGTGCCATGGCTCTCGTTTTCTTTGCGATTGCTTGGATTTACATTGCCATAAGTTTGATCTTTGAGGTCATAAGGATTATCTCCAACAGGTTTTCTCCCGTCAAACTCGAGGTTCAGTCTGAAGTCTAATTGAGATTGGTAGTAAGCAATTCTTTCCTTTAAATCGGCCAGTGCTGAGGGGATGTCCTGTCCTGTTTCCAAAACCTGAGTAAGTAACCAAATTGCCCTTTCTTCCTCCTCGCCTTTTTGGGCATAAGTTTCAAGTTCCTTAAGCGTGTAGGTTTCCTTTCCTAGTTTTTTCTGAATGTTTTGATGGGAAGTAGTGATAAATTGTTCAATTTGTTCAAACTGTGTTACCGAAGCTTTAGCTTTTGCAATCTGAGTTTCATAGAGTGTTCTCGCTCTTTTTTGAAGGCTCCGATCGCCCAAGTTTTTGGCTAGAATTCGTACAAACTCAAGTTGCTCCTCGTAGGATTCCCCCAAAAAATTATAGCCATGGAAATCGTCCACATAGCCATTTTGGTCGTTATCGATACCATCCCCAGCAATCTCCCTAGGGTTTTTCCAGAGTAAGTCCCTAAGATCTTCATGGCCAAGGTCGATGCCAGAGTCAATAATGGCTACTAGCACTGTTTGTCCCTTTCTCTTTTTGACTAGCTCTGTATAGGCACGATCTACACTCATCCCTGGAATAGTATCTTGGACAGGATCTAATTGAGCCCAATGGAGAGCTTCCTTTTCAGTCAACGTCCTAGTTCTTGGAACAGTACTCATGGCAGCGCTACTTGGTATTTGGGCCAAGGCAGCACCATTGATTCCCATTAGGGATACGATTCCGATCAAGAGCAAATGTATCTGGTGGATTTTCATAACGAGTGAAAAGAGGGGGTGAGCAGGGATTTTTTGTGTTTACAAATTACTTTCGGATTACTTGATCCTGTGTATATCTATTTTATGGAATAGATTCCAGGATTAGTTTCCGTATAAAAATCCTTTAGAGCGGGTAATTCCTCTAGCAAATCTTTAAAAAGGCCTTCCTTATCGAGGACCTGTTTTGGCTGTTGGCGTCGAATCATTTGGAAGACCTGCGCTTTTTGCTGCAAGGTTTTTTCTTGCTTGAGGTAACTCATGGACATGTGGAAATTTAAAAAGGGGCCTTCCAATGATTTATTGAGGTAGGGAGAAGGATCTTCTTCTAAAACCATCACTCCTGTTTTCTTGGGGAGAGTACTTTCGTCAGGGGCTGCCAGAAAGTAAGAGGTATCCACAGTTGTTCGAGTAGTCCAATAGTTCAAAGTCCAAAGGGGCAAGACTAAAACCAACCCAAAAAATGCAGGTCTAATTAGAAGTATCCAGTTGAAATGTAGAAAAAACTGGCTGATAAAGTAGCTCAGCGCAGGTAAAAACACTACTAGCTGGTAGGAGGCATTGTTTTTTACAAGAAAAAATAGACCAGCAGAAAAAAGCAGCCAAGTCAAAATAAGCTGTCTTTGCTTTTGTTGGTTGATTGTCGTCCCACGAAAAAAGGAGCTGATTACATATCCGATTAAAGTGAGCAGGAGTGGAAAGGCTCCCGGTCCAAGCCAACTCAGGGAGGGCTGGTACCCATAATTGGGATAAGTGAATACAATGGGCCAAACTTGCAATGCTTGTTCCAATCCGTCATTCCAAAAATAAAAAACCAAGATGAGCAAAATTGGGAGTAAAAAGCCCATGATGGCTAGAAATAGTTGGCGTACCTTAAAGTTGGAAACAACTAAACCTGTAAACACCAGAAAGGGAAGGAAAAACACAAAATTCCAATGGAAACCAGTCGCTAGTCCGCCATAGATCCCAATCAGGAGGGTGGACTCACTACTCTCTTTTTGAAGGATAGTATGTGAAAATAGCTGGCCAAAAGCCAATAGCAAAAAAGTACTCCCCAGCAGAGTTGGGGATAAGTACATGAGATCGAAGGAAAAATGAAATAAGGCGGACATAATGATTGCTGGTAAATAGGTATTTTCATCAAATACCCGAAACCTGATTAAGGTGCTATTCCAGTAGTAGATCTGAAAAAAAACAAAAATTTTTCCGAGAAGAATATAGGCCAGGTGACTTCTTCCGAAAAGGAGGTGGATGCCAGTGAATACCCCGGCAGAAAGGGGGCCTGTATCATCTATCACATCCACATAAAGTAGATATCCTTCACTCAAGCGTTCCCCTAAGACCATCCACATCAAGGTAGGTGTAGTGCTTGGAAATGAGAAAAAAACCCAAGAGATTACACTGAACAAGATCACATAGATCAGTATTCCAACTAGGCGAATGGGGTCGTTTACTCTAAAAAAATTGAACAAGGTGGATAGGGGGTAATTGGTTTTGACTCGAAATTAAAGCATGCCCAAGTATTTCGCTAAATTTGCATCATAAATACTTCAGATGGAAAGCAAAAGACAACTAAAATACGCAAAATTAATTCAAAAAGAACTGGGCGATATTTTCCAAAAAGAGGGCAAGAACTTGGTTGGCTCAACCTTGGTGACCATCACCCGGGTAATGATGAGCCCAGATTTGGGCTTTGCCAAAGCCTACCTTAGTTTTTTGTTGCCAAATCCAAAGGCACAATTTGATGCAATCAATGCGCACAAAAAAGAAATTCGCCATGCTTTGGCGAAGCGCATCGGCAAGTCTGTTCGCGTGATTCCTGAATTGGCTTTTTTCTCAGATGAGTCTGCCACTTATGCCCAGTATATGGATAAAGTAATTTCAGATTTACACATTCCCCCTGCTGCCGATGAGGTGGAAGATTAATAGTTGATTTATCTCGTGAACACTAGTTCTTTTATTGCCGGCAGGTATTTCCGAAGTAAGAAGAAGCAAAACTTCATCACCATCCTATCCCTGATTTCGATGATAGGCGTAGCTATCAGTACAATGGCTTTGGTGGCGGTCATGTCCGTGTTCAATGGTTTGGAGGATCTTATTCGTGGACTTTTTTCAAGTTTTGACTCTGAACTTCAAGTGACGCCTGTTGCCGGAAAAAGTTTTGTAGCAAGTGAAGAATGGCTGAAAGCAATCCGAGAAGTAGAAGGAGTGGAGGTCATTACTGAAGTGATTGAAGACAATGCCTTACTGGAATACCGAGGCAATCAACATATAGCCCGAGTCAAGGCAGTATCCGATAATTACTTTGACCACAAGCGGTTTTCGAAGGGGTATTTTTGGGGGGATACCACCTTAGGAACAGCCTTGCGGCCAGGCTCCATCCTTGGAAGAGGGGTAGCCTTTGCGCTTTCTGTCAACTTGGACGATATCAATTCCGTTCTCAAAATATATTACCCCAAAGCGCCAAAATCTGCAGCTACTTTAGATCCAAACCAACTCTATACTGCGGGACAGGTAGAACCAAGGGGGTTTTTTAGTATTGACCAAAGTGTGGACAACGAGTACATCCTAGTGCCCATTGATTTTTTTAAGGATCTACTGAGCTATGGTCAAAAGCGTACTTCCCTAGAGCTAAAGGTTGCTTCGGGGCAGTCGATTTCGACTGTGCAACAAGCTATTCAAGCGCATTTGGGATCTGATTTTGTGGTAAAAAATGCAGACGAACAGCATGCTACGCTGATTCGTACCGTGAAGCTAGAAAAGCTATTTGTGTTTTTGACGCTCACATTTATCCTAGCTTTGGCCTCGTTTAATATTTTCTTCTCCTTAAGTATGCTGGCTATCGAAAAGAAAAAAGACTTGGCAGTACTGAAGTCTATGGGTGCAAAAAACGATTTGATTCGAGGAATATTCTTGAAGCAGGGGGCATTGATTGCATTATCTGGAGCTCTTCTAGGTTTGATTTTAGGACTCCTACTTGTAGGGGTGCAAGAGAAATTTGGGTTTATATCATTGGGTATTGCCTCTGGAGTGGTGGACGCTTATCCCGTGCGAATTCATTGGCCTGATTTGGGGTGGATTAGTTTGGCGGTGGTGACAATTACCCTCCTAGCTTCTTGGCGGCCGGCATGGATTGCCGCTCAGGTGGACCCCTTGGATGAACTTTAACCTAGGTATCAATCCTCGGATCCTACCGCTTTCTAGCGCTTTTCCCTTTTCTTTCGTCTATTTTTTGTAGTAATATGGCTCCATGAAAGAATCTACTTTCGATGTTATTGTCGTAGGCTTGGGTGCAGTAGGGAGCGCTACCTTGTATCAGCTGAGCAAGCGAGGAATAAATTCCTTGGGCATAGATCAGTTTGACCCGCCACATACCCTCGGTTCGAGCCATGGAGAAACGCGCATTACGCGCCTGGCAGTAGGGGAAGGAGAAGAGTATGTAGCGCTAGCCAAGCGTTCGCATGAGATTTGGGCTGAACTAGAAGCATTATCTGGGAAAAAGATCCGAACAAAAACTGGCGGTATTCTTTTAGATTCGGGCCTAGACCCTTGGTCCAAACATGGAGTAGAAGGTTTTTGGGAGCGCACCCTTCGCTATGCGCAAAACCAGAAGATTGCGCATCAAGTGCTCACACATCATGAATTTCAGAAAAAGTATCCCAACCTTTTGCTTCCTCCTTCAGGAAAGATTTATTGGGAAGAAGAGGCAGGCTACCTTTTTCCAGAAGTAGCAATACAGACCCAGCTTGACCTTGCCAAAAAACAGGGGGCTACGGTTTGGACATCTTCCAAAGCGGATTCCATTCACTCTCAGGGCGAGTATTTTCAAATTCGAGTGGAAGGAAAAGAAATTCTAGCAAAACAGGTGATTCTCAGTGCGGGAGGATGGGTAAAGGATTTTTTATCGCTACCTATCAAAAAGAGACTTTCAGTATGTCGCCAAGTATTGTATTGGATATCCATAGCAGAGGGATGTACCGACTGGCAGAAGTATCCGGTATGGATGTGGGGCTATGGTCCTGCCCCAGAGGATTTTATTTATGGTTTTCCTTCTCTGGATGGGAAGAGCATCAAAATGGCTTCCGAATCATTTGTGGAGGTAGATCATCCAGATGAGTTGAACCGGGAAGTATCTGAGCAGGAAAAAGAAATTTTTTGGGTTACCAAGGTGGACGGCAAATTGAGAGGATTGAAAAAACAGATTCTCAAGACTTCTGTCTGCTTTTATACGGTTACTGAAGATGCACGTTTTGTGATTGAACCGATGAATGGGGATTCCAATTTTCTCTGGGTGTCTGCCTGTTCGGGACATGGATTCAAACATTCTGCCGCTCTGGGAGAGGATTTGGTCAAAAGGCTAGGGTATTGAACGAGCAGAGGGGAATTCCTTTTAACTTTTCTAATCAAATCCGCACTGAAACCTGTACTTTTGTAGCCTGATTAGCAACTTATATTTATGGCAAAGCAACGAGGGACTGCGCTAGAGCCCGAAGAAAAAAGAACGATCAACAAGCAGAATTTAAGCAAGTTGAATCAAATTTTTCAGTTTTTGATCCCATATAAAGGGGCTTTTTTTGCCGGAATGGTCTTCTTATTGTTTTCCTCGCTTACGCTGTTGAGTTTTCCTTATGTAGCTGGAAAATTGATCGATACTGCCCAGGGATCTGTTTGGCTTTTTTCAGATATCAACCACATCGCATTGTTACTTCTTGGCATCTTGGCGGGGCAAAGTGTTTTCTCCTTTTTTCGAGTATGGCTGTTTGCCTTGGTCTCTGAAAAGGCTATGCGCGATATTCGTCTTGCGGTCTATGGGCGATTGGTACGTCTACCGATCCCATTTTTTGACAAGCGCCGAACTGGTGAGCTAATTAGTCGTATCACTTCAGATGTAGGCTTACTTCAGGATACCTTTTCCACCACGCTTGCAGAGTTTTTTCGACAGATAGTTACTTTGGTGATGGGGGTTGCCTTTCTACTATTCAACACGCCCAAGCTGACAATTTTTATGTTAGCGACTTTCCCCCTACTCGTGCTATTTGCCTTGATTTTTGGGAAGTTTATCCGAAGGTTATCTAAGAAAACTCAGGATGAGTTAGCCGTGGCCAATGTCATTGTCGAGGAAACGCTGCAGTCTATCAGTACGGTCAAATCTTTTGTTGGGGAGGCATTTGAAGTGAATCGCTACGGAAAGGGGTTGGAAAAAGTAGTTCGTGTAGCGCTAGCAGCAGCAAAATACCGAGGGGCATTCATCTCCTTTATCATCTTTGCCCTTTTTGGAGGGATTGTAGGTGTGATGTGGTATGGTGCAAGCCTGGTTTCTTCAGGAGAAATGAGCGTTGGGGAATTGGTGTCTTTTGTATTGTACACCACATTTATTGGAGGGTCTATTGCTGGCTTGGGAGATATTTATAGCCAATTGCAAAAGGCGATCGGGAGTTCCGAGCGTGTAGTGGAGCTTTTAGCGGAGGAGGAGGAGGCAGCAACCGGAGCGGAGATTGAGGGGATAAAAGGGACTATTGAATATGACACGGTAGGTTTTCAATACCCTACGCGTCCAGAGGTAGAGGTATTAAAGGGGGTGACTTTTCAGATTCAATCTGGGGAGAAAGTTGCCCTAGTAGGACCTTCGGGTGCTGGAAAATCTACCATTATTCATCTCTTGCTTCGTTTTTACGAAGTCACCAAAGGTCAAATCTGGATTGATGGGGAGCCGATAACCCATTGGGGCTTGTCCTCCTTGCGGAGTAAGATTGGGATTGTACCTCAAGAAGTCCTCTTGTTTGGAGGGAGTATCCGAGAAAACATTGGCTACGCCAAGCCTACTGCTACCGAAGAAGAGATTATCCTTGCTTCAAAAAAAGCAAATGCATGGCAGTTTATATCCCAGTTTCCTGAGGGCTTGGATACCTTAGTGGGTGAGCGTGGGATTAAACTTTCTGGTGGGCAGCGGCAGCGGGTAGCAATTGCTAGGGCGATATTAAAAGATCCTGCAATTTTGATTTTGGATGAGGCAACCTCTTCCTTGGATGCAGAATCTGAGGCTTTGGTACAAGAGGCTCTGAATGAATTGATGAAGGGGAGAACCACGCTAATTATCGCACATCGACTAGCCACTATCCGAAAGGTGGATCGAATCTATGTATTGACGGATGGGGAGATCGTGGAGCAGGGTAGCCATCAGGAGCTAGTAAAAGACTCCTCGGGTATTTATGCCAATCTTGTCCGCCTGCAATTTGCGGATTAAGCGAGGGTATGCGCAGTGATGGATTTGGTGAGCCCAAATACTTTTTCTTTGAGGAGGGATGCCCCTGGAAATAACGCTTTCATTTCCTTTTCATTGAGGAGCCGAATTTCATCTTGATATTGACTTGCTTCAGCTGTGCTCCATCGCGTCAAGCGGCTCAGCTTCGTCTTGGTCAAAATAAAGTGAAGGAAAGCTTTGGGATAATATTGTGCAAAAGGCAAGGCATAATGTGACTCTATTGGGAAATATGCATTGGGGGTTTGAATAAAATAGCTTTTTCCCACTCGGCAAATCTCTGACGCCATTTTTTGTTGCTGCTCTAGGGTGTGCAAGTGCTCAATCACCGAATTGGAAAAAACTAAATCAAAGCTGCCCTTTTCAAATTCTTGCATGTCGGTAGCATCGCCTTGGAGGGCACGAACAGCAGGATGGCTTGTTTCTTCTAGGTGGAGGTTGAGTAAAGTAATGCAAAGGCCAGGACGGGAAAGTAGAGAACTGTGTTGCCAAAAATAAGCTGTGCCCCCCACATCTAAAATTTCAATTTTTTCACCATTTGAAAAACGAGAAAAAAAAATTTTTTCGAA
>JAQCJI010000066.1 GCA_027593175.1 Bacteroidota bacterium | reverse complement strand
CAAGGGCCCCGATGAATAACAAGCTGTATCCAAGCAACTCACTGCCTTCTTCTGCGGCATTCTTTACCCATCGGTTCTGATTTGAGAGGTCTGTCACCTCTAAAATATTTTTCCACAACGATTTAGTACCAAAAAACCTTGAAAAAACCATTACTGCCAGAAAGCCGCTTATCGTGAATCCAAAAGCGGGTTGCTGGATAAATTGTTTTATCGGTTCATAAAGTGTCCTCCTATTTCTGTAAATATAAAAAATGGTAGTCATCAGTACTGGGAGTACCAATAATTGCCAAGCCCCATAAAACCAGGTATGCAAATAGTTATTATATTCTCTAATTAAGCCCATGAACGCAACTCCGGACATCAAAAAAGGAAAACCTCTGATGCCCGCTGAAGTGTACGCCAATCTTGCAAATAGCAACGATGTTAACAATAGAAAAATCTCCTGTGCCCATTCCGTTGAGGAGTCCTCTCCAAATTTGCCCAATGCCCCTGGGTTGAGTGAATCCCATAAAATAATCTGACTTACTAAGAGCACAATTAAGGCATAAATAATAATTCGGGCAAAAGAAAAAAGAATGGGATTTTGATACAAACTCTTCATGGAATTAAATTTAATAATTCCAAGGTAAATTTATTATTGATGGGTTCAACAGATAAGTGCAATTTTTAGCCCTTTGATCAAGTAGTGTAATCTTTGGATTGTCTAGGTCTAAAAATACACACGAATCATTAGCCAATAAAACCCCTTATGAATTAAAAGTTGAACTTCTTAAAAAAACAATTATGATCTAATTAAAATTGTCTGAATTAAGAGGCACTTACAATTTCAATTAAATTTATTTACAATCTGTCAAAAATGGCTACCTCTTAAAGATTTAGCAAATTAGAAAGAAGGGAAGCCCTATTTAGCTTCCCATTTTCTTTTGATTCAATTAAAATTTATGCCGCAAGGATTGTGAGTTTTTTCAACCTTGAAGCAGGCTTATTTCTTTAATACCCATACTTCCCCTTCCATCGCTTGGAAAGGAAAGTTCGTAGTTCCTGTTCGCGAGCGTTATCGCCGGGTTGATAGAGCCTGGTGTCTTTGATCTCTTCGGGGAGGAATTCTTGATTCACAAAATTGCCCGGGCCATCGTGGGAGTATAGGTAGGCTTTGCCGTAGTTCAACTCTTTCATCAATTGCGTAGGAGCATTCCGTAAAGCCAAGGGCACTGGCAGATCTCCTGTTTGCTTCACCAAGGCCTGGGCCTGGTTGATGGCCAAGTAGGATGCGTTGCTCTTGGGAGAGCTGGCCAGGTAGGTGACGCACTGGGACAAGATGATGCGGGATTCTGGGTAGCCGATCAACTTCACCGCCTCAAAGCAGTTGGTAGCCAAAAGCAAAGCATTTGGATTGGCATTCCCGATGTCTTCGGAAGCAAGTATGACAAGTCTACGCGCAATGAAGGTCAATTCTTCCCCTGCTTCAATCATCCGTGCGAGCCAGTACACAGCCGCATTGGGATCGGAACCTCTAATGGATTTTATAAAGGCGGATACGATGTCGTAATGCTGCTCTCCAGACTTGTCGTATAGCACTACCTTTTGTTGGGCCACCTGCATGACGCGCTCGTCGGTCAAAGTACACGGATTTTCCAGACTACTCTCGATGACGATCTCCAGCAGGTTTAGCAGTTTCCGCCCATCTCCACCTGAAATTCGGAGCAAGGCATCCGTTTCTTGAAGGATTACCTCCTTTTTTTTCAGGTCAGCATCTTGATCGAGTGCTTGTTGAATCATCGCTTCCAAGTCAGCCTTTCCAAGAGGGTGCAAGGGAAATACCTGGCATCGGGAGAGCAAAGCTGCATTGACTTCGAAAGAGGGGTTTTCGGTGGTGGCACCGATGAGACGAATGCTGCCTTTTTCTACTGCACCAAGCAAGGCATCTTGTTGGGATTTGTTGAAGCGGTGGATCTCATCGATAAAAAGTACTGCCCCCTGCTGGAACTTTGCCTTTTCGAGTACCTCACGGATGTCTTTTACGCCGGCATTGATGGCGCTGAGCGTATAGAAGGGGGCTTTGATTTCATTGGCAATGATGTTGGCGATGGTCGTTTTTCCTACACCTGGAGGGCCCCATAGAATCAAGGAGGGGACATTTCCTGATTTGATCGCTTGGTACAAAAAAGACTGGGGGCTGGACAGATGTCCTTGGCCAATCAGTTCCTCCAATCGGCTTGGGCGCATGCGTTCGGCTAATGGAATGTTATTCATCGCGGGGAATCAAGATGGTCGAACTTGTAGGCAACTAATTTTTAGAAATCCGTTTTCCAAACTCCTCCAAGTGATCGTCTCCAAAGTCCAGGTGGGTCACAAAGCGTACCAGATCCTTGCCAAACTTCACTCCCTTGATGCCTTTGCTGTTTAACTCTTGAAGATAAGCCTCAGGACTCAGTCTATCCAGTCGGGCAATGACGATATTGGTGGCTACAGGAAGTACTTCTTTCACATGACTAGCCTTTAGTAGGAATTCACGCAGTCTTCGGGCGCGGTGGTGATCTTCTTTGAGTCGGTCAACCTGATGATCCAAGGCATAAATCCCCGCTGCCGCCAGAAAGCCAGCCTGTCGCATGCCACCGCCAAAGACTTTCCGTACCTTTCGTGCCCGTTTGATGTCTGCTTTTGAACCCAAAAGCGCGGATCCAATAGGGCAGCCTAGTCCCTTGCTTAGGCAGATGGAAATGGTATCAAACAATTGACCCCATTCCGCAGGCGCATCGCCTGTTTCTACCAAGGCATTGAAAAGCCTAGCGCCATCGAGGTGAAATTTGAGTCCTTTTTCTTGACAAAGCGCCTGGATGGGACGTACCTCATCCAAAGTATAAATGCTTCCTCCTCCTTTGTTCATTGTATTTTCCAAGGAAACTAGGCTCGTCTCTGGCGCATGTACATCGTCCGGATTGATGGATTCGGCTACCTGGGAGGCTGTGATTTTCCCTAGCTCCCCTGTCAACAGCTTTACCGAAGCCATGGAATTGGCCATGATACCCCCGCCCTCGTAAAGGTAGATGTGGGAATAATGATGGCAGATCACCTCTTTTTGAGGACCTGTATGCAAGCGAATCGCGATTTGGTTGGTCATTGTGCCTGAGGGGCAAAATAACGCTGCCTCCATGCCAAATAGGGCTGCAACCTTAGTTTCCAAGGCATTGACAGTGGGATCTTCACCAAACACATCGTCGCCCAGTGGGGCGGCAAACATGGCTTCCTTCATCCCCGCAGTAGGCTGGGTGAGGGTATCGCTTCGTAAGTCAAGGATTTGCATTACTTTTTTTCGTCTTTTTTGAAGAATAGGTCAAGGCTACTTTTTCGTTTTTGGAAGATCCCTTCCATGTCGGAGAGCTCCAAATTTAGTGCCTTGGTGGAAATTTGAATTTCTAATAGAGAGATACCAAGGGAAATCAATAAGGACAATATGCTGCTTACAAATACCCAGTTGGCCTCGGAAGTATATCCTTTGAAGAGCAAAAACATACAGACCACGCAGCCCAAAAAGCTAAAGATTCCAAAGAGCTGCATATTTTTGATTAGGGTAAGCCGGCGTCTTAGGTTGTGGATCTGCTCCGCGATGATTTCCTGATCCGGGTCTTTGAGGTAATTTTTGTGAAGTCCTCGAATAAGGGTGGCGATGGCCAAAAACCGGTTGGTATAGGCCAGCATCATCAGCGTGATGGCGGAAAAAAGTAGGGCAGGGGTGGATAGTTGAAGTTCCATCGAAATAGAAGCAAGTATAAGTTGTAAGTTGAGAAAAAGAAATGAAAAAGCCCGCTCCCGGCTTCCCAATTGATTCAAATTAGGAGGTAAGGAGCGGACTTCAAGGAAATGAGGTACTTACAAATGGATCACCTCGTCGTAGGCAGCAGCAGCAGCTTCCATGATCGCTTCCGACATGGTCGGGTGCGGATGCATAGTTTTGATCAGTTCGTGACCAGTAATCTCTAGCTTGCGGATCGCCACAATCTCAGCAATCATTTCTGTTACATTGGCACCGATAAGGTGGGCACCGAGGAGCTCCCCATATTTTTTGTCGAATACTAGCTTCACAAAACCATCCTTTGCGCCCGCAGCGGAGGCTTTGCCGGATGCAGAGAAAGGAAATTTACCTATCCTTACCTCGTATCCTGCAGCTTTCGCCTTGGCTTCGGTCATGCCTACGGAGGCTATTTCTGGGGAGCAGTAAGTGCAACCGGGAATGTTTCCGTAATCCAGAGGCTCAGGGTGATGACCCACAATTTTTTCTACGCAGATGATGCCTTCAGCAGAAGCGACGTGTGCAAGTGCCGGTCCAGGAACCACGTCACCAATGGCATAGTAGCCTGGCATGTTGGTTTGGTAGTACTCATTCACTTGGATTTTTCCTTTGTCAACCAAGATTCCTACCTCTTCCAAGCCAATATTTTCCAAGTTGGACACTACCCCAGCGGCAGAGAGTACCACCTCACATTCGAGTATTTCCTCACCCTTGGCTGTTTTGACGCTTACTTTACATCCCGTTCCTTTGGTATCTACCTTCATCACCTCAGAGGAGGTCATGATGGTGATTCCTGATTTTTTATAAATTTTTTCAAGGGATTTGGATACCTCCTCATCCTCTAGGGGCACGATGCGGTCCATAAATTCCACGATAGTCACTTTGGTACCTATAGAATTATAGAAATAAGCAAACTCCACTCCGATCGCACCTGAACCTACAAGCACCATACTTTTGGGTTGCTTCTCTAGGGTCATTGCTTTTCGGTAGCCAATAACTTTTCCGTTATCGATTTTTAGGGTAGGGAGTTCTCGTGCGCGAGCACCTGTTGCTATTATAATGTGGTCCGCAGCGTAATCTATCTTTTTCCCATCTTTATCTGTCACTTCTACCTTTTTGCCAGGTTGGATTTTCCCCCAGCCAGATAGGGTGTCGATTTTATTTTTCTTCATCAAAAATTGCACTCCTTTGCTCATGCCGTCTGCTACCCCACGACTACGCTTTACCATGCCAGTAAAGTCTGCTTCTGCGCTGCTTACCTGGATTCCATAGTCGCTTGCATGGCTGATGTACTCAAATACCTGTGCACTTTTCAACAAGGCTTTGGTGGGGATACAACCCCAGTTGAGGCAGATGCCACCCAATTCCTCAGCTTCTACAATGGCCGTTTTCAGTCCCAGTTGGGAAGCACGAATGGCCGCCACGTATCCTCCTGGTCCGCTACCCAGCACAATCAAGTCAAATTTTGTTGAAGACATAGTTCAATGGATTTGATAACAAAATACTTCGCAAAAATAGGCCTTTTGCCTTCAGAAAAAAATCTGTTGTGGACATCGATTTTTCAGAGAAAAAGGTTCATGCTGAATGCCTTAGTGAAGGCTTAGTTAATTTTGGTTTCCTCTTTTTTTACCCTTTTTTCTAGGGGAAATTGAAAAAATAAGATCCAAATCATCTGTATTTTTCTTCTTGTCTTAGGGTTCAAAAAATCCAAGATCTAAATCCCAAGAGAAATTTCTATTTTTGGTAAAATAAATAAAGAGTTAATTCATGGGATTACTTACAGGAAAAATCGCCTTAGTTACTGGAGCTTCCAAGGGAATTGGTAGAGCCATTGCCACCAAATTTGCACAAGAAGGGGCTCAGGTGGCCTTTACCTATCTTTCAAGCATTGAGAAAGGCCTTGCGCTTGAAGCCGAGCTGGCTGCTTTTGGAGTTCGTGCCAAAGGCTACTGCTCCGATGCTTCAGACTTCAAGGCTGCGGAGGAATTGATCAATGCTGTGGTTGCAGACTTCGGAGGCTTGGATATCTTGGTCAACAATGCGGGCATCACGCGTGACAACCTGTTGATGCGCATGACAGAAGAGTCCTGGGACGAGATCATGAACATCAATTTGAAGTCTTGTTTCAATACGGTAAAAGCAGCTACACGAGTCATGATGAAAGCCAAGTCTGGATCCATCATCAACATGACCTCTGTAGTAGGAGTGAAGGGTAATGCTGGACAGGCCAATTATGCTGCTTCTAAGGCAGGAATCATTGGTTTCACCAAGTCTGTGGCCTTGGAATTAGGTTCCCGTAATATCCGATGCAATGCGGTAGCGCCAGGATTTATCGAAACCGAGATGACAGAAGTTTTAGATGAGAAAACCGTTCAGGGCTGGAGAGAGGCGATACCGATGAAGCGTGGTGGGCAGCCCCAAGAAATTGCCGATGCCTGTGTGTTCCTTGGCTCCGAAATGAGTAGCTATATCTCTGGACAAGTTCTCCATGTAAATGGAGCGATGTACACCTAACCTTTGAGATCTATTTAGACCTCGAAGGTTTTATTTTCCTCTAGGCTAGGAAGAGGCCTGTAAACCTCGAAAATTTTATTGCTAAAAACCAAACCTCTAAAAATCCTCAAGTTCCTGAAAATCTAATTGTCCATCTTTTTCTAAAAGGTGATTTTTTTGAAACTCTTTTATACCTCCAAACTAGTCTAACATTCAATCCGGTTCTAGTTGAGTTTGATTTTTTGAAACGAAAGTTCCGTATGATGAATATTTCCATTTTTTAAAATACTGAATAGTCCATGGTTTTGGGGATTCCGATGAATGTATTTGATTACTGCAGTCAAATAGCTTTCTGTATCGATTTGTTTTCTTTTGGATTTCCTTTGAAACAGTCCCCATGTCTTTCAAGGATCTTATTGTATGATTTTGAATAGGAATTCAAGAAATTAGAAAATGCAGAAAGAGCTGCTACCTCATTTGTAGATTCCCTTACTTGAACTAAAAAATGGAAGTGATTAGGGAGCAAGCAATAGCATAAAGTGGCAAAATTTTTGGAGCAAAAATCAGAATACCTTCTAAGAAAGGAGGCGTAATTTTTCTCATTCCTGAAAAGGAGTTCGTTACCATTTGATCGGGAATAGATATAGTAAAATTTCCCAGAGATTAATGGGTCATGCATAAAAAATAAGTTTAAAAAATTGAAACCTTCGAGGTTTAGGTAAACCTCAAAGATCTTTACCTAAAAACGGATAACGGTAATCCGTAGGAGAAACGAATGTTTCTTTAATCGTACGAGGAGATACCCAACGCAAGAGATTGATCATGGAGCCAGCCTTGTCGTTGGTGCCAGAAGCCCTTGCCCCACCGAATGGTTGCTGACCTACTACTGCACCTGTAGGCTTGTCGTTGATATAGAAATTCCCTGCAGCATGCTTTAATTTTTGGGTGGCCAGCTCAATGGCATAGCGGTCCTGGGAGAATACGGCACCTGTCAGCGCATACGGAGAGGTTTGATCTACTAGCTCAAGGACAGTTTCAAAATGCTCCTCGTGGTACACATAGATGGTTAATACCGGACCAAAGATCTCCTCACACATGGTCTTGTACATCGGATCTTGAGTTAGGATGACCGTAGGCTCAATGAAGTATCCTTTAGACTTGTCGCAACGGCCTCCGGCGATGATTTCTACTCCAGGAGCGGCCTTGGCTTGGTTGATGTAAGCAGCGATTTTATCAAAGGATTTTTCATCGATCACTGCATTGATAAAGTTGCTAAAGTGCTCGGTACCTCCCATTTGCATGGAAGCTAGGTCTTCAAGCATGTATTTTTTGATCTCCTCCCATAGATTGGAAGGAAGGTAGGCCCTCGAAGCAGCAGAGCACTTCTGACCTTGGTATTCAAAAGCTCCACGAACCAGTCCCACAGCTACTGCCTTAGGATCTGCGGATTTATGAGCCAACACAAAGTCTTTACCTCCCGTTTCTCCCACAATTCTTGGGTAGGATTTGTACCGGGTGATGTTTTCACCTACTGTTTTCCAGATGTGTTGAAAAACGCCAGTAGACCCGGTAAAGTGAATACCCGCAAAATCTGGGTGCTTGAAAATTACGCCTCCTGCGGTTGGACCGTCGACATAAATTAGGTTGATGACCCCATCGGGGACGCCTGCCTCCTTGAATACTTCCATGAGTACCTGAGCAGAATAGATCTGCGTGTAGGCAACTTTCCAAACGACAGTGTTTCCCATCAAGGCTGCTGAGCTGGGTAAGTTACCTGCAATAGCGGTAAAGTTGAAGGGGGTCAAGGCAAATACAAAGCCCTCAAGGGGTCGCTGCTCCAATCTATTCCAAACGCCCGGGCCAGATACTGGAGGCTGTTGGGCGTAGATTTCGCACATATACTTTACATTGAAGCGGAGGAAATCAATAAATTCACAAGCGGCATCAATCTCTGCCTGAAAGGCATTTTTGGACTGGCCAAGCATGGTGGAGGCATTAATTTTAGCACGGTAAGGACCGGCGATTAAGTCGGCAGCTTTTAGAAAAATAGCTGCTCGCTGTTCCCAAGCCATATTTTCCCAGGCTTCCTTCGCACCTAAAGCAGCCTGTATTGCCTGCTCCACATGAGAACTGTCCCCTTCGTGGAAATGGCCCAAGATATGCTGGTGATCGTGTGGAGGAGAAAGAGGTCTAGTCTTGCCAGTCCGTACCTCTTCGCTACCGATATACATAGGGATGTCAATCTGTTGGGAACGAAGTATGGCTAGCATGGTTTGAAGTTCTTTTCGCTCCACGCTTCCTGGAGCGTATGTTTTTACTGGCTCATTTACTGGAGTAGGTACATTGAAAAATCCCTTTAACATGGTGATTGAGTTTGTGTGAATTGAGGAAACAAAGATACGACATCCCAAGGAATGCCTATATACTTTTCCTCACAAAAGGAGCTCTAGTTCTTGTAGGTGTCGTATTTCGTAGGTGGGACTGAGGTCTGTGGACTTTCCTTCGGGGTTGAAGTATACTTGGTCTATTGCTGCTCGCTGAGCTCCAAGAATGTCTGAGTTGGGGTTGTCACCGATCATCAGACAGCTGCTTGCTTCCGTTTGAAGCTGTTCTAGCGCATAATAAAATATTCTGGGATCGGGCTTTTTGTGCCCCGTAGTTTCAGAGGTTACAACAAGCTCGAAATAGTCGGTGATTCCGGAGGACCTCATTTTTTTTCCTTGAGACTCATTGAACCCATTGGTAATCACGTGAAGGCGGTAAGACTTTTTGAGGTAATCTAAGATTTCTTTGGAGTGGGGGAAAAGGTGGGGCTTGGAAGAAGTTCGATGCATAAAATCTTCTTCGAATACATCAGGAATGCTTTGGTCGTCACCTCCTGCTGTTTTAAAAATTCGAGGAAAGCGTACTTCTCTAAGTCCTTTTTTATCAATTTTACCCAAGTTGTAGTCATCCCATAGTTGGAAGTTCACCTGATGAAAGGCTTCGAAAAAACGTTCCAAGGAGGGGATTCCAAGTTGCTCCAGCTGGTAAATTTGGTAGAGTTCGGATAGGGACTCGTTTACATTTCGATTGTAGTCCCATAGGGTGTGGTCTAAATCGAAGAAAAGATTTTGGTAGATTTTCAAAGGGACTTAGCGTCTGTACTGATTGTTTTGTATTTTGTTTGCGGCCAGTTCTCGGTTGGACTTTAGAATTTCGTAGGTTTCTTGGTCTTTGGTCAGGTTTGCATCTTTCTGGATAAGTTTGAATATCTGTTGTAAAATTTCAAGATATTCTTCCAAGATGTAGTAAAACATCCACTGGTCAGTTCGACGGCTACCTAGGAGCCCAGCATTCTTTAGGTATATCAAGTGGCGGCTAGTTTTTGTTTGCGTAAAGTCCAAAATAAGTTCCAGGTCGGAGATACTCAATTCCTTATTCAGCATGAGTAAATGTAGGATGCGGACACGCGGCTCTTCCGAAAGTGCTTTGAAAATTCGCAAACCATAGTTTAAACTGATATTTTTGAGTCTCATTAGTAAGTTTTAACTTCGGGAACGAGGTGAAACGAAAATAATCGCTGAAATTGGCTTAAAATCTTAAAGAAGTCCAATGGCAGCACATCTTTGAACCAAATATTTGTGAAAATAACCTATTTATACGCGCTTATTCTGTTGTTGGGATTTTTTTTCTGTGCGCAAGAATTAGTAGCTCAAGATAAGCAAGAAAAAAAAGTCATTCAACTCTCTGGGATTATCCTAAATTCTGATAGCACAGATGCAGTACCAGGAGTAAATATTTATGTACCCAAGAAAGGCAGAGGGACTGTCTCTGGACGATTTGGGTATTTTTCCATGCCTGTATTGGAAGGGGATACCATCTTATTCACGTTTATAGGTTTAAAGAAGCAAACCTTTACGGTTCCACAAAAGATGGAAAATGATCGAATTTCTTTGGTTTTGACCATGGAAGTTGATGAAATAGCGCTTGCCGAGATTGAGGTGGTGCCTTATCCTACCGAAGATGAGTTTAAGCAAGCTGTCTTAGTTATGTCTATTGCAGACCTGATGTCCATCAGTCGAACTAATATGCGTCCGGAGATGCTTCTCCGTTGGGCAGAAGCCATGCCTGCTTCTGGAAATGAGAATTTTCGGGCTTTTCAGGAGGCTCAACTTCTTCAAAATCAAGATATCTATGGCCCTAGGCCCTTGCGTATATTGGACCCTTTTGCCTGGTCTCAATTTATCCGATCCATCAAAAGAGGCGATCTAAAAAGCAAATAAGGCGGAATAACTCCTGGGGTTTGCGTGATTGTTCAATAAATCCTTTCCAAACATTTGGTCAGATTTATTTAAAAGAATATCTTTGTGCCTCATTTCAGAAAAGCAATAGTAAATTAGCAATAGCATGAAAAGCGATATTCATCCAAACTACAGAGACGTCATATTTTTCGATACCTCTAGTGATTTTAAGTTTTTGACCAAGTCCACCATCGAAACGAGCGAGACTATTGTGTGGACAGATGGCAACACGTATCCTGTGTACAAAATTGAAGTGAGCTCTGAGTCTCACCCTTTCTACACTGGAAAGAAAATGTTGTTGGATACTGCAGGGCGTGTGGAAAAATTCAATAAGCGTTACGCCAAAAAGTAATTTGGACTTTCGTCCTTCGAAAAAGTCTTCCAGAGCAAAGATTCTGGGAGACTTTTTTATTTTTGTTCTATGAATCACCTCCTGTTATTTGACGATCCTGCTATTCGCGGGTCTTTGCTCCCCTTTACGTTTACTCGGCCCATTGCCGATCTCCGGGTAGGGATCTTAAAAATCTCTGAAAAATGGGAAAAATACTCCGGAGTTCAGGTGTCCTATTGGACTCAAGATTACCTTCAAAATTTTTTTCCAAGGGCAGAACAACGGGGGATAGCCATAAATGGATCTTGGTTGCCTGATGCGAATTCCTGGCGGCAAGTGAGTGACTTGAAAGAGCATGAAGCCTTATTTTTTGGGAAAACCTTATTGGCAACTACTTGCTCAGCTCAGGAAAAAAGTTTGGCTTTTGCCTCCGAAAAAAAAATAGTACAGGCTGCTCAAGAACCCGCTCTCCTTCAAAAAACCTGGCATATTTTCCAATTTAATGCGGCTGAGATCCGTAAGGATTTTACCTTACTTACTACAGGAAGACTGTCTCAACCCCTTCAAGACCCCCATTCCCGATGCTATAGGGAAAATCAAATTTTTATCGAAGAAGGTGCCCAAGTTAAAGCGGCTGTACTTAATGCTGAAGGTGGTCCAATCTATTTGGGGAAAAATTCAGAAGTACAAGAAGGGGCTCTTATCCGAGGGCCTTTTGCACTCTGCGAAGGTTCCACGGTCAACATGGGTGCAAAATTACGAGGAGATACCACCATTGGGCCGTATTCGAAGGTAGGTGGAGAGGTGTCCAATTCAGTGATTATGGGCTATTCCAACAAAGGGCATGATGGATTTTTGGGGAATTCTGTGATTGGGGAATGGTGTAATCTTGGAGCAGACACCAATACATCGAACCTCAAAAACAACTATGCCTCCGTTAAACTTTGGGATTATACCAAAGGAGGATTTGCAAATACGGGCTTGCAATTTTGCGGCTTGATGATGGGTGACCACAGCAAGTGTGGCATCAACACCATGTTCAATGCAGGCACAGTTATCGGTGTTGGAGCAAATATATTTGGAGATGGCTATCCTAGAAATTTTATCCCTTCCTTTGCCTGGGGAGGAGCGGCAGGGTTTTCTACCTTTACACCCCCCAAGTTTCATGAAACTGCCCAGGCAGTTTATGCCCGAAGGGGGAAAGAATGGGGCCTAGGCCAAAAAGAAATTCTCGATAAGGTTTTTGATTTGACGAAAAGCTACAGAATTTGGGATAAAACTTCCTGATCCACCGCACTATGCAGTTTGCAGCGATCCCCGGACTTCCGGAAACCAAAGAAAAGCTACTTAACGCGGTTAAGCTGAACCACCTTGCCCATGCCCTCCTATTCCATGGGCCCGAGGGCTCGGCAAATTTGACCTTGGCAATCGCCCTGGCAAGCTACCTGTTTTGCGAAGCTAAAACTGAGATTGATTCCTGCGGAACCTGTGGTTCCTGCCAACGGATAAATAAATTAATTCTTCCAGATTTGAATTTTGCATTTCCAGTCGTGGCTTCTGCCAAAGAAGATGAAGGGGATGAGGAAGCGAAAGAGGAGAAATCTGACCTAATGGCCAATTGGAGAAAGTTTGTTTTGGGTCAGCCTTATGGCAATGTCCACGACTTTATTTACTTCAATGGCTTTGAAAAAAAACAGTTAAATATAACCAAGGCTGCTGCTCGTAAGATGATTCAAACGCTTTCCTTGATGTCTTTTGAGGGAGGTTATAAAATCATGTTGATCTGGGCGCCTGAATATTTACACCCTTCGGCAGCGAATGCTTTGCTGAAGATCATCGAGGAGCCCCCTGCTAAAACACTTTTCTTGCTCGTTACCTCCCAAGCCGATCAACTCTTAACAACTATTTTGTCACGAACTCAAAAAATACTCGTTCGTGCGTTCTCAGATGAGGAAATTCGCTCACATTTAGTGAATTCAGGCAGATGTGAAGCCAATGCGGCTGCTCAGATTGCGATGTTGGCTGACGGCAATATGCGGGTAGCTTTTCGTTTGATTGATCAGGTAGAGGATCAAACTGTTCGTCAGATGCGGGATTGGTTTAGGCTCTGTGCTACTAAAAATTTAAAAGAGCTATTCCTACTTTCGGAGGATTTTCACAAAGCTGATAAGGAATCCCAAAAGTCCTTGATGCTGGCAGGATTGAATGTGACGCGGGAGATTTTGTTGAAAAATCTCGACATGGATCACCTCCTTCGCACAACAGATGAGGATAGAGCATTTATCAATAACATCAGCAAGAAGGTATTGACCGAAGAGCATGCGCTTCAACTCTACCAAACGTTCAATGCAGCACATTACCATTTGGAGCGAAATGGCAATGCGAAAATGATTTTCACCGACTTGTCAATGGAGATTCTCTTGATGATGTCTAAAAACTAGGGAGATGGAAAAGAAGATTCTTGGGCGGAAAGAAAAAATCACGCTCCCTGAGTTGGGTTTAAACCTAGTTGGTGCGATGAAGCGGCAGGGTGCTGAGGGGGAGTTTCGCTCTAACCTCCATCGCGGAGGTGTGGCTACGGTGATCAAACTTAGCCGGGCAGAAAAATTGGCCGCCCTCAATGCAGCTAAGGCTTTGGGGCTTGATGTGGCGGG
>JAQCJI010000065.1 GCA_027593175.1 Bacteroidota bacterium | reverse complement strand
TTGTTTTTTTTATTTGTTCTTCCGTTTCTTGGGCAAAAGAAGATATTGCTAATCCAAGCAAAATGAAACATAGAAGTATATTTTTCATTTTTTTAGAATTTAATAGTTTCCCTACTCATAAGGCTTTTCGGATACGCCCCGTTTTTTTTAAGTGGGTTCTGGGCTCCACTGATATTTATTCAAACTTATAATATTCTTCTAAGTGAGTTGTGTATCAAATGATACATAGCAACAATTATTTAATCTTGCCAGATACAAAGGCTAAATGGTTACGGTTTAATCTATCTAGAAAGAGAAAGGATTTAGCAATTGAAATTGATTTTGAAGAAAGATTAGGCAGAAAGTCAAAAAATTCTCTCAGTTTTAGGGGGGTGCCATTTTTTTTAGAGACTATGATAGTTGGGGTAATACCACCAAATTGCGCAAGGCCCTATCAGAAGAAAAGTCTTATTTTAAAGCTACCCTGGGGTAGGATAGATGGGGGGTTGCTGCTATTTTTTTGGCTTTTTGTTTGGAAAAGTGTCCCCCATACTGTCCCCCAAAAACAAAAAACTCCTAATACGTAACGTAGAAGGGGTTCTTTGTAGCGGGAACAGGACTCGAACCTGTGACCTCAGGGTTATGAGCCCTGCGAGCTACCAACTGCTCCACCCCGCGATTTAGCAAAGCAAAGTTAAAGACAAACTCTCAAAAATCAAGTACCTTTGCAAAAAATATCAGAAATGATCTCCCCCTCACACAAAGCAGGATTTGTCAACATCATCGGAAAACCCAACGTAGGGAAATCTACCTTGATGAACATCCTTGTGGGTGAGCGCCTCTCTATTGTTTCCTCCAAAGCCCAAACTACCCGCCACCGTATATTGGGCCTTATCAATACCGAGGAATACCAAATTGTCTTTTCGGACACACCTGGTATGCTCAAACCGAAATATGAACTCCATAAAAGCATGATGGGCTTTGTACGCCTTTCCCTTGAAGATGCAGATGTTATCGTATTTGTCACGGATCTTTTCGAATCTGATGAGGAAATTGAAGAGGTGATTGAAAAGATGAATGCCTCCGGGGTACCCATCCTCCTAGTCATCAATAAAATTGATTTTGCCAAGGAGGGCCAACTTGAAGAAGTTACCCACTACTGGACTTCCAGAATTCAGGCGACCACGGTCATCCCCATCTCGGCTTTAGAAAAATTCAACACTGAACGAATCCTTCAAGAAATTGTAGAACGACTTCCAGTTCATCCTCCTTTTTACGACAAAGAGGAACTAACAGACCGCCCCGAGCGGTTTTTTGCTTCCGAGATCATTCGAGAGAAAATTTTTACCAACTACAAAAAGGAAATTCCTTACAGTACCGAGGTAGGCATCGAGGATTTTCACGAGGAAGAGAAACTCATCCGGATCCGAGCTACCATTTTTGTGGAAAGGGACAGCCAAAAAGGAATTGTCATCGGAGACAAAGGAAAAATGCTCAAAAAAGTAGGCACAGAAGCTCGTGTCGACTTGGAGAAATTTTTTGGTAAAAAAATCTTCCTAGAAACCTATGTAAAGGTGGAACAGGACTGGAGAAAAAATAAACTGGCACTAAAAAAATTTGGGTACGATCCCTCTTAATCATGGCAAATATAGTAGCAATTGTAGGTAGACCAAATGTGGGCAAATCCACCCTTTTCAACCGCTTGGTGGAAGAGCGAAAGGCCATCGAAGACAACCTGAGCGGAGTTACCAGAGATCGACACTATGGCCATGCCCAATGGTGTGGAAAATTCTTTTCTGTAATCGATACAGGCGGCTATGTCACTGGATCTCAAGACCTTTACGAAGTTGAAATCCGGAAACAAGTAAAGCTGGCCATAGAGGAGGCAGATGTTATTCTTTTCGTAGTCGATTGCCACGACGGCCTAACAGACTTAGATGAGGAGTTTGCCAATGAACTTCGAAGCAACAAAAAACCACTCTATGTGGTCGCAAATAAAGCCGACAACCAAGAAAAATCCTTCATGGCGAATGAGTTTTATTCTCTAGGCTTGACAGAACGAGAAATCTTCCCGATCGCAGCGGCAAGTGGCAGTGGAACAGGAGAATTATTGGATGCTGTTATTTCACATTTTGAAGAAGACGGGGAAGAAGATCCAGATGCCGGCATCCCAAAAATATCCATTCTAGGGAGGCCTAACGCAGGTAAATCCTCTTTCCTCAATGCCCTTCTGGGTCAAGAGCGCTCTATTGTTACTGATGAAGCTGGCACCACTAGAGATGCAATCCATACCCGCTACAAATTTTTTGGCAAAGACTTTATCATCACCGATACCGCAGGAATCCGAAAAAAAGCCAAAGTAAAAGAAGATGTCGAATTCTATTCGGTGATGCGGTCTTTGAGAACCTTGGAAGAGTCAGATGTTATCATTGTTATGCTGGATGCAACCCGAGGCCTGGAAGCCCAAGATGTCAACCTGATTTCCCTAGCAATCAAAAACAATAAGGGGGTACTGATCATGGTTAATAAGTGGGACTTGATCGAAAAAGATCATAAGACCATGAATAAAATCAAGGAAGATATGCTAGATCGGCTTGGTGAACACAAGTGGATTCCCATAATTTTTACCTCGGTCACCGAAAAGCAACGGATATTTCAAGCCATTGAACTGGCCGTAAAGGTGTATGAAAATAAAACTAGGCGAGTCACCACCTCCAAACTGAATGATACTCTTCTTCAAGAAATAGAAAAATATCCCCCCCCCGCTTGGAAAGGAAAATACATCAAAATCAAATACGTCACCCAGCTCCCCACCAAAAACCCCGTTTTTGCGTTCTTCTGCAACCTTCCACAATACATTAAAGAACCTTATACCCGTTATCTAGAAAATAGATTGCGCGAAAATTTTGATTTCGAAGGAGTTCCAATTAAAATCGTTTATAAAAACAAATAAAAAAATATTGCCAAAACCTTGCACAATTAAAATTAATCCTAGTAATTTTGCTTTGTAATTAAAAAACCAAAACAAATGAAAAAAGTATTTGCAATTTTCGCAATCGTTGGTTTGATCGCTATTGCTTCTTGCGGTGGTAAGTCAACTGAAGAGCAAGCTGCTGCTGATTCTATCGCTGCTGCTGCTGCTGATTCTATTGCTGCTGTAGAAGCTGCTGCTGTAGAAGCTACTGCTGCTGACTCTGCTGATGTTAAGTAATCATCACCAAGCGTGAAAAAAATAAGAGTTCCGATAGATCGGGACTCTTTTTTTATGCCCCAAAATGTCTATCCCTTCCACTAATCTTCTTTTTTTATTCCAAAAGCATCTCCCCGAAAGCGCAGTTCCCTATTGTATTCAACTTTGGGAGGAAAGCCCTTTCCATTTTTTCGTTAAAAAGCCTAGAAATACCAAACTAGGAGATTTTCGGTTCCGTAGAGACCAATCCATTCAAACCATCACCCTCAACTTAGACCTTAATCCCTACCAGTTTCTACTTACATTAATTCATGAGATCGCCCACCTTCGGGCATTTGCTCAAAATGGCACTGCCCATGCTCCCCATGGACATGAATGGAAAGCTAAGTTTAAGCAGCTCCTAGATCCCTTACTTAATGAATCTACCTTCCCTCGAGATATCCTCGTGCCATTAAAATTGCACATGCGAAATCCTTCTGCTAGCTCCGCTCGAGATCTCTTCCTCATGAAAGAGATGAGCAAATACGATATGGCGACCCTACATAGGACTACTTTTTTTCTGGCTGACTTAGCCCCTCAAACCCATTTTGAACTTGCAGGCAGGAAATTTAAAAAAGGCGAAACTCTGAGAACGCGAATCCTCTGCGAAGAATTGAGCTCAGGTAAAAAATTCTTGGTGTCCCAACTAGCTAAAGTTGGGCGGCTAGATTAATGCTTTTCTTCCCCAATCTGATACACTGGCTGCGTAAAGTCTTTGGGTTGTGGCAAATCTTGTAAGGAATTGATCCCGAAATAATCTATAAATTTTTGAGAAGTCCCATAAATTAACGGCCTTCCTACCCCATCAGACTTGCCTTTAATCTCTACTAACTCTTTTTCCAATAACTTTTGGAGCGAATAATCACAGGCCACTCCACGAATCTGATCTACTTCTCCTTTGGTAACTGGCTGTTTATATGCAATAATGGATAAGGTCTCCAACTGAGCAGTAGAAAGCCTTTTTTGAGAATGCTGACGCAATAAGATTTGAATACTAGGCTGGTAGGCGGGCTTAGTCAAAAATTGATACCCTCCTCCCAACTTCTCCAGCGCAAAGGAAAATTCTTCTTCTCCATATTTTTTACAGAGCTCTGCCAAGGCTGCCTCCACATCTTTTGCAGGCACAGCAGTAGCAAACATTTCACTCAAACAAGAACCCATCTCCTCCACCCCAAGCGGTTCCGGAGCACAAAAAATTAAGGCCTCAATATGTCGATGCAGAAAATCCACCCTTACTTCTTAGCCAACTTGGCTTCAATAGAATGCATGGTGTGAGGCACAGCTTTGAGCCTTTCTTTAGAAATCAACTTACCCGAATCTACACAAACTCCATAAGTTCCGTTCTTGATGCGGATCAGGGCATTCTCCAAATTGATGATAAACTTTTGCTGTCTCGCAGCCAATTGATTCATGCTTTCTCGCTCCAAAGTATCCGCTCCATCTTCCAAAAGCTTGGAAGTTGAAGAGGTATGGTCGGTGCCGCTATCGTTTTTTTTACTCAAGGTCTCTTTCAGGGATTGAAGTTCTTCCTTCGCCAAGGCCAATTTCTGAAGAATGATCTCTTCAAATTCCTTAAGCTCATCCTTGGAATAAGCGGTTTTTTCTTCCTTACTCATAAATTACCTGATTTAAGACTTACTAATGAGACCATCTAGAAAAATAATTCCCTAAAATACAGTAGTCTTTTAGAAAACCAAAACAAAGGGGGGATTATCAATGGGCTGCCAAACCTTTGAAATTCTCAACGGCTGAGAGAGACCTTGATTAAATACACTACAAGGGAGAGGCCACAACCAATATCTTCTTCACCACCTTGACCCTACCGCTCAAATCAAAAAGTTGCGCAACTAACACGTAATATCCTGGACTCACCCTACTCCCTGCAGAATCTGTTCCCGGCCAAGAAAAAATCCCTGAAGTACCCAAAATCTGATTCTGTCCGAGCACCGCAACCTCTCGACCTGCAGCTGAATAGATTATAAAACTACCCACCCAACCACTTTGCTCCATAGAATACCTAATGCTGACCTGGCTAGGCCCACTACTTCCGCCTGGATCAAATACCAAAGGAACTAGGGTAATAAGCTCCGCGCCAAGGTCGGCAGGTAGCGCTGTGGAATTCTTTCTTCCTGGTGTAGCATAATCCTGACTACTAGAGGCTGATTGCCAAGTCGAGGGATTATGGGTAGGAAAGGACGAAGATATCCGTTCCAATGAAACTCCCTTGGTCGAGCGAAGCAAGGGATGGTGCCAGTCGGCTCGATAAGGTAGTGAATCTACCACCTTTCGCTCAGGAGACAAAAGCAACACCTCCCCACCACCAATCGGCATGCTGGGGAGGCTGGCCACTTGAAGAAAATTGCCCGCATCAGACTGGGGATAGGACAACCGGAGTCGATCCGGATCAACAGTTAAAGACAAATACTCCTGCGGAGCTAACATATCCCCCTCTCCCCCAAAAATCCGTCGCTGATGGGGTGCCCCCAGCTCATTCAGGCCGGTCAGAGCCCAACTTTCTAGAGATAGGTATTTCGCTGAAGTGGTATTGTGGATCTCTACAAATTTTGGATCTCCTGACCTGGGATCCACTAGCACCTCGTTGAGGATCAACTCCCCTTTAAGCGCGGGCTCTGCAAGAATCACCTCCACCTCAAATCCAGCTGGCTCCCCCACACAACGCACCAGCGAGGAAGCCATCAATGAATATACTCTACTGCTCTGGGCAGGATTAGCCAAAGATATCTCCACGCTGCGCCCAAAAGAAAAAACCCAACTCGAATCCATCACCAAGGCAGGAAAAAAAGAAAAAGGAAAGGGGCTACTCCATGGAACTATGGGCTGATTGAAGCGCAGAAATAGCTGAATAGGAGTTTTGAAGAATGCGGAAACCACGGCTAAGTCACCCAAATTTGTGATTGGGGAAAATCGTGAATTTTGCCTTCCAGGGGTTCCTCGACTGGGATCTTTACAAGGAAGCAAGAATTCAGAGGCCTCGCAGCGGAAATAGGGGTCAGGCAACTCTAGGCTGTAGCCACCATCGGCAAATTCACTACCCCCCCAAGAACTGCTTCGGTATTCTAACCGATCTATTTCCTGACCTTCAGCCGTCAGCAAACGAAGTAGGGACCCAGAATTGCTCAAACTAGGGAAAGAAGGAAGCGGCAATACCCGACCAAACTCTGAAAGAAGCGGGGCTTGACTTGCCACGCATATCAGCACAAACTCCCCCGGAGAAATCCAATATTCTGGCAGCACCGTAACACTGCTATTTGAAGAAAAAACTACCCCCGACAAGCGTAACTCTTTATTTAAGGGATTCATTAGCTCTACATATTCTACAAAGGGCAGGTCTTTATCTGCGCGGGGGGCCGGCATCACTTCATTGATTACTAAGGATTTTGGACCAAGACCACTGGGATCTGTGTACCTAAACTTGAGGAGGGTATCCAGAAGAAAGTTTCCATTCAGATCGGGTAGCTGCTGCAAAAAAAGAGCGTAGTCCCTGTTTTCCTCCAAGTCTCCTTCCAATCGAAGAATGACTACAGAATCCAGCAGTAACCTAGCCTCCACAGGATTCTTCCAATCGATCTGATAGGCCAAGTTGAGCCGCGCAAAAACTGGGTCCATGGGCTCTGAAAATGCCAGAAGCACCTCTCTCTTACCGTATCCTTTCACAACAGACACCATTGGCACCTGCTCGTCTACCACCAAGTCTTCTAAGCTAAAGTCATCGATAACCCAGCGTGCTGCACTCCCCGTTCCAGACCCCACAGCTATTTCTAGCTGCAAATAGACCTCTTCCAAGGAGGCTAATGCTGCAGGAAGCTCTAGCTCAAACCTGCTGAAATTCAGGTTGGTATTGGGAAACTGGGCGGCATGACCTAGCAGCATGCGCTCCTGATAATTTCCCTCCAGGCTACTAGACCAAGAAATATGTACCAGCGCTGGGCGTGTACCCGTACCATTCTTTAGTGTTTTGGCCCAAAAAACCACCCTTGGATGAGTCATTCCCTTGGGAGAAAGTCGCACCCATAGCTTTCCTTTAAAGGTGCTGATCGGCTGTACGGCTAGGGCAACCGATCCATTGATCCCACCAGTAGCAAGGCGAAAAACCCGAGAAGAGGTAGCTCTTAGATCGTTGGCATACCAACCAGGTAGAAAGGGTTCTGGGTAGGACTGAATCGTAAATGGGGCTTGAAATCCCTGCGTTTGAGTTTGAGAAAAGGTCGGAAAAGCAAGAGATATCAAGCTAGCCACGAGCAGGATTGCTGCTCTCCCAAAAAATAGAAACATGGTCGTATAGTTTAAAAAGTAAGTGAATATAAAAAATATCTGAAACCTATGCCCTACAAATTTATTTTAAATGTAATGAATTATTGAGGCTTGAATCCGTATTTTTAACCACTCAAAACCAAGTCCCTCCAACCTATGAAACTTGCTGTGGTAGGTGCTACTGGATTAGTAGGCACAGAAATCCTTGAAGTGCTCCAAGAGCATCAGTTTCCTTACGATCAACTGCTCCTAGTCGCCTCCGAGCGCTCCAAGGGAAATGTGATCGAGTACATGGGTAAATCCCACGTAATTATTGGCCTAGAAGAAGCAGTAGCTGCCCAACCTGAAATCGCAATCTTCTCTGCTGGAGGTAGCATTTCCTTGGAATGGGCTCCAAAATTCGCTGCCCTAGGAACCGTGGTTATTGACAACTCCTCCGCTTGGAGAATGGACCCCAACAAAAAGTTGGTTGTCCCAGAAATCAATGCTCAAGAACTTACTTCTACTGATAAAATCATCGCCAACCCAAACTGCTCCACCATTCAAATGGTCTTGGCCTTGGAGCCCCTGCGCCAGCGCTATGGCATCAAACGCATCGTGGTCTCCACCTACCAGTCGGTAACGGGTACAGGCAAAGCTGCTGTAGATCAGATGATGGCAGAGCGCCAAGGAAAAACAGCGCCGATGGTGTACCCACACAAAATCGATCTTAACGTCATTCCGCACATCGACGTATTCCAGCCCAATGGATACACCAAAGAAGAGATGAAGATGATCAACGAAACCAAGAAAATCTTTAACGACAATTCCATTCAAGTGACCTCCACTACCGTAAGGATTCCCACCATTGGGGGACACTCGGAAGCGGTCAATGTGGAATTTAAACAAGACTTTAATCTTACAGAGGTGCGTAACCTTTTGGAAAATGCCCCTGGAATCGTTGTTCAGGATGATCCCGCCAATTTTGTCTATCCCATGCCAATTCATGCACACAAAAAAGATGAGGTGTTTGTAGGTAGGCTTCGCCGCGATGAGTCCCAGCCCAATACCCTGAACATGTGGATCGTAGCAGACAACCTCAGAAAAGGAGCTGCCACCAATTCAGTACAAATCGCAACGTACCTGGTAGAGAACGAACTCGTCTAATGCGGTCTAGTGAGTTCAATAGCGCTGAATTCCTGCAATTTGTGCGGAATCATCTGGAAGAAGATCCCACACTTTTACTTTTTAAGTACCCCGGAAAAGTAGCTTTTGATCTCAAAATGGCCGTGCAACAAATCGCCGCTCGTCAGAAGGCTGCTAAAAAATTGCCTTCCTGGTCCAAAAACCTGAACCTTCTTTTCCCCACCAGCATTTCGGTCGAGCAAAGTTCGTCGGAGCAAACAGCCTCCTTCAAGTCAGCAGGAAATTCAGGAAATTGCCTCATCGACCTTACTGGGGGTTTTGGGGTGGATTTTTTTCACCTCAGCCAAGGATTTAATAAGGGGATTTACTGTGAACAGCAACCCGAACTTTTTGAGATCGCAAAGTATAATCTAGCGACACTGCATCCGGATAAGTTTGAATTTGTGAAAGGAGATGGATTGGATTTTTTGAGAAAAACGGCGCTTCATTTTGACCTGATTTATGTGGATCCCGCCCGACGGGGAAGTGGGAATCAAAAGCTGTACAAACTCCAGGATTGCGAGCCGAATGTGGTGGATGCCTGGGCACTTTTACGAAGTAAATCTGAAAAGATTCTGGTGAAAGTTTCCCCCATGTTGGACTTGACTCAGGCTTGGAGTGAATTACCCGAAGTCCAAAAAATAACCGTGGTATCGGTTCGAAATGAAGTCAAAGAACTCTTGCTTCATTGGGAAAAAGCCAAGATAGGAACGCCAAGAATGATTTCAGTAGTAGACCTGGAGAACGGAATACCTCCTTTTGAATTTGATCCCAAAGCCGAAGACCGGGCCGAATCCAAGTTTGAAGAAGTAGGTACCTACCTCATCGAGCCCTTGGCAGGTATCTTAAAAGCTGGGGCCTTCACCCTCTTTGGTAAGCGGTTTGAATTCAAAAAATTAGCAAAAAATAGCCATCTCTATACCAGAAACTCCTTTTCCGAAGGTATTCCGGGACGCATCTTTGAGGTAATCCAGGAAATTGCACCGAAAAAACAAGAGATTAAATCAATCTTCCCCTCAGGCAAAGTGAATGTGATTTGCCGAAACTACAGCACAGGAGCTGAAGAACTCAAGAAAAAACTGGGGTTGAAAGATGGTGGGGAAGACTTTTTAATCGGATCCAAAACTGCATCTGGCTACAAGTTGTATTGGTGTACCCGAAAGCAATAAAAAAAAGTGAAGGCTAATCCTTCACTTTTTCATAGTCTACATACTCTCCACCTTCGATGTCTTTCCTCTTTTTTTGAGGGGACTCTCTAGGAATGAAATCCACATGGACACCCTCTTTAGGACGCTGCGCTTGTTGCTGGGCTCGCTGCTGCTCCATAGCTGCCTCGTTGACCTTACGGGCTAGTTGTGCTAGTTTGGAGCGAAGAAAATAGCGGAGTAGCTGTCCCAAAAGCCAGCCAACACCAAGAATTATGAATAGAAACTTTATCAATGTTTATCGTTTTTAGGCAATACTACTTGCTCAAGTAAATGTTACGTTCTGCATAAATTTTCAAGAAATAATCGTCCATCAAATCGTCAATAAAGTAGATGGATTCACCTGTAGACTTCATTTCAGGCCCCAGCTCCTTGTTGACATTTGGGAACTTATGGAAAGAGAATACTGGCTCCTTGATTGCATAACCTTTTTTTACTGGCTTAAAATTAAAGTCCGTCACCTTCTTCTCTCCTAGCATCACTTTTACGGCATAGTTGACGTAAGGTTCTTGGTAGGCTTTGCAAATGAAAGGTACGGTACGCGAGGCACGAGGATTTGCCTCGATCACATACACTTTGTCATTTTTGATCGCGAATTGGATATTGATCAAGCCTACAGTCCTTAGGGCCAAAGCAATTTTTTTAGTGTAGGTTTCAATTTGTAGGATCACCAAATCCCCTAAATTATAGGGCGGTAGCACGGCATAGGAATCTCCAGAGTGAATCCCTGCAGGCTCAATGTGCTGCATGATCCCGATGATATAGACATTTTCTCCATCACAGATCGCATCTGCTTCTGCCTCGATAGCACCTTCTAGAAAATGATCCAGGAGAATCTCGTTGTTTGGAATGTCGCGAAGCACGTTCACTACATGCTCTTCAAGTTCGTTCTCGTTGATCACGATCTTCATCCCCTGACCACCAAGTACATAGCTTGGACGAACAAGCAGCGGGAAGCCAATGGTTTTGCAAAGCTCTAATGCCTCATCAGTATTGTGAATGGTGCCAAAGACAGGGTAAGGCACATTATTTTCTTTCAAAAGGGTAGAAAAAAGCCCTCTATCCTCTGCCAAATCCAAGGCCTCATAGCTTGTGCCGATAATTTTAATGCCGTATTTGGATAGCTTTTCCGCCAATTTTAAGGCGGTCTGTCCTCCGAGCTGCACGATGACACCTACTGGATTTTCCTGCAAAATGATTTCGTAAATATGCTCCCAGAAGACCGGCTCGAAGTACAGCTTGTCCGCTACATCGGGATCTGTAGACACGGTTTCTGGGTTACAATTGATCATAATGGTTTCGTAGCCACATTCTTTAGCAGCCAAAACGCCGTGTACACAGGAATAGTCAAATTCAATACCTTGACCCACACGATTGGGGCCTGATCCTAGGACCACTACCTTTTTCTTTTCACTACGAACAGATTCATTCTCCTCTCCGAAAGTGGAGTAGTAGTAAGGCGTCTGTGCGGCAAACTCTGCTGCACAGGTATCTACCAGCTTGTACACGCGCTTGATTCCCATCTCCTCGTAACGCTTGTAAAACACATCGCTTTCGAGGCAATCTAGGAGGTGTGCGATTTGGCGGTCGGCATAGCCTTTTTTCTTAGCCTCCTCCATCAATTCCCTAGGAATAGTCTGAAGCTTGTATTTGCTAATTTCTCCTTCCAGATGAATGAGCTCTTCAATTTGCTTCAAAAACCACTTGTCGATCTTGGTAAGGTCCTGAATGGTTCGGAAAGAAATCCCGAGTTTGAAGGCATCGTAAACATGAAACAGCCGATTCCAACTTGGGTTGGCCAAAGAATAAAGGATTTGTGCTTGGTCTATGAGTTCTTTGCCATCGGCACCCAGGCCATTTCTCTTAATTTCTAGAGATTGACAGGCTTTTTGGAGAGCTTCCTGAAAATTTCTTCCGATACCCATCACCTCGCCTACTGCCTTCATGGAGAGACCGAGTCTGCGGTCTGCCCCTTTAAACTTATCAAAGTTCCAACGAGGAATCTTCACAATCACGTAATCGATGGACGGCTCAAAATAAGCGGAAGTTGTTCCTGTAATGGAATTGGATAGCTCGTCTAGGTTGTACCCAATAGCTAGCTTAGCCGCCACCTTGGCAATTGGGTATCCGGTAGCCTTGGAAGCCAATGCTGAAGAGCGAGATACCCGCGGGTTAATTTCAATACCGATGATGGTTTGGTTATCTGGGCTTACTGCAAACTGCACATTACAGCCCCCAGCAAAATTACCTATGCTATTCATCATGGTAATGGCATAGTTGCGCATGCGCTGGTACACGGTATCGGGAAGGGTCATGGCAGGGGCTACCGTGATGGAGTCTCCTGTATGCACTCCCATTGGGTCAAAATTTTCGATGGAACAGATGACAATCATGTTGCCAATATTGTCTCGCATCACTTCAAGCTCATACTCTTTCCAGCCCATGATACTCTGTTCGATGAGCACTTCATGCATAGGAGAGGCCTGAAGCCCCTTGGATAGGAGGTGTTCAAAATCTTCGGCTTTTTCTACAAAAGCACCACCTGCTCCACCTAGCGTGTAGGAAGCACGAATAATCAGTGGGAAACCAATTTCTTGGGCAATTTCTTTGCCCTGAAGCATAGATGTAGCAGTATCTCCTTTGCAGACTCCTACGCCAATTTTCTCCATCAAGGCCTTGAACTTCTCTCGGTTTTCTGCAGTATCGATTGCCTCAATATCCACACCGATCATGCGAACCCCGTGATTTTTCCAAATTCCTGCATTATCGCAGTCAATGGATAAATTCAAGGCAGTCTGTCCTCCCATAGTGGGTAATATTGAGTCAATATCTGGGTGGTCAGTTAAAATTTTTCGGATGGAGTTTTTTTCTAAAGGCAGCAAGTACACGTGATCAGCCGTCACCGGATCCGTCATGATAGTGGCCGGATTGGAGTTGATCAAGGTAACTGTAATTCCCTCTTCTCGAAGAGATCTGGAGGCTTGAGAACCCGCATAATCAAATTCACAGGCCTGCCCAATGACAATAGGACCTGAACCAATGATTAATACGTGCTTGATGCTACTGTCTTTAGGCATGGAGAGAGAAGAAATTAAATTTTGATTAGGTCCAAATTGGCGTAAAATTAGAAAAATTATCCGAAGAGGAAAGGAGAAATCTCAATTTAGCAGATTTTGAAGAATGTCTTTTCACCTAATCTCCAAAATACCTCTTTATTGTACGGATGAAACGTCTAATTTTAGAGGCATGAATTGGAACAGCCTGTTTATTTTTCCCGTCATGGGGGAACCTTTGGGCGCTGAAAATGCGTTACCCTTAGACTTTACAGAGGCTAATACATCACTTCAGACGGTGGATCTCAGTGACACAGTCGCATTCGATGCGTTTGTATTCAAACAGCTGGAAAGCGCTGGAAAGCCCTATGGCTATGGGGGCTACTTTGAGAAGCGAGACATCTACCGGCGCAGCGAAGTCTTTGCCACAGCCCAAGAAGACTTCCGCAATATCCACTTGGGAATCGATATTTGGACGGCGGCAGGCAGTCCAATTTTCGCGCCTATTGATGGGAAGGTTCACAGCTTTCAGGATAATGTAGGTTTTGGAAACTATGGTCCCACGATAATTTTAGAGCACCAAGTTGAGGGAAAGATTTTCTATTCACTGTATGGCCACTTGCGCCATGAAAATTTACAAAGATTGGAACTGGGACAAGTTCTTAGAGCTGGGGAAGAATTTTGTCAGGTAGGCCCTTATC
>JAQCJI010000005.1 GCA_027593175.1 Bacteroidota bacterium | reverse complement strand
CTGGTCAAAAAATCAGCAGCTCGCCTATTGGATTAATGTTTACAATGCATTTACAGTCAAATTAATCGTGGATAATTACCCGACCAAAAGCATTCGAGATCTCGGACCTACCTTAAAAATCCCTTTAATTAAAGATGTTTGGCACTACAAGTTTTTCAAAATCGGTGGGGTTGAAATGAGTTTGAATGAGGTGGAGCATAGTATCTTGAGAAAAGAATTTGAGGAACCGCGAATACATTTTGCGATTAACTGTGCTTCGGTTTCCTGTCCTCCCTTGCTCGACGAGGCTTTTGTCGCGGATAAATTGGAAGAGCAGCTGACCCGAGTAGCAAGTGCGTTTGTCAATGATCCTTCCCGAAATACCCTCGGTGTCAATAAGCTCCAATTATCTCCAATTTTTTCTTGGTTTAAAGGGGATTTTACTAAAAAAGGATCGCTTATTGATTTTCTAAATAGGTATTCAAAAATAAAAATTTCTCCTGCGGCTTCCATTTCTTTTCTGGAATACAATTGGAAGTTGAACGAGTAAGCTGAATTTTTGGGTAAGTTTAGGTTCAACTTTGGTATATGAGTTCTCGTCACTTTGTGATTATTGGAAATGGCATTTCGGGCATCACTTTCGCTAGACATCTGCGAAAGGGTGATTCACAATTACGGATCACCGTCATTTCTGGAGAATCTCCTTACTTTTTTTCTCGTACGGCACTCATGTATGTGTACATGGGGCAGATGAAGTGGGAACATACTCAGCCGTATGAACCGCATTTTTGGGAAAAAAACCGCATCGATCTTTTACAAGCTTGGGTAAGGACGCTAGACTTTGACACAAAGACCCTAGTATTTGAGTCTGGAGATACCTTGAATTATGATATTTTAGTTTTGGCCACAGGTTCTAAACCAGTATTTTTCGGTTGGCCGGGACAGCAGTTGAAAGGAGTTCAAGGGCTCTATACCAAGCAAGACTTGGAGTTGATGGAAAGCTCTACCAGCAAAGGTGTCCAACGGGCGGTGATTGTCGGTGGGGGCTTGATTGGAATTGAAATGGTAGAAATGCTGACCTACAAGAAAATTCCAGTTACATTTTTGGTTCGTGAGAGCCGATTTTGGGAGCAAGTCCTTCCTCAACAGGAAGCTAGTTTGATACAAAAACATATTCGAGAACAATCCATTGACTTGCGCCTTCAAACCGAGCTGAAAGAAATCTTAGCCGATGAACAGGGGAGCGTTCGCGCAGTTGTGACTACGGCTGGTGAGGAGATCGCCTGCTCTTTTGTAGGAATTGCGACAGGAGTCAGTCCCAATGTGGGTTTTTTGAAAAATACGGCTTTAGCAATTGCTAAAGGAATTAAGGTAAATACCTATTTTGAAAGCTCGGAACCAGATGTATATGCCATCGGAGATTGTGCTGAGTTTGCTCAGTCGCCAGGAGCAGGCCGCCGTACGTTGGAACAGGTTTGGTATACGGGGAGAATGCATGGAGAAACTTTAGCACATAATTTTTGTCAGCAGCCTGTGCCTTATCAACCTGGGGTTTGGTTTAATTCAGCCAAATTCTTTGCGATCGAGTTCCAAACTTATGGGTTAGTCAGTCCCGAACCTTCGGAAGAAATCGTTTATTTCCATTGGGAGCACCGTCTTGGGAGGGTATCCTTTCGAATGGAAATGGACCAAGAGGAAAAAATTACTGGAGTGATCAACCTTGGGTTTCGCTTACGCCATGAGTTTTTTGATCGGGCTATTCGAGAACAATGGCGGGGGGAGTTGGTCATTCAAAAGCTTGAAGAGGGGGTTTTCGATCCTGAGTTCTATGCACCCTACCACCTTGAGATTCAGCAGGCATTCCAAGGCCAATTTGGTCTGGCGATTTCTACCTTGAAACAGACTTTTTTACAGAAAATTTTCGGAGCAAGACTATGAGAAAAATTGAAATTATCGGTCTAATCCTATTTTTCATAGGCATGTCTGTTTTCACTACCCTGCCATTTTTAAGCAAGTATCGCCTGAGTGAGGAGCTACTTCGGTCTCAAGTCAAGGACATTCACCGGGACAAGCTCGCGGAACTCATTCAGCCTATTTATGGGCAGACCTATAGTTCTACCTATTCATTTTTAACTGCATATTCCTCCTATTTCCAACCCTACAATGAGGAGCTGAAAGCGAAGCAAGCTTGGGATCAGGTGATCTGGGATGATTATGGGTTTGTGTTGGCCAAAGCTGCTATGGATGGACCCGGTAAAACCAATCCTTGGACTAGTTTGGGTTTATCTGTAGGCCTTATCGTCTTGGGGGGAATCCTATTTAATCTTGGCGGACATGGTACTTCGCATGCCGATTTAACTCATAAGGGAGTGTTTCATTCCTCTTTAAAAAATAGAGGGCTTCTAGGCCTAATGACTGGCACCTATTTGATTCTATTTTATGTGGTATTGTACTGGTTCCCGGCTTATCTATCCCCATTGGTTTGGATGGTTGAACCTATTTCTCAATTTCTCTCTGGAGGTCCAGCCAGCCAGTGGTTTTTGTATGGATTAGTGTATACGCTGGCGATAGGGGTGATGGGGGTTCGGATGTTTTTGAAATATCGAGACAACCAATACCAGCGACTTCGGACTGCTTCGGTGGTATTTTTTCAAACTGCTTTTGCTTTTCTTATTCCAGAAGTGCTTGTATTATTGAATAAGCCCTATTTTGACTTTAAGAATATTTGGCCTCTGGATTATGACTTTTTCTACGATTACCAGCTAGATGCTTTTATTTCTAGTGGTGGCTTGGGGCTATTTATGTTGATTTGGGGGATCTTGTTGATTGTGGTTGGGGTACCTGTGTTTACCTATTTTTATGGCAAACGGTGGTATTGTTCCTGGGTATGTGGTTGTGGAGGATTAGCTGAAACTGTTGGAGATGGATTTAGGCACTTGTCGGATAAATCACTCAAGGCTTGGCAATGGGAGCGATGGATGATCCACGGGGTACTGGCCCTAGCCGTCCTGATGACGGGAATGACTCTGGTCAACTATTTTTCTGGTTTTAGTTTGCTAGGAAACATCACCAAACAGCTCCACTCTTTCTATGGGTTTGCCATTGGATCTACTTTTGCTGGAGTCGTTGGAACTGGATTTTATCCACTAATGGGAAATCGGGTTTGGTGTCGTTTTGGCTGCCCTCTGGCCGCTTATCTTGGATTGGTACAGCGGTTTAAATCTCGATTTAGAATCACTACCAACGGAGGACAATGTATTTCTTGTGGAAATTGCTCTACCCATTGCGAGATGGGAATTGATGTTCGGGCCTATGCACAGCAGGGTCAAAATATAATTCGATCTTCTTGCGTAGGTTGTGGGGTCTGTGCATCTGTATGTCCGCGTGGGGTACTGAAGTTGGAAAATGGTCCTGAGGAGGGGCGAATTCATGAGTTTCCGATTTTGATCGGCAACGATTCCATCAAACTGAGGCGGTAAATGAGTTTCCTTTATTTTGTTGCAGGGCTTTATTTTTTGGGGATGGTATTTATTTTCCTTTATAGTTTGGCTCAAGGCCATTTGTTGTTTTATTTCTTCAAGTTCAAAAAGAAAAGAAATCAGGTTTCTCACCAAGTTCCAAATCCTTGGCCCAAGGTCACGGTTCAGCTTCCTATCTACAACGAGCGTTATGTGGTGGAGCGGGTGATTGATGCAGTTGCCAAACTAAATTATCCTCAAGAACTGCTTCAAATCCAGATTTTGGATGATAGTACGGATGAGACATCAGCCTTAATTCAAGCGAAGTTATTGACTTACCCAAATTTGAATTTCGAGTACCTTCATCGAGGGGATCGGAAAGGATTTAAAGCGGGAGCATTGCTTGAGGGCTTGGCTATTGCTCAAGGCGAGTTTGTTACCATTTTTGATGCAGATTTTGTACCAGACCCAGATTTTCTGATCAAGACCTTGCCTTATTTTTCCTCGCCAAAGATTGGAATGGTCCAGAGTCGGTGGACACATCTAAATCAAAATTATTCCTTATTCACCCAGCTGCAAGCCTTTGCCTTGGATGCCCATTTTTTAATTGAGCAGCAGGGAAGAAATCAGCAGGGAGCTTTTATCAACTTCAATGGGACAGCAGGAATCTGGAGAAAAAGCTGCATTCTAGATGCCGGCAACTGGCAGGACGACACCTTGACCGAGGATCTGGATTTGAGTTACCGCGCCCAGCGAAAAGGGTGGAAGTTTATTTATCGGCCTGAAATTGAATCCCCTGCCGAACTTCCTCCCATTCTTTCTGCAATCAAATCCCAGCAATTTCGTTGGAACAAGGGAGGGGCCGAATGTGCGGTCAAGCATGCAGGACTAGTTTTTAGGGAGCCTCATACCTGGCAGATTAAATTTCATGCTTTTGCACACCTCTTTAATTCGACGATTTTCATTGCAATTTTACTGACCAGCCTGTGCAGCATTGGGCTTTGGTGGGGAATAAATGCGAATTTGATCCCGGAGAAACTGTTCCTAGCTATGGGATTTTCTATGGTAGGCTTTGTTCTAGTGGCGGCTGTTTACCTTGTGTCTTACCTCACCGCTCAGGCTTACTCTTGGAGAATTTTTTTAGATGCAATTTGGAAGTTACCGCTGTTCTTTTCCGTTTCTATGGGATTTTCTTTACACAATTCCCAGGCGGTTTTGGAAGGTTTATCGGGGAAAAAGTCGCCATTCATTCGGACCCCTAAATTTAACTTGGAGTCTGGAAGTGCCTCGTTGCAGACCAATGTCTATCGCCTGCGTTCGCTACCCCTAATCACTTGGCTTGAAGGGGGAATGGGGTTATTGTTTTTGGGGATGGTGGTGATGGGAATAGTCTATGGCCAATATCTGTTTTTGACCTATCATGGGCTACTTGCTTTGGGCTTTAGTCTTGTATTTATTTCTTCCCTGCGTACCCGTTAAGTTTGCTATGAATTCTACGCCCATTATTGATGTCATCATTCCTGCATTCAATGAGGAAAGGTCAATCGCTAAAGTGATTAGGGATATTCCTAAACTGGTTCGACATGTGGTGGTTGCAAATAATAACTCAACCGATCGCACGACAGAGGTAGCGAGGTCCGGGGGTGCTGAGGTGGTTTTTGAGCCGCAAAAAGGATATGGAAAGGCTTGTTTGACAGCCATGGAATGGATCAAAAGGCAAGAGGTACAACCTGATATTTTGGTGTTTCTGGATGGGGATTATAGTGATTATCCAGAGGAACTCGTGGGTTTAATAGCTCCGATTCTTGCAGGTAAGGCTGACTTGGTGATTGGTTCTCGTTCTTTGGGGCAGCGTGAAGCTGGTTCTATGACTTTTCCTCAAGTATTTGGTAATGGCCTTGCTATCACCTTGATGCGGTGGATGTATGGTGCTAAATTTTCTGATTTAGGCCCTTTTCGTGCAATTTCTTGGAATAAATTACTTGCCCTGGGGATGATGGATCAGAATTTTGGATGGACCATAGAAATGCAAATCAAAGCGCAGCAGGCAAGACTTAGGTATCTGGAAGTACCTGTAACTTACCGAAAACGCATTGGCGTTTCGAAAGTTAGTGGGACGGTGAAAGGAGTGATTGGAGCCGGATATAAAATAATTTTCACGATATTTAAGTATTGGCGCCCTTTCTCCTTCAAGTCCCTGTAGTGCCTTTAAAGCAGTCACCTAGTTTTCAACGATTGGTATTTAAATATGAAAAAGTGGTAGGAACTCCCTATAAAAATAGCCTGATCGCTCCCTTTCTCATTTTTTGGGGCTTTGTTCTTCTGCTGTTTTCATGTGCTAATCCTGGAAGAGAAGGGGTAGTAGAAACCCAATTTGCAAGCTATTGGTACAAAGGAACGGCTGAAATTAATGTATTTGATTTACAGCAAAGCAGGTATGGTGAACTTCGACAGGGAAAGGCAGTGATGATTTTTGTTACCGAAGATTTTTCGAAAAGTAAACAGGTGAAGTTGGATGTTCCTGAGGATAGGCCTTCCGATGCACAAAAGGTATTGAAGTTGAATATGACTCGAGAGTTTGTGACGGGTGTATATCCCTACCATACCATGTTGTCGGTATTTACCCCTGTTTACGATGATAGTCCAGCACCCAAGTTGACTGCTTCGGTGACCGAGTGGTGTGGGCAATCCTATACGCAACTCAACCATAAGAATGGAAAATATACAGCCAAGCAATTTTCCTATTTTGAATCTGAAGGGGATTTGGAGTCCAAACTGGATGGGAAAACAGAAGAGGAGATTTTTACGATAATCCGCCTTAACCCCAATTTGGTTCCTCTTGGCAATGTGTCCTTAATTCCGAGTATTATATTTCAGCGCTTTGCACATATTCCGCTGAAGCCAGAGCAGGCGACAATTTCACGAAAAGCGCTTGACTCGGATCAATTCGAATTGACGATAGTCTATGAAGAAATTGGCAGGAAGATTGCCATTCGTTACCAGCAATTATTTCCCTACGAGATTACCGGTTTTACGGAAACGTGGACCAAGGTAAATGGACAGTCAGAAGTAACTACTGCCACACGCATTCACTTTAGGCAGTTGCCATATTGGAAACAAAATGAGAAAGTGTATGAACCCCTTCGCAAGGAATTAGGACTTTGAGCACTCATTTTAAACAGGTCTTAAAAGTTGCTTCACTTCTTCTTCTTGGAGTCACTCTATTTTTGTTGGCGCAAGTTCCTCGGGAAAATTTTCTCCTAACTTTTATCCTCTTTGCACTTGGTTTTGGTGGAATGATTGGTAGCTACTTCCTTGCCGGCAGGAAGGAAAGTTTCTGGTTGTTTTTGGGCCTTGGGGTAATCTTTCGAGTTTCTATCTTCTTTTTTGCTCCTCAGTGGTCTGAGGATGGAGTTCGATTTTTATGGGATGGAGAGCTGTTACGGCAAGGTCAGAATCCTTACTTCTTCACTCCGGCACAAGTACTAGCACAGCAAGGGGAGGCGGAAGCAGGGTACCGCAACCAACTTTTCGAGGAGTTAAATTCGCCTACTTATTTTTCAGTCTATCCTCCGTTGAACCAAGCCGTATTTTGGGTGGTGGCTCAGATTGCACAAGGCCATCTTGAAAAAGGCTATTGGGCAATTCGGTGCCTACTTTTATTAGCTGAAGTTGGGGTATTCTCCCTGCTCTGGTGGTTGCTATCTAAGTTTCAGCTTCCCCAAAAACAGGTCATTTTCTACTGGTTTAATCCGCTCGTTATCCTAGAAGTGGTGGGTAACCTCCACTTTGAAGGACTAGTTCTCTTTTTTCTATTGGCGTCCATTGCTTCCTTATCTCGGCAGAAGCTTGGGGATTCAGGAATGTATTTGGGGCTGGCCATTGGCATGAAATTACTTCCTTTGCTTTTGGCTCTTTCTTTCTTGTTTTGGAGGGAGGTTCGAACATCTGTCCGTTTCTGGGGACTGGCAATTGGAATAGGTTTGCTTTGTTTTTTACCTTTAGTAGTTGGGGGTGCCTGGCAAAATTTCTTTCAAAGCTTACAGCTTTATCAGGGAAAGTTTGAGTTTAATGCTTCTGTATATTACCTTTTTCGAGCAATGGGTTATTGGTGGGTAGGTTACAATGTTATTGGGGTGCTAACAAAAATAGGCATGGTTATCACGGTTTTTGGAGTGATTTGGATGTCTTGGAAGCGTTCTAAGGCTACTCTTGAGGGAATGATTGGGTTGTGGGTGCAGCTGTATTTGTTGTATTTTTTGCTGCAGCCAGTGGTTCATCCTTGGTACCTTTTGCCAGGTTTGGCCTTGTCGATATTGACAAGGCAATGGACATTTCTGCTTTGGTCTTTTGGGGCGATTTTTTCTTATCAAGCCTACAGCCAGTTTCCTGTTGAGGAAAAACCGTTTTTTTTATTTCTTGAATATGGATTAGTTTTTTTCGGGCTGTATTTGGATTATTTTCGGAAGGAAAGAACCAATATATTCGGTTGATGAAAAACACGGTTTTACTTTTTATTCTACTTATTAGTTGGTCGGCCTGCGCGCCAAATCCGGTCGATCAGGCGATGGATCTTATGGAAAAGTCCATTGAAGCCCATGGTGGTAAGGAAGGGTGGGAGAAATTAGAGGGAATTAAATTCCGCAAGTGGACACGCCTGCTAGATGCAGAAGGGAATATTGAATCCGAATTAGATCAGTGGCATGAGTTTCGGTTTACCCTACGGTTTGAAGGAAAAATAAGCTGGACAAAAGATAGCATTGCGCATTGGATGAGTTGGGATGGTGCAACTTTCCGGTATCAGATGGGTGATAATGAGGTCTTGAACCCCGATTTTTTGTCTGCAAAAAGGAAGGATTTTGATGCGGCATTTTATACCGTTGCACAGCCCTGGAAGTTATTGGATAAGGGAGGTAAACTTATCAATGAGGGGAAAAAGATATTAGATACTGGAAAGGAAGTGGAGTCAATCCGAGTAGATTATGGTCCAGATACGGATACCTGGTGGTATTATTTTGATCCAAAGGAGTATGTGATGGTAGGCAATGAGGTGCAATTGAAGGACCACCGGAGCAGGATATACGATTTATCCAGAGAAAAAGCTGAAAAAATGTTATTCCATGGCAAGCGAGAAAGTTGGCGGGTTGATGCGGCAGGAAATCGCTTGTTTCTCCGTGCGGAGTATCGCTACTCAAACTTTGAGTTGGTTTATTAATTTCTTGCGCTTGTTTTCTTTTGAAATAAGTAATTTTAATTTTAACAAAATCGTGGTTATGAAAACTTTGGTGCTCAGCTTGGTTCTAGTATTCCTTTCATTTTTGGGAGTTTCTTGTGATTCCAGAAGCGATGCAGAGAAAATTATTGATGTGGCCATTACTGCCTATGGGGGAGATCTTTATGAAAAAACGGTCATTGCTTTTGATTTCAGGGGTATACATTATGCTATTTTCAAGTCACAAACCTCCTTTGAATACCGCAGGGAGTTTCCCGACTCCACTGGTCAGGTGGTGGACGTTTTGAATAATGCTGGATTTACACGGAAGGTTAATGGAGTGTTGGTGGATACCTTAACCGAAGAGCGAATTGGAGCATTTTCACAGTCGGTTAATTCTGTGGCCTATTTTGCTTTCTTGCCATATGGACTGAATGATGCTGCGGCGATCAAAACTTACCTTGGTCAAACCTCCATCAAGGGTAAAAAATATCATTTGATCAAGGTTACCTTTCAAGCGGAAGGTGGAGGAGAACATTTCGAAGATGAGTTTTTATACTGGTTTGGCCTTGATGATTACCGAATGGACTACATCGCCTACAGCTACAATACCGATGGTGGCGGTGTTCGTATGCGAGAAGTTCGGGCGGCTCAAGAAATTTGGGGGATACGATTTCAAGATTACAACAATTTGAAAGCTGTAAATAAAGAAACTCCATTGGATTCCATGCAGGTGCTGTATGAGTCTGGGGCTTTGGGAAAGCTTTCAGAAATTAATTTGGAAAATATCAAAACCTCTCCTATTCCAGAAAATTAGGATCAGATTTTTCTTTGTTTATTTCAGTACCTAGATAGCGACTCAAGTGATTTTTTCTGTTGATTTTGATTGGCAGCAGGGATTTTTTTTGATTTTTTAGTAACTAGAGTATGCAAACCCAAAAAAGAACAAATCCATGAATCGAAGAAGAGAATTTTTAAAGACCACGGGGCTCGCAGGCCTAGGACTATTTGGTGCAGGAAGCACCTTGGCAGAATCCATGAAAGTTTTACCTTTGGAAGCCTCTTTTGGGGCTTCTCGAATCCAGTCTTTCAATATGTCTGGCTTTGCGGCACCTAAGCTAGATGTGGTGAGGGTAGGAATAGTTGGTTTGGGCAATCGTGGGCCTGGGGCTGTAGATCGTTTGAGTAAAATTGATGGAGTGGAGATCAAAGCACTTTGTGACCTATTGCCAGAACGTGCGGAGAAGGCTAAAAAATCGTTGGAAGGCAGTATCCATCGTCCTGATTTGTATTCGGGCTCGCCTTTTGCCTGGAAGAAAATGTGTGAGCGGCCTGATTTAGATCTGATTTACATTACTACACCTTGGGAGTGGCATACGCCTATGGCAGTTTATGCCATGGAGTCAGGCAAGCATGCCGCGGTGGAGGTGCCTGCTGCGCGCACTTTAGACGATTGCTGGCAGCTGGTAGAAACTTCCGAGCGTACCAAAAAACATTGCATGCAGTTGGAAAATTGCTGCTATGACTTCTTTGAGTTGATGACCTTAAAGATGACTCGTGAGGGCTTCTTTGGAGAAGTGGTGCATGTGGAAGGTGCCTATATCCACGACTTGATGTTTCTCAATTTTGATAAGGACAAAGGCTATCAAGGAATGTGGAGACTAGAGGAGAATTTCAGAAATGGCAACCTGTATCCCACTCATGGCTTAGGTCCGATCAGTCAGATTTTGAATATCAATCGAGGGGATCAGATGGATTACTTGACCTCCTTATCAACTCAGGATTTTCAGATGCAGAAAAAAGCCCAGGAACTGGCAGAGCAGGATTCGTTTTGGAATTCCTATGCAGCCAAGACCTATAGAGGCAACATGAATACCACTGTAGTAAAAACCAAAAAGGGGAAAAGCATCGTCATACAGCACGATGTGACCTCGCCTAGGCCGTATTCCCGTTTGCATGTTGTGAGTGGTACCGAGGGATACGCTCAAAAATACCCCGAACAAAAAGTAGCTAAAGGGCATAGCTGGATGAAGGAGGAGGAGATGATGGCACTAAAGGAAAAATACACGCCAGAGATTGTCCAAAAGGTAGGTGAACTAGCCAAGCAGATTGGAGGACATGGAGGGATGGATTTCATGATGGACTGGAGGCTAATTGATTGCTTGCGCAATGGACTTGCACTAGATCAGGATGTGTATGATGCGGCCTTGTGGAGTTGCATTACTCCGATGAGTGAGTGGTCGGTAGCCAATCGCTCCAACTCCATCGATATTCCTGATTTTACTGGGGGACATTGGAAAACCAATAAACCTGTGGAAATCACCTTGAAAGGTGGAGGCACGACCAAAGTGAGGGTTTAAAAAAGTATCAAGCACGATTTACGAGGCACGAAATATGGCATAAAAGAGACTTTTGAGCCAAGAGGCAAGACAAAGAGATTAGACACAGTCCTGCTGCTAATGAAATCCTGCCTATTAAGCAGGATTTTATCCTATTTCTTGCCTCTAATCTCTTGCTTCTTACAAAGGTCGAATCCTGAACACTACCTATCGACGGTCTGTCTTCGTTTTCGCATTTCTTCAGCCACTTCTAAGTCGCCCGGTATGGAACTTTGTTCAAGCTGCTTAACGACACGTCCGTAATTCTCATCGTCCCGGTTTTGGGAAAGTTTTGCACTAGCGTGAACTTCCTTGACTTCGATTTCAAAGCCTAAAATGGCGCGAATTTGACCTTCCAAATAGCTTGGAGACATGGTTTCTACCTGCACGCGATTGGGTCTTCCTTCTTCATAGTGATCGACGAGGGATTTGAGGTGGTGCAGGAGTTCCTCGCCTTCGATGCATCTTGCCTTTCCGTAAACATGCACGGCCAATAATTCCAGGTGGGCGGGGGAGGGGATACCAAGAGGAGTAGATATAGGCGTGAGGGCCATGGAATACCACCAATACCTCCTCAAGGTTTGCAAGTCGCTTTGCTTGGGTGTTGACTTTGGCAAGATGCCCATTAAGGATAAAACCTCTATTCGTTTTCTTTTCCAAAAATACAGGAAGGTGGGTGGCCCAGGGTTTTCCATTCACTTGGGAATAGAGGGTAGCAAAAGAGTTTTTTTGAATAAATTCCTGAACTTCAGTTTCCGTTTCCCATGAGTTGAGCGGATGGATATACATGGAAATTTGGGGGAATACCGAACTTAGTTGCCCATTCTGCGTCTTCCCCGAAAATTACTAGTAATTTTTACGAAGCACCCTTAAGGTAAGCAACAAAAAACTAATTTAGTGGAATGAATAGTTCTACGGACCGACTGGAGCTAGCGGCTAGATTTGTAAATACGACGGGAGCTTCCATTTTTTTGACGGGTAAAGCAGGTACAGGAAAAACTACTTTTCTTCGAGACCTCACAGCGTACACACACAAGCGTTTTGTAATCTTGGCTCCTACGGGAATTGCTGCGCTTAATGCGAAGGGGGTGACGATCCATTCTCAGTTTTTGCTGCCTTTTGGTTCTTTTTTACCCACACGTGAGGCGGAGGGAAACTTTACTGATCAGCAGGGATTTTTTACACAGCAAACGTTGGCAAGAAGGCATCCTTTGAACCAGCTTAGAAGGAAGGTTCTAAAAGCCATAGACCTGCTGGTAATTGATGAGGTGAGCATGTTGCGTGCTGATATATTGGATGCCATTGATTACCGTATGCGTAGTGTGAAGGGCAACTTTGAGGTTCCTTTTGGGGGAGTTCAGGTGCTGTTGATTGGTGATTTGTATCAATTGCCTCCGGTGGTCAAGGACGAGGAATGGGCCGTGCTGAACCGATTTTATACTTCCATGCATTTTTTTGAAGCGAAAGCGCTACAGCAGTCCAGTTTGATTTACCTGGAGTTGGATAAAATCTTCCGGCAGCAGGACGAAACCTTTATCCGAATTTTAAACAACCTACGCGACAATAAGCCCACCCAAGAGGATGTCCGCCGCCTAAACCAGCAGTTTAAATCCTTGGATGAGATTCAGGAGCTGATGCCTTGCATTACCTTGACCACACACAATTACAAGGCGGATGAACTGAATTTGCGGGAGTTGCGGAGCTTGGCTCTCCCCTCCTTTTTTTACGATGCGGACTTAGATCGTGAATTCCCTGAAAGTATGTTTCCGCTACCTCCGATCTTAGAACTAAAAGAGGGGGCTCGGGTGATGTTTATCAAGAATGATTCCTCTGGGAACGCCTCCTACTTCAACGGAAAATTGGCTACCGTGATTCAACTGGCTGCGGATGAGGTAAAAGTCCGTATGGATGATCAGCAGGAGGAGTATGTGCTCAGAAAGGAGGATTGGGAGAACAAACGGTACCAGCTCAACGCGGAAACCAAGGAGTTGGAAGAGGAGGTTATTGGTACATTTTCTCAATATCCCATCAAACTGGCTTGGGCGGTGACCGTGCACAAAAGTCAGGGACTGACCTTTGACAAAGCCATCGTGGATGTAGGGCAGGCCTTTGCTCCAGGGCAGGTATATGTGGCACTGAGTAGATTAAGGAGTTTAGAAGGGTTGATTTTACGAACGCGCATTCAAACGGAGGTGATTTTTTCGGATGCAAAGGTGGTTGGGTTTACCCATGAAAAGTCAAGTCATCAGGATTTACCTGAGCTCCTACGTGTACATCAAGAGAACTATTTATTCCAATTAGTTGAGCAAACCTTTGAGTTGGAGAGTTTGATAGGGGCTCTAATCCAATTTCAGAAAGAGCAGGACTCTTCCATGGAGTTTGAGGAGGAAGAGTTGCAGGCAGACCTCCCTGCGCTGTACCAGCTTCTAGATGTAGAGCGGGAAAATACCCGCAAATTCCGTCAGCAATTGCAGTTTTTGATTCAGCGGAAAGAAGAGGTAAAGTTGCTGGATCGCTTGGAAAAAGGGTCTGCCTATTATTTGGAACTGCTTTTAGAGGGGACCAAAATTTTACTTCGTCACTTGGTGAAAATTGAGCGACTATCCCGGGTGAAGAGTTACCAGCAATCTATGGAGGAGTTAGAGCTGGAATTTCTTGCGAAGTACACCGCCATTGCTAGGAGCAGCATGCTGATTCAAGGAATTCTTAAAGGAGAAGGAATTGGTTCTTTGGACGCGGTGGACCTGCGAATCAGGCAGTTTCGTCAGCAGCTAGTGTCCCAATTTCGGGAGGCATTGCCTGCGACGGCAACCACCAAGAATAAGTCCGGAAGGAAGAAATCCAAGGAGAAAAAGTCAGTTAGAGATAAAAAGGAAGATTCCAAGGACCAGAGTATTCGGCTTTTTCTTGATGGAAAAACAGGGGAAGAAATTGCTACTGAAAGGGGGTACACTCTAGGAACCATTATGACTCACCTTGGCCATGGAGTCAAAACTGGTCAGATCCAGGTAGAGGCTTTGGTGGCTCAAGAAGCTGTTTGGGAGATTCAAGGGGTTCCCAAAAAACTAAGTTCCTTGAAGGCCTATTATGCCCATTTTGAGGGCAAGTACGATTACGACATCCTGAGATTGGTGTTGTATGCGGATAAGGGAGTAGTTTGAGAGGAAACTAATTAGTACATTTTCTCTGTCAGTACGCTTAGAATCACACGAATTCCTTCCTTGTAGTTCCCAAGGCGCAGGTTTTCATTGGGGCTGTGTTGGTTGTTGTCGGCATTGACCGTAGGTATGGTCACGGCAGGAATGCCAAGCGCATCCACGAAAGGGGAGATGGGGATGGATCCTCCAGAAATACGAATTTGGACAGGGTCCTGACCAAAAGCACGGACCATCGCTTTCCTCAACCAAGCTCCAGTCGGAGAGTCCATCGGCGTTCGGAAAGCCTGATAGGAAATGGAAGTACCCACTTTGACTATTTTTGGGTGGGACATCCTTTCCTCATCGCTGGGGTCCTTTTCGGTAATGTAAAACCCCTGTTCACGGATGTGTCCTTTGATCAGTTCAAACAAGCGTACCGGATCAGACTCGGGTACGAGTCGCATGTCTAGTTCGGCTAGAGCGATCGCAGGGATGATGGTGGTGGCCTGGGCTCCAGTGTAGCCCGAAGACAGTCCTTTAATATTGATTGATGGGTAGTTTATGCTCTCTTGGTAGCTTTTTCCTACTTGATCTGTTCGGCCGAGGCCCAAGCGCTTTTTGACAGTGGGCTCGTTGTCAGGCACAGCAGCAAAGATTTTGCGTTCCGCCTCGGAAAAGGCGATGCCGTCATAAAAACCGGGAATAATTACTTGTCCATTTTCATCTTTCATAGACGCGAGCAATTGGGACATTAGAAGGGCTGGGTTGGGCGCATAATTTCCATAGTGCCCACTGTGCTGGGGGAGCTTGGGCCCATAGGTGGTCAGAAATAACTCAGAAATTCCACGTGCTCCATAACTAAGTGTAGGGAGGTTTGAGGTATGGCGGGGTCCATCCATGATTAGCATGAGATCAGCGGCAAGTTTTTCTTTGTATTTGACTACTGCGGCGGGGAGTCGGGGAGAACCTTGTTCTTCTTCAAAGTCTAGTATGATTTTCACTGAGTAGTCGGGTGAAATTCTGGCTTCGGTTAGTGCATCCCAAGCAGTGAGCAGCATGGCTAGAGGACCTTTGTCGTCCGATGTGGAGCGACCGAAAATGCGCCAGTCGGGATTGTATTCGGTTTGAAGTTTTTCCATAGGAAGCTGTTCCCAGGTACCTGTGGTTGATTGGGCTTTGAGCACAGGTTGGTAGGCGTCGGGCTGATCCCATTTGCTGATATCTACTGCCTGCCCATCCACATGGAAATAGAATAATGCTATTTTTTTTGCATTCGCCTGTTTCTTCTCGACGAGAAGAAGGGGAATTCCACCCGTTTCCAATCGTTCTACAGTCCAATTCCTTGAGTTGAAGGCCTGCTCGCACCAGGTAATATTTACCGCAATTTGCTCCGGGAACACGGCGTCATTGGGTATGGAAACAAGCTCGTTCAGGAGGCGAAGGCCTGACTGCCATTGTTTTTCAGTGAGCACATCCAATTGAGCTTGATCGATGGTTTGTGCAGATAGGCTGATGCCAATCAAAAGAAATAGGGAAGTGAACAAGTAGCTTCGCATAGCAGGAGGGTTTTTCGAAAAGTAAGCAAAAGGGATGGCTTCAGCAATCCAGTCACGGAAAAGGTACAGCCCCAATCCGTCCCTTTTGAAAATCAGATTTCCAAAGATTTTATTCGTGAGGGTTGGGTACTTCGAAAAGTGAAGTCAATGTTGTATTTTCAAGCCATGCAAAGACGTCCTTTTCTCCAAAAAATCGGTGCATTGAGTGTGGGATTGATTTCCCTACCTTTCATGAGCCACGGTATTATCCAACTTCCAAAATCTACAAGACTCAAATTTATCACTGCCTCAGATGGGCACTGGGGGCAGCAAAATACGAATTTCGCCTTGTCACATCAAAATTTAATTGATGCTATCCATCGTGAAAAAGGGGTGGATTTTATAGTCTTCAATGGGGATTTGATTCACGATATTCCTTCTTTTCTGCCTGAGGTCAAGGCGGTCTACGATCAAGTTCAGTTTCCTACTTTTGCCACACGGGGTAACCATGATCGAGTGGATGAAGAGACATTTGTACGATTGATGGGGCATCCAACCAATCATTCCTTTGTCCTGAAGGATGACTATGGGGTGGTTTTACTTGACTCCTCTAACGTGGAGGGAGAGTATCTCTGTGCAGATTTAAAGTATTTGAAGGGGATTTTGGGGTCTTATGAACTGCTTTCCCATGTATTTGTCTTCATCCATATCTCTCAGAATGATTGGACAAGGAACGGGGTATCTTGTCAAGATTTTTTAAACCTACTCGCTAGCTATCCCAATGTGCGTGCCACTTTCCATGGGCATGACCACGACTTGGATGGTTTGATGGTGTACCGGAATAAGCCTTTTCTTTGGTCGGGACATTTTGGAGGTTCGTGGGGCAATCCCTTTCCGAGCTATCGCGTATGCGAGGTAGGAGAGGATGGCAAAGCAATCACTTACCTAAAGACAGTAAAAGAAGGGATGCTGCTCAATCAACACCCCTTATAATCTTGTGGCGAAGTTTTGTCAAACTTGAGTTAGCCTAACTTTCCCTCCACCCACTGTCTTGCATTGACAAAGGCTTCCATCCAAGGAGTTACTTCATCGGTACGCTCGCTTGGGTAGTATGCCCAGTTCCATGGCTTTATGCTCCGCTCAATGTGTGGCATGATGGCTAGGTGTCGTCCGTCGACAGAACTGATTCCTGCCGTAGCAAAGTCTGAACCGTTCGGGTTGCCCGGATAGGCGGCATAACTATAGTTCATCGCAAAATGGTAAGCATTTTCTCCTTTCGGGAGATAAAATTTACCTTCTCCATGTGCTACCCATACCCCGAGACGCTGTCCACTTAGGCTTCCGAGCATCACAGAATTGTTTTCAGGGATGGTCACATTCACAAAGGAAGATTCAAACTTATGGCTTGCATTGTGCAGCATTTTAGGTTTTTCAATGTGATCTGGAGTAATCAGACCCAATTCAATCATCAGCTGGCAGCCATTGCAAACCCCCAAGGAAAGGGTGTCCTGTCGTGCATAAAATGCATCTAGCGCTTGCTTGGCTTTCGGGTTGTATAAGAAAGCACCTGCCCATCCTTTGGCGGAGCCCAATACATCCGAATTGGAGAAGCCGCCCACAAATACGATCATTTGAACGCCGTTCAAGTCTTCCCGTCCGGTGATTAGGTCGGTCATGTGGACATCCTTGACTTCAAATCCAGCTAGCCACAGCGAATAGGCCATTTCTCGGTCCCCATTTACCCCTTTTTCACGGATGATGGCGGCAGTTGCTTTCCCTTTATTGGTTCGTAAGGGATCGAGGCCTAGGTGGGCTAACTTACCTTCCAGTCTTGGAGCGAAGGCGTACTGCAAAGGTTGGTTTTTGTAGTTTGTAAAGCGATCCAGTGCTAGCTTTTCTCCGCTTTGCTTCCGGTCCATCAGGTAGGAAGAGCGGAACCAGATATCTCGCGACTCGGCAATGTCAAGGGAGTGGTTGGCAACTTGTAGTTTTCCATTTAAGGTCACTTCACCAAGAGAAATGAAGTCAATCCTGGCGTTTGCAAGCAATTCTTCAACTTTTCCAGTAGGGGCTACTTGAATCAGAATTCCTGGATTTTCAGAAAATAAGGCCTTAATTAGGTCCTTTTCTGGAAGTTTCGCTGCATCCACTTGAATTCCAGTAGATGAGTTTGGAAAGCACATTTCCAATAAGGCAGTCAGCATGCCGCCGGAAGAAATATCGTGACCGGCTAGAATTAAGCCTTGTGAGATAAGTTGCTGTACTGTTTCGAAGGCTTTTGCAAAATAGGCGGCATCCACAACGGTAGGTGGTACTTGACCGACTTTGTTGAGGGCTTGGTATAGGGAAGATCCAGCAAGCTTGGCAGCATCCTTAGAGAAGTCCAGGTATACTACTTTCGTACCTGCCTCTGGGATAAGGGCCGTTTTAACTGTTTTTTTGATGTCTTCGCATTCACCAATGGCAGAAATGATGACCGTCCCTGGAGAGAAGACTACTTTTCCATCGGGATATTTCTGGGTCATGGATAGGGAGTCCTTGCCTGTTGGGATATTGACGCCCAAGGCGATAGCAAACTCAGACACTTCCTGTACTGCGCGGTAGAGTCGGTCGTTTTCCCCTTTGTTTTTTGCAGGCCACATCCAGTTGGCAGAGAGGGAAATTCCCTTCAATCCATCTGTAATAGGGGCAAATATCAGGTTGGTAAGTGCTTCTGCAATGGCCAATCGGCTACCTGCCTCTGGGTTTGCCAGGGCGGCTACGGGGGCATGACCGATCGAAGTTGCGATGCCTTTTTTACCTATAAAATCTAGCGCCATTACCCCCACATTGTTGAGAGGCAACTGGATCTCGCCGACGGTCTGTTGGGTGGCCACACGCCCGGTAACGGAGCGGTCTACTTTATTGGTTAACCAGTCTTTACAGGCCACTGCTTCCAGTTGAAGTACTTCTTTGAGGTAGGTGATCAGTAAGTCTCCTTGGTGGGAGGGATCCGTAAAGTTTGAACCTCTCTCACTTACATCTTCAAGTATGGTTTTTGGAGAAGAGCCAAATAGGTATCCGAGATTCCAGTCTACTGGTTTTTCACCTGTTTTTTGGTTCTCAAATTTAAAGTGCATGTCTCCTGTAGTCTCGCCAACCACATAGAAGGGGGCACGTTCCCGCTCGGAGAGTTGCTGAAGCAGAGGAATATCCTTTTTACCTACCACTAGGCCCATTCGTTCTTGGGACTCGTTGCCGATAATTTCTTTGGCAGATAGGGTCGGATCCCCAACAGGGAGTTGGTCTATGTGAATGGTACCTCCTGTGTTTTCAACCAATTCGGAGAGGCAGTTGAGGTGTCCTCCAGCACCGTGGTCGTGGATAGATACGATGGGATTTGAATCGCTTTCAGCCATGGCTCGAATCACATTGGAAACTCGCTTTTGCATTTCTGGATTGGAGCGTTGGATGGCATTGAGTTCTATGGCGTTCGATAGCTCACCCGTATTCAAGGAAGATACTGCAGATCCACCCATACCGATGCGGTAGTTGTCGCCACCCATGATGACTATTTGGTCTCCTGACTTGGGTTCGGCTTTTTGGGTGTACTTGGCGTTGGTAAATCCTACGCCTCCAGCAAGCATGATTACCTTGTCGAAGCCATGCTGCTTCTCATTCTCCTCGTGTTCGAAGGTGAGAACCGAGCCTGCGATTAAGGGTTGGCCAAATTTGTTTCCAAAGTCAGAAGCGCCATTGGAGGCTTTGATTAAGATATCCATGGGGCTTTGGTACAGCCAGGGACGGTTAGGTAGATTTTTTTCCCAGCTTCGTCCTGCTTCTGACCTCGTGTAAGAAGTCATGTATACTGCTGTTCCAGCTAATGGGATGGAAGCGGTACCCCCAGCTAGTCGGTCACGGATCTCACCACCGGCACCAGTAGCTGCGCCATTGAAGGGCTCGACGGTGGTGGGGAAGTTGTGGGTTTCTGCTTTTAAAGAAATGACGGTTTCAATTTCTCGAGGTTCAAAAAAATCAGGTTGGTGTTGTGTTTTTGGAGCGAATTGTTGGATACGTGGTCCATGTATGAATGCGACATTGTCCTTGTAAGCAGAGGCAATACGGTTGGGATGCTGTTTGGATGTTTCCTTAATCAACTGGAAAAGTGTCATCGGCTTTTCTACGCCATCGATCACGAAGGTGCCATTAAAGATCTTGTGGCGGCAGTGTTCGGAGTTGACCTGTGAAAAGCCAAATACCTCCGAGTCGGTGAGGGGTCGCTCAAGTTGAGCGGAAACCTGGTTGAGGTAGTCCACCTCTTCTTGGCTTAAAGCGAGGCCTTCACTTCGGTTGTAGGACGCAATATCTGTGATTGCTTTGACTGGCTCGGGCTGGAGGTGGATGTCGAAAATTTCTTGATCCAATCCCACATAGTCTTTTTGAAGCATGGGATCGATTGTTTCACCTGCTGGGAGGGGAGTGAATTCCTCAATGCGTTGGATGCCAGCTATTCCCATATTACCTGTGATTTCAACGGCATTGGTAGACCAAGGAGTGATCATTTCTTTGCGTGGTCCTAAGTAGGTACCACTAACTTTATCCGATTGGATGGTTTTTGCCTCCCCAAAAAGCCAGTTTAGTTTATGTAAGTCTTCTCCGTGCAGAGGTTGAGGTACTTGAACTCCATAAATGAGTTTTTGAGGGGATTCAAAGAAGAAAATCATGTCCTTGGGCGGGTAAGTTCCAAAGGTAAGAATTTGGGTTTTAGATCGTAAAAAGTAGGCTTAAGTTTTTACTTTTTGACTTGGTTTTCTTAAAGGGTTATAGGTTAAACTTCGAAAAAGCTATATCCCCATTTTTTGCCGCTAGACCCTATATTTTTCGATGGGCTATTAAAAGTTAGTTTTTGAAGAAAAGCGGGAAGTGAACAAGTACTTCTGGTGCAATATTGTTATTGATATAAAATTCTGAAGCGGAACTTACATTTAAAACAATAATTTATCAAAAAATTAAATGGAGTATTTCTTAGCTAAAAAAAGATAAAAAACAGAATTAAAATAATTTTCAATCAGAAAAAAACCTAGTTTTTAGAATTTTATTTCAATACAAAACCAAAGAAACCTTAAATAATAAAATAGTTTCTGTAGTTTTGTTTTTCAAATAAACTAAAAATGGATGCCAGAAAACGAATTTTGGAGGTAGCAACGGAGCAGTTTACTCGGTTTGGGGTGCGGACGGTTACCATGGAAGACCTAGCTCGACAGGCTGGTATTTCAAAAAAGACCATTTACCAAGAGTTTGAAGATAAAAAGGATTTAGTAAATGCAGTTTTTACTACCATTTTGGAAGAGGACCAGCGGAAGCTTTCTCTTATACTCGAACAGGGTGATGGCGTCATTGAGCACCTAGTAAAGACTTCTCGAATGATGCGAGATCGACTTACTTCTATCAATCCGCTTGTGATTATGGAGGTGCAGAAATATTTTCCTGAAGCCTGGAAGCTGTTTGAATCCTTCAAGGAGCAAACCATAAAAAAAGACTTAATTAATGTGCTTGACCTTGGGAAGCAGCTCGGCTATTTCCGGTCTGAGATTGATTCTCGAGTGCTTGCCAAAGTGCGGTTAAGCCAAATTACAACTGCGTTTGAACCCAGAAATTTTGCTGACCCAGATTACAATTTGGTAGAGGAACAGATGGTGATCCTAGATCATTTTCTTCACGGTATTTTTACGGATAAAGGAAGACAAGCTTATTTGGCTCAAAAAGACATATTTAATTAAACCAACTAGTTATGAAAAAGTACCTACTCCTGCTTGCTCTGGTAGGGATAAGTGTTTTTCCTTCGGCTGCCCAACAGCTGGTGGAATTAAGGTTATCTGAGGCACTAACCTATGCTTTGGAAAATAATGCCAGCGCAAAAAATGCGCGCTTGGAGCTCTTGATTTCCAAGGCCACCATTAGGGAAACTACTTCGCAAGGATTGCCCCAAATTAATGGTTCCTACAACTTGGATTACAACCCAAAAATCCCAGTTGTGTTCTTGCCTAACAAGCCTCCTTTTGGAAATCCCTCGATTCCTGGCGATGTGATTCCTGCTCGATTTGGGGTAAGTTATTCCTCTGGATTGGGTGTGAGTATTTCTCAGATGATTTTTGACGGGTCATTTTTTGTAGGTCTTCGCGCAGCACAAACGCTATTTGACCTAACAAATAAAAACCTAAAAAAGACAGAAAACGATGTCGTTGAAAACGTGAAAAAGGCCTATTTCGGGGTATTGGTGAACCAACAGCGCATCCGACTTGCAGAAGCAAACTTGTCACGCATTGATACTTTGCTCAAAGAAACAACTGCCTTATATGAGTCTGGATTTGTCGAAAAAGTAGATGTATCTCGTGTCCAGGTTCAGCGTAATAATACCTATACCCAAGTCCAACGAAGTTTCACTGCTATGGACATCAGCACACAAATTCTAAAGCTTCAGATGGGTATGCCGATGGAATATGAAATTGTACTGGCGGAATCCTTGCAAGGTTTGTCTATGAAGGAAGAGATGCTCGAACTTCTTGGTGAAGAAGGCACGGACCGAGTGGAGCTGGAGCAAGTATCCACGCAGTTAGCCCTCACTGGTTTGGACTTAAAAAACAACCAATATCAGTACATGCCCAAAATTAATTTTATAGGAAATGCACGCAGAAGTGGTGCAGGCAATGAACTGAATACGGTGTTTAGTAATGAAAATTGGTTTGGAAGCTCCTTATTAGGATTGAGTATGTCTGTTCCCATTTTTGATGGATTCTCCAAAACGGCGAGAATTCAAAAAAATCGTGTTCAAATCAACCAGTTAGAGAACCAGCGCTCCTTCTTGAAGGAGTCCTTCCAAAATGAGCTATACAGCGCCAAAGCCAACCTTCGTAACGATCTCAGCATTTTGGATGTGCAGCAGTCCAACTTGCTGTTGGCAACAGAGGTCTACCAAATTGCGCGAATAAAATACAAAGAAGGTGTGGGTTCCAATCTTGAAGTAGTGGAGGCAGATGCTGCCTTGATTCAAGCAGAAATCAATTACCTCGGTGCCATCTACGATGGCTTAATTTCCAAAATAAATCTAGAAAAAGCCCTGGGCTTGTTGAAGCCTGATTTGACTAACTAAACCAACGATTCCAACTCTATTCTACTCTCATGAAATCACAACTTACCTTCGCCAACTTGCTCCTTCTTGCTCTTGGAGTAGCCTCCTGTGTAGGAGACGGCCTTGAAGCAAAAAAAGCTGAATTGGAAGACTTAAAAAGCCAACTATCTGAGCTTAATACGCAAATAAAAACATTGGAAGCAGAATTGATTGCGGCAGATCCAGAATTCGCTAAGTCTGCTAAAAAGTCTCTGTTGATCACCACAATACCCGCAAGAAAAGGAGAATTCAATCACTTTGTGGAAGTAACCGGCTCTGTACTTTCCAAAAAGAATGTGAGCATCAGTTCAGAGACGCTTGGAAGAATCCTTGAGATTCCAGCTTTGGAAGGGATGCGCATTGCCAAAGGTCAAATCCTCGCAAAAATTGATTCTGAATCTTTTCAGCGCAGTATGGAAGAAATGGAGAATAGTCTTTCCTTAGCGAGAATAGTATTTGAAAAGCAGGAACGCTTATGGAATCAAAAGATTGGAACAGAAATTCAGTACTTAGAGGCGAAAAGTCGAAAAGAGGGTTTGGAAAAAGGCATGGCGTCTATGCGAACTCAATTGGCTAAATCTGTGATTCGTGCGCCATTTAATGGCACTGTAGAGACAGTTCGAGTAAAAGCAGGAGAGTTAGTGCAGCCGGGATTGCAAATGTTTCAGTTTGTTGGAGAAAGTGACCTATTTGTTGAAGCAGACATTTCTGAAAGTTACATCGGGGTATTGGCAAAGGGGGATTTAGTTGAAATCAACTTCCCGTCCATCAACAAGACCTTGACGACTAAAGTATCTGCTACTGGATCGATCATCAATCCCAACAACCGTACATTCAAAGTAGAAGTGTTCTTGTCAAACCTTCCAGAGGTGAAGCCCAATATGATTTCGGTGTTGAAGATTCAGGATTATAAAAATAAAGAGACTGTGATCGTTCCTGCACACTTGGTTCTCGCAGACACTAAAGGAGACTATTTGTTTGCGGTAGAAAATGGAGTAGCAAAAAAGAAATACGTGAAGCGAGGCTATACCTCTGGTGAAGAAACAGAAATCGTAGAAGGCCTTGTGGGTACCGAGATTTTGGTTGATAAGGGCTTCCGAGAGGTTGGAGATAACTTTAGTGTGAACGTTTCTAAGCAGTAATCATGTATATCCCTCAAAAATCGAAAACGATCCGAGAGTTTGGACTGTCCAGCTTAAGCGTAGACAATTCCACCTCGGCCATCATTTTAACACTAATCATTACGGTTTTGGGATTGGGTGCTTACCGCAACATGCCTAAGGAAAGTTTTCCCGAAATCGTTATTCCGACCGTATATGTGGGAACTCCTTATCCCGGCAACTCGCCTGTGGATATGGAAAACCTGATTACTAGACCTATAGAAAAGGAGTTGAAATCTTTGAATAATGTCAAAGATATCAAGTCGACTTCAGTTCAGGATTTCTCTTCTATTGTAATTGAATTTACCCCTGGGGTGGAGATTTCCAAAGCCATTCAAGATGTGAAGGATGTGGTGGATAAGGCAAAAAGCCAGCTCCCAAGCGATTTGGATCAAGATCCTAATGTATTGGAGGTAAATCTTTCTGATTTCCCGATCATGAACGTCAATATTTCTGGTCCGTATTCAGAGCAGGAATTGAAGCGATTTGGGGAGTACCTTGAAGATGCTATTGAGAAGCTTCCAGAAATTTCCAAAGCTGACCTTTCGGGTACAGTGGAGCGTGAGATTCAAATCAACGTCGATCCTTACAAAATGGAATCCGTAGGGGTAGGTTTTGGCGATATTTCGGGAGCGATCCAAACTGAAAACCGTTCCATCTCTGGTGGCAGTATAAAAAATGGAGATTTTGAGCGTGCGCTACGCGTGGATGGGGAATTCACCAATCCACAGGATCTACTCAATATTATTGTCAAAACGGATCAGCAGAGGATTGTTTATTTGAAAGATGTAGCCGAGATCAAGGATACTTTTAAAGACAGGACTTCCTATGCTCGCAGTAAAAACCTTCCTGTAATCACTATTAATGTGACCAAGCGAAGTGGGGAAAATCTGCTTGATGCTGCGGATAAAATCAAGGAAATCATTGAGACTACGAAAGCCAATCGGTTCCCTGAAAATGTAGAGATTTCTATCACTAACGATCAGAGTAAGCAAACCCGTATTCAGGTAAGCGATTTGGAGAACTCCATTATTTTTGGAATTATCCTCGTGGTCTTGGTCCTTATGTTTTTTATGGGCTTTCGGAATGCACTTTTCGTGGGATCAGCTATTCCCATGTCCATGTTTATTTCATTTTTGGTGCTTAATTCCCTTGGGATTACCCTAAACCTAATGGTGCTTTTCTCACTGATTCTTGCGCTTGGGATGTTGGTTGACAACGGCATTGTGGTGGTAGAAAATATTTACCGAATGATGCAGGACGGTAAATCTTCCGTACAAGCTGCAAAAGAAGGGGTTGGTGAAGTGGCATGGCCAATTATTACCTCAACCCTCACTACATTGGTGGCCTTCCTTCCGCTTGCATTTTGGGATGATTTGGTGGGAGATTTCATGAAATTTCTTCCTATCACCCTAATTATAGTACTCTCAGCCTCCCTATTTGTAGCCTTAGTGATCAATCCTGTGATGACAGCCATGTTCATGAAGATTGAGGACATGACCCAAGATAAGCCAAAGAAAAATATTCTTAAAGTAGCAGGAGTATTGGGTGCCTTGGGGCTACTCTTTTATGTGGTGGGTTGGAATGCATTCGGCTCTCTTTGCGTGGTTGCCGCATTATTTACCTTGATCAATGTCTTTTTGCTAAGAAAAGCGATATGCTGGTTTCAGTTGGTCTTTTTGGTTCAATTGGAGAATGGCTATGAGCGAACTTTGAAGTTTGCTTTAAGGGGAAAGAATCCTTACCTAATTTTAGTTGGCACTTTTGGTCTTTTGGTATTTTCCATAGTCTTGCTAGGTATTCGTTCTCCAAAAGTCCTCTTCTTTCCAGACAATCAACCTCAGTTGGTGAATGTTTTTGTCGAGTTCCCCATTGGAACTAGCGTTGAAGCTACCAATTCTTTTGTAGATAAAATGGAAGACGAAATGGTAGCAGAGTTGGAGCCTTATGGGGGTATCATCGAATCAGTTATTTCTCAAGTTGGGGAAGGAACAGGCGATCCAACTGAAGGACCTAGTATTCAGTCGACTCCGCACAAGGCAAAGATCACCATTGGTTTTGTGGACTATATTTTCCGTCAGGGAATAGATACCAACGAGGCGATGGAGGTTATTCGTAAGTTGGTAAAAAAATACCCTGGGGTTTTGATCACGCTGAATAAGCAGCGCCAAGGTCCTCCTGTAGGTAATCCAGTTAATATTGAGTTTGTGGGTGAAGACTACGAGCAGTTGATTGCTTTTGTGGAGAAAACCAAAGCCTTTTTGGAATCCAATTCTATTCAAGGATTGGAAGAGCTTAAGACAGATCTTTCTTTAGGAAATCCTGAAGTGGAGGTACGTATCGATCGAGAAAAGGCCAGAAGATTTGGCTTGTCTACCTCAAGTATTGCCACAGAGCTTCGTACTTCTTTGTTTGGATTGGAAGTATCTAAGTATAAGGAAGGAGAAGATGACTACCCTATTTTACTTCGTTTAGATAAGAACTCCAGATACGACATCAATGCCTTGGTCAATAAGAAAATTGGGTTCCGAGATAAATTTGGTGACAAAAGAGAAGTGCCGATTTCTGCGGTAGCTGATATTCAGTATGGGTCAACCTTTGGTTCGGTAAAAAGAAAAGATTTGGAGAAGGCCGTAAGTATGTTTTCCAATGTTTTGGATGGATATAATCCTACCGAAATAAATAATCAAATCAAGGACTTGATGGCTTCCTATCCAGTGCCAGAAGGGATTACGGTAAAGTATACTGGCGAACAAGAGGAACAGGCAAAGTCTCAAGCCTTCCTATTACGCGCATTAGGAATCGCCCTTTCCATGATTTTCTTGATTATCGTGGCACAGTTCAACTCGGTAATTAGCCCCTTCATTATCATGACCTCTGTACTTTTCAGTACTATTGGAGTCTTATTGGGGTTGGTGATTTTCAACATGGATTTTGTGGTGATCATGACCGGTATTGGAATTATTTCCTTGGCAGGGGTAGTTGTAAACAATGCAATTGTATTGCTTGATTATACCGATTTGGTGCGCACCAGAAAGCGGGAGGAATTGGGTATCCAAAAAGGAAGTTATCTATCCCAACCTGATTTGTTGGTGAGTATCATTGAGGCAGGTAAAACTCGACTTCGACCTGTGCTCTTGACGGCGATTACTACGGTATTGGGTTTGATTCCTTTGGCAATAGGAATGAACATCAATTTTACCACGTTACTCAATAATTTTGATCCGCAATTCTACATTGGAGGGGATAATGCAGCTTTTTGGGGGCCAATGGCTTGGACGGTAATATTTGGATTAACCTTTGCAACAATCATTACGTTAGTACTAGTTCCAGTGATGTATTTGCTAACAGACAAACTTGCGATCAAGCTCCGTAGGTAACTCATCTCTGTTAAGGTTGGTGGTTTTTTTGATCAAACCCTTGGAATACTATTCCAGGGGTTTTTTCGTTTTTTTAGCAAATAGTAATCTATTTTTTTAGCTTTGTCTCCCCTTTAGTCCAAGCCTTATGGAGGAATTAAAATGGTATGTGATGTACACTACTTCTCGAGCGGAGAAGAAAGTTGCTGAGCGCCTAATTGAAACTGGAATCGAAGTTTTTTTACCTATGGTGGAGGTGTTGAGACAGTGGTCAGATCGAAAAAAGAAGGTGCAAAAAGCTCTTTTTAATGGCTATGTCTTTGTTAAAACTGATCGAAATAACCTTTGGAATTGCCTTCAAACACCTGGAGCAGTGAAGTTTGTTAATTTTTCAGGAGAGCCAGCTACCATTCGTGATGAGGATATGGAAACCATTAAACGTGTTTTGGCAACTGGTGTGGCGATAGAAACCGATGGTTCTGAAATTACCCCTGGAGAAAAAGTAAAAGTGATCGGGGGATCTTTGGAGGATTTGGTAGGAGAATGTATTGAGAAAGGGAATAAGGATTATTTTCTTATTCGAATTCCTGGTATCTATCAAAACATGTTGGTGAGTATCCCTCGGAAGTTTTTGCAGGTGATTGCTACCCCAGAAAGCGTTTAATTTCCGTAGTTACCATCCAGCTATTCAGCAGGTGTTGGTGTAACCCTTTACAAATCAAGCTGAGCGCTAACTACAAGCCTTCAAAGCCCTTTTGCACCTCTTCCTCTATATTTCGTAGTTTTTCTTTGCAAAACCTGACTAAGTCTGCAGCTTCTTTCACCAGTTCAGAGAGCGTATCCACAGTAGAAGTCCCCTCCTCTAATTGAGCAAGAATTGTCTCCAATCGTTGCATCGCTTGGGTATAAGTATAGTCTTTCATTTTTTTTCAATGCGATTGATCGTACTACTAATTTTTTGATTGAAAGTATGGGTAACGATCCTATCTCCAGGTTCCAAGGTAGTCAAGTGTATGGGGAGTTCCTTGGATTCGGTTCGCGTGTAACCCTTTTGAAGTAAGTTGCTAGGGTCTAACTGCCTGCTGCTAACCTCAATTTGCGCTAATTTGTCTTGCTGCCTTTTCAAAAAATGCTGCCATCCTTTTTTGAGTAATTCCTCTTTTTGGCTAAGCCTATTCTTTTCCTGCTTGGCTCCATTTTTTCCTGCTTGCTGAATCCTCATTCCCCAGTTTCTAACCTTTTCACCTTCTCGTGCAAGCTGTTGCTTACTTTCTCCAAGGATGCGTAAAGTATATCCCTGAAGTTTTTGCGCTTCCCCTTGGAAGGTAGATCGTGTGATCCAATCCAATCTTTGGGCTATGAGGCCTAAGCTCTCCTCAAATTCTCGAAAGCTGGAAAGAATAAATTCAGCAACTGCAGTTGGTGTTTTTAAAGGGGTATGTGCCACTAGATCGGCAATAGACTCATCTCGTTCATGTCCTATTCCAGTAAATACAGGAAGGGGAAAATTAGCTATTTTAACGCCTAGGAGGTAATTATCGAAACAATCTAGGTCCAATTGAGCTCCGCCACCTCGAATAATTACTACTGCATCCAACTGAAGTTGTTCTGCTTTTTCTGCTACCTGGTCTAAGGCCGAAAGGAGGCTATCCACAGCTTCGTTGCCTTGCATTAGAGATTGGAAAAGTTCGTGGAAAATCTTATAGCCTTGAGGGTTTCCATCCACTTGGTTGATGAAATCTCCATATCCTGCTGCGGTAGCACTAGAAATAATAGCGATTCGCTGAATGACTCGTGGTAGAGGGAAGCGAGCATTTTGCACCATGAAGCCTTCCTCGGTGAGTCTGTTGATGGTTTCTTGGCGAATTCTCGCCCGCTCGCCCAATGAAAAAGAGGGGTCAATGTCTTTGACATTAAGACTTAATCCAAAGACCGGGTGATAGGTAACAGTCACCTGAGCGAGTACTTTCATCCCATTCTTGAGCGAGGTGCCGGTAACGGATTCAAACTTGGCAGCTACGCTACGATAGGTAAACTGCCAGAGGTTAGCGCGAATCTTTGCTTGAACATGGTTTCCTACTTTCTCTACCAACTCAAAGTACACATGTCCCTGCGCTGCTTGTCTAAAATCCGACAGTTCCCCCACCACCCAAACTAAAGGTTCAAGCTCCTTTTCCAGCACCTGCTGGATATGAGTAGTGAGTTGTAAAACAGATAAGGGCTGCATGATTTACTGTAATTTCACCAACCGGATTTTTTCACTTAAGGCATGGCTAGCACGAAGGAGTGGAAGTCGAACCTGGTCTGTGCGAATGATGCCTTTGTGTAGTAATAAATTTTTAATTCCAACAGGATTTCCTTCCTGATATATCAGGGAATTCAGCTTCAACAAAGAAAAAGAAGCTGCCGAGGAAACATCTTGACCACCTTCTAAAAGCGTCTTTAAAGTAGCGGGAAGTGCATTGGCTAATACCGAGATCACGCCGCTTCCTCCAATGCTCTGTATGGGTTTAGTCAAGATATCGTCCCCGGAGAGGAGAAGAAAGTCTTTTGGTTTGGCAGTAGCAATTTGCATGCACTGCTCTAAATTTCCACTAGCTTCCTTGATGCCAATTATATTGGGATGATGCGATAAGGTAAGGGTCGTTTCAGCCGTTAGATTAGACATTGTACGACTAGGTATATTATACAGCATCAATGGTACGGGCGAAGCATCGGCCAAGGCACGGTAGTGGGCTATAATTCCTTCCTGGGTGGGCTTGTTGTAGTACGGGCTTACAGACAGAATTCCTGCAACGCCATAAAAATTAGTTTCTTTCAATTCTTCCAAAAGCCTTTGGGTGGCATTGCCACCGAGTCCTAGCATCACCGAAACTCGTCCCTTGTTGTATTCCACGCAAGCTTTAAGGACCATGGCCTTTTCTGATGTGGAGACTGTAGCCGACTCGCCAGTGGTGCCGAGCACTACAAGATAGTCCACTCCACCCTCAATTACATGGTCGATTAAGCGCTTTAAACTATCAAAATCGATACTTTGATCTTCCAATAAAGGGGTTACCAATGCTACTCCAGTACCTTTAAATGCGTTCATTGTATTTATTTATGTGATAATTAAGCAAGGTAAAATTAAGGTATCTGATCCATTTTTAATGTTATTGTTGGCGGAACAATTTTTTTTAAGATCTAACTTCTTTGACTAGCGCCAAAAACTCATTTTCTGAAAGCAAGGATATTCCTAGTTTTTGTGCCTTCTCTTTTTTGCTGGGCCCCATGTCTTCTCCTTCAATGATGAAGTCTAAGCTTTTGGATACCGAACTTAGGTAATGCCCTCCATGCGCCTGAACAAAAGTAACAATCTCATCTCTTTTGAAGTGATTCAATTTTCCAGAGGCCAAGATTTTTTTACCAGCAAGCGCATTTCCAAGCGAAATGATTTCACCCCCTTGCATTTCAAAATTCAATCCCTGCGCTTTTAGTCGAGCTATAATTTCTAGGTTTTGTACTTGTGCAAAAAATTCCTGAATGCTCTGCACCAAGGTTTCACCTACCCCATTGATTTCTAGTAATTCTTCAGCGCTTGCCGCTTGGAGTTTTTCTACAGTTCCAAAGTGATTTGCAAGGAGCTGAGCGGTGTTTTCACCAATATTTCGGATTCCTAAGGCAAAAAGGACCTTATGAAAATCTTGGGATTTGGAAGCAAAAATTCCTTCCATCATGTTGCTGATAACTCCCTCCTGGAAGGTATTGGCTTTTAATTTTTTGATCCGCTCTTGGATTTCGTTAGGCAAGGTAGTTTGCAGATCTAGAAGGATGGTATGAATGGTGCCGTTTCGCTTGCTAGCTTCTAAAATCTGTTCAAAGGAAACCCTCGTCCCTAGGAAGATTTCTAAAACAACAGCTACAGGTATGTAGTCTTCGACCTTCACAAGGTTGGAATGTTTGCTAAGGTTTTGAAGTAAAAAATCGATCATTCCAACATTGGAAGGGACTTTTTTCTTCCAAACTTTCAATTGTACCTGAAAAGCTCGGATCCGATCTCGAAGGGGGAGATGGGTATTTTCAAGTAAAAAATCCTGGATTTGCTTTAAAGAAATCCCCTCGGTGAGTGCAAAAAATACCTTATCCAATGAAATAGACAGCAGCCCATTGACCTCCCGCTCGTATTGGTCTTGGCTCATCTCCAAACCGAGCAATTCATTTTGCTTACTGTCTAAACTATAGATATCGGCATAGTTTCGAATAAAACCTTGGTCAATCAACGCCCGAACTCGTTCTGTTCCCATAGAGTCAATGTCCATGGCTCGTTTGCTAACAAAATGTTCGATACGCCCGAGGATCTGTGGAGGGCAAGCAGCTATATTAGGGCAGTAATGCTTCGCTTCCCCTTCCTTTCGCTCTAGTGCAGTCCCGCATTCTGGACAAGTGCTGATATAGGTGATGGCTAAAGATCCAGGCTTGCGTTTTGCTGGATTGACTGCAGTGATTTTCGGGATTATTTCCCCTCCCTTTTCTACGGACACAAAATCCCCTTCATGGATAGCTAGCCGTTCGATTTCATTGGCATTGTGCAAAGAAGCTCGCTTCACGGTGGTGCCGGCAAGTTGCACAGGCACTAGATTGGCCACCGGAGTGATTGCTCCAGTTCGCCCTACTTGATAGGTAATGGAAAGCAGTTCAGTTTCCGCGCTTTCTGCCTTATACTTGTAGGCAATTGCCCAACGCGGGATTTTCGCAGTAAAGCCAAGCTCCTCTCGCTGTGCATAGGAGTTGAGCTTGATCACCACACCATCCGTATCTAAAGGAAGTTCAACTCGTTTTTCCTTCCAGGATTCAATGTAGACAAACACTTCCTCGATATTTTTTGCCTTTTGGTAGGTGGGGGATACGTTGAATCCCCATTTTTCCAGCAGGTGAATTGCTTGGTCATGTTGATTCACTTCCAAGTCTTCTCCAAGCAGCTGGTAGAAATAACAATTGAGACGGCGCCTGGCAACCAAGCTACTGTCCTGCATTTTGAGGGTGCCGGAGGCAGCATTTCTAGGATTGGCGAGAAGTGCTTCACCTTTAGCTTCCCGATCGATATTCAATTTTTCGAATTCTTTCAGTGGAAGAAAAATCTCCCCTCTAACTTCAAAACGACTTGGAATGGACTCTCCTGTAATTTGCAAGGGAATATTTCGGATGGTTTTCACATTGGCGGTGACGTCATCGCCTTTGGTGCCATCTCCTCGGGTAACAGCTCTTACGAGGCGCCCATTTTCGTAGACTAGAGAGATGGCTACCCCGTCAAACTTCATTTCACAGAAGTAGGAATAATCGCTAAGGCCCAAGCCTTTGGTAATTCGCTCATCAAATGCACTCAATTCCTCTACCGAGTAGGTATTACCCAAGGAAAGCATGCGGTATTCGTGTGCAACGGTCTGAAATTCTTTGGTAATAGTGCCTCCCACCCGCTGGCTGGGGCTATCAGACTGGAGCAAGTCAGGAAACCCTTTTTCCAAGCGAACCAATTCTCCCAAAAGCTGATCAAATTCGTAGTCACTAATTTCTGTACAGCTTTCCTGGTAATACAGCTGGTTGTGGTAATCAAGTTGCTGGGTAAGTTCTTGGATCCGATGTGCGGCTTCAGCGTGAGTCATGGAAGGATAAAATTGCTTAGGTAAAAATAAGGGTAAAGACTAAAGAAAAAGCTGTTTGAAGTCTATTTATCACTTCATTTTTTTGAAGATAGTCTTAGTATGCCAAGAAATGTGTGTGAAGGGATTTAATCCGCAGGAAGGTTTACGGGCTTCCCTTGAATTTTCTATCTTTACCATCTCGTTTGAGGAAAAGCACTTGTTTTTTCTAGGAGCGATACGACACCTACATGAGCAACACCAAATTTAAACGATATACCGTCACCTCAGCATTGCCTTATGCTAATGGACCACTTCACATTGGCCACTTGGCAGGCTGCTATATTCCTGCTGATATATATGTGCGCTATTTGCGTTCCCAGGGGAGAGATGTAGCATTTATTTGCGGTTCCGATGAGCATGGAGTGGCGATTACCATCAAGGCAGCCAAGGAGGGGAAAACTCCCCAACAGATAGTGGACTATTACCACAAACTGATGATGGCAAGTTTTGCTGAATTTGGCATCAGCTTCAACCACTATTCCCGAACATCTGCACCCATCCATCACGAGACGGCTCAGGAGTTTTTCACGAATTTATACCAGAAAGGGGAGTTTTTAGAGCAGAGCACCGCTCAATACTACGATGAGGAGGCAGATCAGTTTCTTGCTGACCGCTACATTGAAGGCACTTGTCCCAAATGTGGCAACGAGCATGCCTATGGAGACCAGTGTGAAAAGTGTGGGGCCTCTCTCAGTCCTACCGACTTGATCAATCCCAAGTCCAAGTTGAGCGGTAGAACTCCTATTTTGAAAGATACCACCCACTGGTTTTTGGACTTGGCGCGCTACCAGGACTTCTTGAAAAAATGGGTTTTGGAGGAGCATGGGGACGATTGGAAAAACAATGTGCTTGGTCAATGCCGTTCCTGGCTAGAAGCAGGCGATGGACTCCAAGCAAGATCCATGACACGAGATTTGGATTGGGGTATACCCGTACCTCTTCCTACTGCCAAAGGCAAGGTGCTGTATGTTTGGTTTGATGCTCCAATTGGCTATATCTCTGCTACCAAGGAGTGGGCAAAGGAGAAAGGAATTGATTGGGAGCCTTACTGGAAAGACAAGGACACCAAGCTAGTCCACTTTATTGGCAAGGATAATATCGTATTTCACTGCATCATTTTTCCAGCAATTTTGAAAACTCATGGTGGGTATATCTTGCCGGATAATGTGCCTGCGAATGAGTTTCTAAATTTGGAGGGAGATAAGATTTCTACTACCCGTAATTGGGCTGTATGGCTCCATGAGTACTTGGAAGAGTTTCCAGGGCAACAGGATGTGCTTCGGTATGTGCTCACCGCCAATGCGCCGGAGACGAAGGATAATGATTTTATTTGGAAGGATTTTCAAGGAAGGACCAATTCAGAATTGGTTGCTATTTATGGTAATTTTGTAAATCGGGCAGTGGTGCTCACGCAAAAGTTTTTTGATGGGATTGTGCCTGCTCGAGGAGAATTGAGAGGTATTGACCAAGACTTGCTTCGGGAGTTGGAAGGATTTCCAGAAAAAATCGCCGCCTCAATTGAGCGTTTCCGTTTCCGAGAAGCCCAGGGCTTGATGATGGATTTGGCTCGAATGGGAAATAAGTACTTGGCTGATACCGAGCCTTGGAAAGAAATCAAAACGGATGTTTCTCGAACCGAAACCATCTTGAATATTGCCTTGAATGTAGCGGCCAATTTGGCTATCCTATCTGAGCCGTTCTTGCCTTTTACCGCCCAAAAGCTTTACCGTACCTTTGGGATGAAGGCCACTACCTGGACAGATGCGGGGAATGGCAACTTGATTCAGGCGAATCGATCTTTAGGAGAAATTGGCCTCCTTTTTGAAAAAATTGAAGATGAAGTAGTTGAGAGACAGATCCAGAAACTTGTAAATGCTAAAAAAATGAATGAAGCTGCAGACCTCCCAGTTCCCGCGATGAAGGAGCTAATTACCTACGATGATTTTGCGAAGTTAGATATGCGCGTGGTGACTGTACTAGAGGCTGAGGCGATGCCTAAGTCTAAGAAATTACTCAAGCTGAAGGTGGATACTGGCCTAGGGCAGCGAACTGTCTTGAGCGGTGTTGCCGAGCATTTTGATCCAGAATTTTTGGTGGGCAAGCAAGTGACCATGTTGATTAATTTAGTACCTCGCAAAATGATGGGTATTGATAGTGAAGGGATGATTCTGATGGCATCGGATAAGGATGGGAAACTCAAGTTACTCCAGCCGCATGAGGTTACTTCTCCTGGTTCAGTGATTTCCTAGGGGGTTTTTAGCTATTCAAAAAAAGGAGATAAGTTTATTTGTCTCCTTTTTTTGTATACATGAATAGGAGACTTCTATTCTTATAAAACTTTAATTGGCCGTCACGGCATTTTTAGGCTTTTTAAATAGATCACTATCCAGCTCATCTTTGACTAAAAACACATCCGAGAAGCTAGTTTGGTAACGAATTCGTTTACTAGAGTCATTTTCGATTTGGTAGCCGGTAATTACCCTTGGGAAGATCAACCCACCTGCATCGCGGTAGTCTTCGTATTTTAAAGCTTCTTGTACTTGATTTCCCTTATCGTAAAAAGTAACTGCAAATAAAACCCAGGCCAACTGGCCAGTAGTCGGATCGATCAAAAGTTCGTAGCGGTTCGATGGTCCTAAAAGTTTGCCATCTTTCACTTTTGCTTCCAGTGTTGGATAACTAATGCCATTGAATACCCGATTATCCAATGGGGTGATGGTCACCAATGTATCTGTAAGCGCGTATGGGATACTTAGAAATGTCGAATACAAGTTGTGGTAGAAGCGAACAGAATTTCCCGGAAAGGATCGACGATTAGGGCTTATCCATACTTTCTCCCCGTCATTCCCAGCTTGAAAAAGGTCTGCATCGATGCGCACCTTACCATCTCGGAGGTCGAGGTAATGATTTTCCCATTCTAGGGTAGTTTCATGCACCATTGCAAAGGATAAAGACTTGGCGTCCACCCATTGTACCCAATCTCCGTGTGCTTCCAAAAGTTTTTTAAATTGTTCGGGCTGCTGCAGTCGTGGATCAGGCCCTAGATTTTTTTCTTCGCAGGATAATAGCGTCAAAAGAAGGAAGGCAGGTAAAAGAAATTTAGACAAATTCATAGGGATAAAATTTTTCAAATATACCAAAACAGTAGGATCTTCATCGATTTTGATCTGTGATTATCCTAAGATGGGAGCATTTTAAAAAAAAAGTAGGAGAGGTATTCTAAGAAATAAAAATATTATTTAGATTTGTTCCAAATAAAAATAAGCGCTTATGTGGAGGTCCATCCGCCAATTTCTCAATGACATTCATCTGTATGCTGGCTTGCTCAGTGCAGTAGTAGTGATTGCGGTATGTTTTACGGGGACACTTTACGTCTACAACACAGAAATACGCGAATTTTTTGATTCAGAGCGCTATTTTACCTCAGGTGAAGGGAATCCCAAAACACTGGAGGAGTTAAAATCTGGTCTTCAACCACTTCAACAAGGTAATTTGGTAAGTGTCACTACCTACTCGGGAGCCGATAGAACGGTACAGTTTCAAGTCAAACCGGAGGGTGAGGAGAAAGCAATCACCTATTTTGTAGATCCCTATTCGGGTGAAGTTTTGGCTGATAATGCCAAGAAAACCACATCTGAGGAGCTGATGGGCTACGTATTTTCCATGCATCGCTGGCTTCTCTTGGATAAGGTGGAGACACCCATACTAGAAAGTATGACCAACCAAGAATTGGGTCGCTTGATTAATGGAATTGCGACATCCTTGTTTCTGTTGGGAGTACTAACTGGAATTTTCCTTTGGCTACCTAAAAAAGCTAAAAATTGGAAGCAGGCTTTGAAAATAAAGTGGCATGCCAATTGGATACGCATCAACCATGATTTACACAATACCCTTGCTTTTTATTCGCTTATTGCCTTGTTTATCATGGCTGTAACGGGACCTTTCTGGTCTTTTGGCTGGTACAAGACTGGTTGGCAAAAGACCTGGGATATCTATCAGGCGCCTAAAGAAGAACCCAAAGGGAATACTGCTTCCAATGGATTTTTGGAACCAGAAAATAGCGAAGATTCTCTCCTACAAATTGCTGCTCCAGAAGTTTCCCTCGATCAGTTGTTAGCCTTGACCAATCAGCAACTTCCTTACGAAGGGAATGTGCGCTTTACTTTGCCAGAGGATGCGGAAGGGGAAATTGGGGTAAGTAAGTTTCGAATTGGATTCTTTGCCCGTGCTGGGGCAGATCAGTTGAAATTCAATCCATCGAAGCTAGAAGTCAAGGAAATCATCCTTTTTGGGGAACTTCCCGTTAGGCAGCAGATTGGTAAATCCGTCAAAGCGCTACACACTGGGGAGATTTTCGGTCAGTTTACCAAGTTCTTATGGGTGATTTCTTGTGCCATCGCTACCTCCCTTCCCATCACGGGAACTTTGATTTGGTGGAATAAACGAAGCAAAAAGGGGAAGAAAAAATTCCAATCTGATGTCGATTGATTTGAGGAATGCTTGCCAACCTGTAATACATTTTATTCAAATCTAGGTCCTCCATCTCCTTCCAACTTCATGTTAACTAATAGAGGGTTTAATTTGCACTAACTAGCCGAGTTTGGTTGGCGATAAAAAAATCTATTGAAATTCAGACTGGAACGATATCTTTAACCAATCGGATTTTAGGCAGCTCTATCTCATCCAAGCATCATGCTTCATCCTTTAGATAATCCCATTTGGACAGCACTAAATTCAGGTTCGGCTTCCTTTGCCTTTAGCAAAGGAACTGCACTGTTTATTGATCGAAAAATTGGGTTTTTTATAGGGCTTCCAATTTACGATGCCGAACACTTGACTCAGTTGCATGCGGAGATGGATTACGGGATTCGGGTTATTTTATTTGCGCCTGGATTTTTAGAATTGGACCCCAAATGGAAGGTGCATAACGACCATGCCTTGTTGCAGATGGTCTTCGAAAATCTTTTTATAAACCTGCCTGTGGATTCAAACATTCGGGCACTAGCTGCTGCAGATGTGCCCGAGATGTTGGCATTAACTAAATTGGCCAAGCCCGGACCATTTTTCGAGAACACGATAGATTTTGGAGGATATTTCGGCTATTTTGTGAAGGGAAGGCTAGTGTCCATGGCGGGAACCCGCTTGGTGGCAGGTCCTTATACTGAAGTTAGTGCGGTCTGTACGCATCCCGAGTTTGTGGGGAGGGGATTGGCGAAACTCGTTTTACCCCAAGTAGTGAATTACATCAAGCAACGCCATCAAATTCCATACCTTCAACTCTATCCGGATAATCTACCCGCTTACCAATTGTATCGAAAATTGGGATTTGTGGAGCGAGCAAATTTGCGGGTATATTCCTTGGAAAAGTACAGAGAAGGTGAGCAGAATTGATCATTTGTTGAATTTAGTCCATTCGAATAGCTTTTACCTTGGGCTTAATAAGAAGAAGTTGCCCTATTCACTTTTTGAGTGTACTATCGATAATCCTGAGTAAATGGCTAAATTTCATTCATTACCACTAGTTTAGGTTTACAAACTTTGATATAATTAAACCAATGAAACAATTGAAATTAATATTGCTTGTTCTGTGTCTTTTTCCAAAGGATATTTTTGCACAATCCAAAACCACAAAAACAGAACATGTGGTGCTGATTACTTTGGATGGATTGCGTTGGCAAGAATTATTCCGTGGAGCGGATTCGTTATTGGTAGACGATACAGGAATGGTGGAAAAGGGAGGCTCCTTGGTACATGAGTTTTGGCATCCAGACCCTTCCATTCGAAGGGCGGTCCTTTTCCCTTTTGTTTGGAATACGCTGGCTCAGCAAGGTCAGTTGTATGGTAACAGATCTTATGGTGCCAAAGTAGATACGCAGAACAAGCTTTGGTTTTCCTATCCCGGTTACAATGAGTTATTGACGGGTAGCGCTGATGATGTTCATATCCGATCCAATGATAAAGTGAATAACCCAAACAAGACTTTTTTAGAGTATTTAAATCAAGATCCGGCTTATCGAAATAAAGTTATGGCTTTTGGTAGTTGGGATGTGTTTCCTTACATCATCAATGAGGGGCGCAGTGGCATTCCAGTGAATGCAGGAGTTGATGTAGCTACAGGGGTATCGTTGTCTGAAACAGAGAAACTCCTCAATCGCTTGCAAAAAGAAATCAGAGGGCCTTGGGAGTCTGTCCGTTTGGATCCATTCACTCATCACTATGCCTTGGAAGCTTTACAAAAACAAAAACCCAAAATCCTATATATTGCCTATGGAGAGACGGACGATTGGGCCCATGATGGCAGATATGATGAATACCTAAGGTCTGCCAAGCAGACGGATGCCTATTTGAAGGAAGTCTGGGAAACCTTGCAAGCAGATCCCTTTTACCGAGATAAGACGACGATGCTAATCACTGTAGATCATGGGCGTGGCATTACAAAAGAAAGTTGGAAGAGCCATGGTGCGGACATTCCAGAGGCTGGACAAGTTTGGTTACTCGCCATAGGACCAGATACCCCAGCACTAGGGGAAATTAAGAAGGAGGGGCAATGGTTTTCTTCAATGCTACCTCGAACTATTTTCCGAATATTGGGACTGGACTATCCCGAAGCTAAGGCTGCCGACGTGCTATCTGGGATCATAAGTAAACCAAGTGTAAACTAAGGTAATGCAGCGCCAGTGAGTTTCGAAATAAGAAAAGCGTACTTTTAGAATGGATCATTTGACTGATATACACAAAAGGCCATGACTTGAAGGGATGTAGCTCCTTCAAGTCAAGTGCCCTTGTATTCATCCTACAGTTCCTTTGGTTTCTTGTCTAAGAGCAGAAACTCATGGACAACCACCTCGGTAATGAATTTTTTATCTCCATTTTTATCGGTGTAACTCCGGTTAGTCAACTTGCCTTCCACTGCAATTTCTGAGCCTTTGTCTGTGAATTTGGCTAGATTCTCCGCAGGCTTATCCCAAATCACGAGGTTGTGCCAAAAGGTTTCATTTACGCGATCTCCCTTTTGGTTCTTGTAGTTTTCATTGGTGGCAAGCGACACATGGCCTAGGTATTTGCCTGACTCGAGCTGCTTGAGATCTACTTTGGCACCCAAGTGCCCGATCAACTGAACTTTGTTTTTTAATGCATTCATGTAGTAAAAAATTGAGGTGAAACATGACTAATCCAACAGTGGATTAGATTGTAAAATTGAAATACTAAATTCGGAAAGAAAAAATTCAAAAATTCCGAGATAAGTGATTAAAATCGTTTTTAAGCGATTTTAATCCTAATAGAATAGGGGGTCGTAGGATGTTTAGGTACTTTGAAAAAAAATAATCAGCTCTGCCTCTTTCCGGCCCAATATAAAATCGAACCGATGCCTACAAAAATTGCCGTCATCCAAATCGATTGGCTACTCACTTGCAGCATCAGCCAAAGACAAGCACCAATTCCCAAAAGAGGGATTGTATAGCCTCCCTTTAAAATAAATCGTCCTTCCCCACGAAACTGAGGTCTGAGTTTGGGTATAGCCGCACAACTCATACCATATAAAAATAATCGCGAAAGCACAGTCATCGCGGCCAATACGGTAAACGAACCAAAGGCAGCCAATAAAAAGGCAGCAACACCAAAAAACACGACCGAGTTAGCAGGAGTCAAAAACCGGGAATGCACCTCTCCAAACCAGCGGGGTAACGATTTTTCCAAGGAAAGGGCATAGGTCACTCGGGTAGCGGAAAACATGGAACTGACCAAGTTGGCAAGTACCGAAGCGGCAACCCCTATCATCAATACGATGGCGCCGATAGGTCCAAAAAGACTCGCTGAAACATCCAGCAAGGGAGTTTTGGAGTTGGCAAGATCGGGCAAGGCAGCCTGCGATACGAGTTGGATCACCATGTACAAGACAGCCACTACGGCCAAACCCAGCAATAATCCCAAAGGCATGTCGCGCTCGGGACGCTTGGCCTCACCCGCGGGCACTACCGCTCCCTCAAATCCAACAAAGGCATAGATTAAAAGTAAGGCAGCAGCTCCCAAATTCTCTGAGGCGGGGATGGAACTCTCAAAACTAGGAATCACTTCCGAACCCAAAAGGATAAACCCTCCGAGCGGAAGGAGTATCAGCACTGCAAACTTGATAACCGTAAACAGGGTCATGGAGCGTATCGATTCGATCGACCCAAGCACATTGATCACACTCAGTCCCACACAAATCACCGCTAAAGAAATAATCCTTCCCGTACCCGTACCTGCCCCATCAATAAAATAGGCGATGGAATCAGTAAGCAGTACCGTGTTGGCAGAGAATGAAATTAATCGGGCCAAGTAATACAGCCAGCCCCCTTGGAACCCTATAAAAGGGCCAAATGCCAAGGTGCCGTACCGGATCGGCCCACCCGTGCCTCGGAAATAGCTTCCCAGTTCAGCGAAGCACAAAATAATCGGTAAGATCAAGAGCGCACAAAATGCATAGACGAGTATGCTGTACTGTCCAGCCAAGGCTGCTGCCCCACTGGGTAAGCCAAAAATTCCAGCTCCAATCAAGCCATTGACTACCAGCATCCAAATACCCCAAAGCCCTAGATTTCGAGGGAGCTTTTCTTCAGTGCCAGAGGTAGCAGGTGGGGATGGGGTCACTTAAACCGGTTTTACGCTTGAAAATTAAAGAATAATGGAGCAGATAAGATCAAGATTTGTTTTTGAAGTACTTATTTCTTCCAGTCCAGCACTTCCATGCTGCTGAGTTCGGGTCCTCCACCTCGATTGGCAGAACCGGCATGAACCCAGATTTTTCCATTTAAATACGCGGTGCCTGTGCCGTGTCGACCCTGTAGGAGATTGGGTAACTTGCTCCACGTATTGCTTCGGGTATCGAGGACTTCTACCTCTGCATGAGCGGTTCCTTGAGCGGAGCTTTCTCCATTCATTACCACCAAATAGGGACCAATGCCCAAATTGGAGTTTCCCGCACGTAGCGTTGGCAACTCGGTTTCCAAAGTGGACCAAGTTTCTGTCTTAAAATCAAAAACATCCACCTCTTTGTTGGTTAGCTCAAGCACCTTGCCAATCTTGGCATAGGAGGTTCGTCCCCCAGCGAGGTAAAGTTTGCCTTCTACCAATGCAGCACTGACATGATCTCGGGCTCTTGGTGCACTCGGTAGGGATTTCCAAGTTCCCGTCTTTGGGTCCAGCTCATCAAACCAGCGTACAAAACCATCGAAATGCCCATCCTGAATACCGCACACCATGTAAATTTTATTTTGGCTTACGACTACTCCTGCAGATCCTCTCGCTCGATTTTTGGGTAGAGCAGGTCCTTCTCGCCAGGTTTTGGTTTTGGGATTGAATATCAAAATGTTTGGAATTGGGGTTTCATGCGGATACTTGCCCGTCAATGCCCCTACAATCCAGAGTTCATCCTGAAAGGAGACTGCCTGAAAATGGTGGATTTCCATCGGAGCATCTGCTAGCTTGACCCAGGTGTTGGTTTGGGGATCAAATTCCTCTACAGGACGAACTCCCCTTCCTCCTAGGGCATACAACTTGCCTCCAGAGGAAACAAATGAACTTTCGTGACGGGCGATGGCCTCAGTAGTGGGAGATACAGCCCTCCATAACTCTTGAGCTTCTGCTCGAAGTGAGCCTAGTAAAAGAAAAACTAAAATGGATCGTAACATGGCAATAAAATAGGATAATTGTTCAAGTTAAGAAAAGATTTTACCCGAAGAATAAATGACCGAGCAAAGTCAATTTGATGATTTTTTGAACTTCCACCGACAAGGTTACTTACTTCCCAAAATCCAAAATCCCACGAATGGCATTGATTTCTTCCATTTCCTTTTTCAAGCCCTCGCCGTCTTCAGCTGCAATTTTTTCTCGGAAGGCACTGAGATTTGCAATATATCCATCCAATGAAGCCAAGACATTTTCCTTGTTTTCAATAAAAATGGGTGCCCACATATCAGGACTGGACTTGGCCAGGCGTACTGTGGAGGAAAATCCAGATCCCGCCATATCAAAAATATTTTTCTCATCTTCCATTTTTTGGAGAACGGTTTTTCCCAACATAAAGGAAGTCAGGTGAGAGAGATGTGACACATAGGCCAAGTGGCGGTCGTGTTCTTCTGGATCCATAAACCGAAGCTTCAGATTAATAGCATCAAATAAACGATAGGCTTTTTCCTTCAGGTGAAGATCAGTCTTTTCCATCTCACACAAGATCATCACCTTCCGATCTAGCAAGGTGGCAGAGGCAGCTTTAGGACCTGAATACTCGGTTCCCGCAATGGGATGGGCTGCGAGGTACTGGGATCTTTTGGGGTGCGATGCGACCAAACTGCAAAGTTTTGCCTTGGTGGACCCCAAATCAAAAATTAAGGTATTTGGACCGATTTGATCCAAAGTTTTCAGGAGTAGTTCCCCCAAACTGTTGGCGGGGGTGGCTAAAATCACGAGATCCGTTCCTTCATCTGGAAGAGATGCTACTTCTGAGATGATGCCTAAAGCAAGTGCATCTTGGAGGTGCTGTGGATTAGTATCTTGCCCCGTAAGCTGGAGGTCTGGAAATTTTTGTTTGGCAGCGAGGGCAAAAGATCCTCCCAAGAGGCCTAACCCAATAAGATGTACTTTTTTCATGCTAGCTAATAGGTTTGATGCGGTTGATGGCTTCTAAAATTTTAAACTCCTGGAGGCATAGGGAGATTCGGACATAAGCATTTCCCTCCGACCCAAAAATTTTTCCTGGAGTAATAAAAATGTTTTTTTCGTACAGTAAGTGGTCCACTAGCGCTTCAGCGGAGACGCCTTCCGTTAAGCGGCACCAGACAAATAGTCCTGCCGCTTTTTGGTCATAGGTCAACCCCAAGTGATCAGCAAGAGTCCAAACCAACTTACGACGGGCAGTATAGATTTCATTTTGTCGGTCAAACCAGCCTTTTTCGAGTGAAAGGGCTGCAATTGCACCTTTTTGAAGTCCCAAAAACATGCCCGAATCCATGTTGGATTTGACTTTTAATGCAGCATCAACCCATTCCGCTTTTCCACAGAGCATGCCCACGCGCCAGCCCGGGATATTGAAGGTTTTACTGAGTGAGTTGAGTTCTAGGCCTACCTCCTTGCCTCCAGGCAGGGCTAGTAAACTCGTAGGAGAGGGGTTTAAAATATGGCTGTAGGGATTGTCGTGTACTAGTAAAACATCCTGCCGTTTCGCAAAGGCAATAAGCTCCAACAGCAATTCCTCAGAGCCTGGTGCTCCCGTAGGCATGTGTGGGTAGTTGATCCACATCAGCTTCACCTTACTCAAATCCATTTGCTCGAGTACCTCCAAATTGGGGCGCCCTTGCCTAGTCAAATCCAAGTTGTAAAAAATGGGGATCGCTCCAAGTAGTTGGGTTACCGCTGTGTAGGTAGGGTAACCTGGGTTCGGAATCAGGACCTGGTCTCCCGGGTTGAGAAAGGCCATGCTTACCTGAAAAACACCTTCCTTCGAACCCATCAAAGGAAGAATCTCACGATTAGCATCAAGCTGTACTCTAAATGTATCTTCATAATAGGTAGCCATGGCCGCTCGCAATTGAGCGATACCTTGATACCCTTGGTAGCCGTGGGTCTGCTCATTGTCAGCCGTACTTTTTAAGGCTTCAATTACGGTACGATCTGGTGCTAGATCAGGTGAACCAATCCCTAAATTCAGTATCGGCTTTCCTTCGGCAATAAGGCGATTGACCTCCCGTAGCTTGGTAGAAAAATAGTATTCATCTACCCCTTCAATTCGTGTTGCAAATCCCTTCATCCTTTTCTGCTCCTATATTCTCCAAAAATTTTTAAGTCACCATATCCCGCTTTCATTTGCTCCACTGCTTCTTGGTAGGCCTGCTCCTCTGCAAATTCCGCATCGATAAAAAAGGCATAATCCCAGGGTTTGTCCATCAAAGGGATGGATTGAATTTTACTCAAATTCAGGTTTTTATCTGCAAGCATGGTCAATAGCTTGGCCAATCCTCCCGCTTCATTGCGGATGGCAATCTTGAAGGAAACCTTGTTGGGGGCTTCCTTTTGGTTTGTTTTTTCCTTTGTTAGAAATATAAACCGAGTAAAATTATCTTCTACGGTTTGGATATGTGGCGCTAGAATCTCTAATCCATAGGTAGCAGCCGCGATTTCGCTTGCAATGGCCGCAACTCCCAGTAGTCGCTCCTCCTGGATTCGCTTGGCTACCGAAGCGGTGTCTAAGTCATCAATCAGTTGAATTTGAGGATATTGGGAGAGGAAGGTCTTGCACTGCAGCAAAGCCATGGGATGGGAGCGAACCTCGGAAATATCGGCAATAGTTTGCCCTGGCAATGCCATGAACTGATGGGAAATTGGCAAGTAGTATTCCTCATGAATAAACAGTTCATAGCGATCAATCAGATCGTAATTCGGTAAAATCGCACCGGCTATAGAGTTTTCTATTGCCATAATGCCCACTTCCGCTGCACCTGAGGCTACCGACTTGGCTACCTCTTCGAAGCTCATGAAAGGGAGAACCTGGGCCTCTTTCCCATAATTCAATAGGGCTACTTGGTGGTGGAAGGATCCAGGAATTCCTTGGATAGCTATATTCATAGGATGCCTGGTGTATAAGATTCTTGGGAAATACCTACCAACCGTACCTGCTTCCAAAAGCTTGGGTAGGACTTGTTGACTACTTCTGGGTCTTCAATCCTTACTTTGGTTTTCGTAACCAATGGCATAAAAGCCATGGCCATACGGTGGTCATCGTAGGTGTGAATTTGCACTAGTCTCGGCATGGTGACCGATGGGATCACCTGAAAAGTGTTGGTTGCTATTTCTCTCAATTCGGCATTAAACCTTGCCAATTCCTGCTGCAAGGCATGGATTCGATCTGTTTCCTTGATACGTAAACTTTCTAGCCCTGTAAATACGGTGTTTTGACCCAAAATAGCACAGGTAACTGCTACTGTCTGAGCCAAATCAGGGCAGTGGCTAAAGTCCCAGCTTTTTAAACCGCTGACCATTTTCTTTTCCAAGAGCAATCCTCCTTCTTGAAAAGTACTGCGAATACCTAATTTATCCATGATTTCCACAATGGCCGCATCTCCTTGTAGACTTTGTTCCTTCAGCCCTTCTAAGAAAAAGGATCCCCTATCCGCACAGGCCAACAAGCTAAACCAGTAGCTTGCTCCTGACCAATCGCTCTCTACCGCAAAGTGGGTGGTTTTGTAAGGTTGAGGATTAATTTTAATGGTAGTACCTTCCCAGCTGTATGTAATACCAAATTGTGCCATGAGCTGCAGGGTCATTTCGACATAGGTACGGCTACCAACCTTGCCTTCAAGTTCCAATTCCAGGCCTTGAGGCAAAACGGGGGCGATCATCAAGAGTGCCGAAATGTATTGACTGGACACATCCCCTCGAATACTGATTCTGTTGGTGAGCTGCTCAGGTAATCCTTGTACAGCAAGAGGAGGATAGCCTTCGGTGCCCAGGTAATGTATCTCAGCGCCAAGGCTGCGTAATGCATCCACCAGAATTCCAATGGGTCGCTCACACATTCGTGGACTGCCTGTTATTACTTTTTGTTGATTGGTCACTGCTACAAAAGCAGTTAAAAAGCGCATTGTGGTGCCTGCATCTAGCACATCAAAAACTGCTGGATTGGTTTGCAACAGCCGGATCATTGTTTGGGTATCGCGAGCCTCAGCCAGGTTTTTTAGCGTATTTCCCCCATCTGTCAAGGCATCAATAACCAACGCACGGTTGGATTCGCTCTTGGAGGAGGGTAGAGGGATACTCACCTGGGAGAATTCGTTTTTTTGAGTAAGCTGTAAAAGCTGCATTTTCTGAAAAGTCAAAGATTAGGCCATGGGGAGTTGTTGGTAGTACAGGATCGCATGTTTGATCTCCTCCCGGGTCACTGGAATGTTGAAGCTACAATCCCCAAGGGTTGGAAGTAAAGAGAAAAGTTGCGTATTTCCTTCGTTTTTTTTGTCCTGAGCACAGAGGTCTAAAATAGCCTCTAGGTCATGGGGGTTCAAGACCACTTTTCCAAATACCTGCAGTAACTTGCTGCTCAGTTCTTTGAGTTCCTCAAAGCTCAATCCTATTTTTTCGAAGGATAAAAACCCTTCTGCAATCATGCCGAGCGCTATGGACTCTCCATGGAGTAGCGGTTGTGTCCCATTCAGGTAAAAGGACTCTACGGCATGGCCGATGCTATGGCCAAAATTCAGAATTTTCCGAAGACCACTTTCCTTTGGATCAACCTCTACTACTGCCTTTTTGATACCAACAGAATGCTGGATTACTCGGGACCAATCTTGGTGCTCCCAGTCTTTACTGGGCAAGTTTCTAAAGAATGACAGATCTCGAATAAGTCCATGTTTGAGCACTTCGGCATAGCCAGAGCGAAGCTCGCGCTGTGGAAGGGTAGCGAGGAAAGCGGGAGAGATTATGATTTTTTCAGGAAGTTGAAATACACCTATATGGTTTTTAAAGCCCATAAAATCAATGCCTAACTTTCCTCCAACACTAGCATCTACTTGCGAAAGTAGAGTAGTGGGCAGGGTCAGAAATGGAATACCTCTTTTGAAGACGCTAGCGCAAAAGCCCCCCATATCACCAATCACACCGCCTCCTAAATTGATGACTAGGGCTTGTCTGTCAATCACTGCTTTGGTCATCTGCGTCCAAATGGCAGAGCAAGTTTCCAAGGTTTTGTGCTGTTCCCCTGCAGATACCGTAATAAATACCGTCTCCGAAGGTAAAATATTCTGTATCAATGGCAGGCAGTACTTGTGGGTGTTCACATCAGTGAGAACCACCAATTTGGAAAAGCTACGGCCATGAAGTACCTCCGCGAGGGAACTTTGAATATCAGTTGTGAAGAGTACAGTTTCCACAGATCATTTAAGTTTAGGAGGTAAAGTTAGCTAACCTTCCCACTATCAGTGGAATAGCGAAAGATGGTTAAATTTTATTTTTTGATTGGCTCCGCTTCCCGAAGTTGTCTTTCCTGACGCTTTACAGACTCCTCATGAATGCAGTAGAGCAGCTCTTTCATAAATTTTTCGCTCAGTTGTTTTTTTACGCCTTTTTCAGTTCTGGAGTCCATCACCTCTTTCCATCGATCAGATTGAAAAACGGTCAAGTGGTGGGCCCGCTTGTGTACACCAATTTGGTCAATGACAGAAAAACGCTCTTGCAATATATCTAGAAGCTGATCATCTAAATGATCGACTGCACGGCGTAAATCGAATAACTTCTCATCTGGCTTCATGTTTTCCAAGGGTTGCTTGAAATCAATGGAGTCAATCATCTCTTTTAATCTGCGTGGGGTAACTTGCTGCTTAGCATCGGACCAAGCTTTGTCCGGGTCGTGGTGCGTTTCAATCATCAAGCCATCCAAGCCAAAGTTCATGGCGCTTTGGGCTACTTCTAGCAATCCGTCTCTGCGCCCTACAATATGAGAGGGATCGTTGATTACTTCCATTCCCGTCCACTCCCGCTTCAGGTGAATTGGCATTGACCAGTTGGGTTTGTTACGATACCTCTTGTCGTAGGCATCTGAAAATCCACGATGGATTGCTGCAAGTTTCGTAATCCCTACGGTATACATGCGTTCCAAAGCACCTATCCAAAGCTCCAAATCTGGGTTCATGGGATTTTTGATCATCACAGGTATATCTACCCCACGAAGCGCCTCTGCAATTTCTTGTACTGCAAATGGATTGACCGTTGTTCGTGCCCCAATCCAAAGAATGTCAATTTGATGCTTAAGTGCCATGTCAACATGAGCGGAATTTCCAACTTCAACGGTGATCGGGATTTTGAGCTCGTTGCGAACAATCTCCATCCACTTCAATCCTTCTTCTCCTACGCCTTCAAACGAGCCGGGCCGTGTACGGGGCTTCCAGATTCCTGCGCGGAATACCTGAGGGATGATTTGGTTTTCCTTCATCTCGGAACAGATTTGCGCAATCTGTTCTGGTGTTTCTGCTGAGCAGGGACCTCCGATGATCATGGGGTTGCTTAGCCTTAGACCCCAATCTTTAATTTGTTTGTGCGGCTTCATAGTACTTACGGTTAAATAAAAAAAAGCCCGAATCTTTCGAATCGGGCTTTCTGTTGTTATATATTTTTAGTTTTTGGCTAGACAATACACAGCTCCGATTCGATTATTCTGTCGAAAGTAGAAATAAAAGAAACTAAAATAGATTGCTGCTGTGATGAACATGCCGTAAATGTAATCGGCTAATTTTTAAAAGCAAAATTATTTTTACCTTAGAAATTATCATTTCCTTAATGGATTGGTACTAACGATTACAATATTTCAATTTTTCGACCAGTATTTCTTTTAAATAGAATGATATTTTTTGAACTAGCTATAATTAAAAATAATAGTTTTAGTTTTTTTTGATGCGAAAGGATATTGGATAGCCTCTAATTACTACGATTTCCAGCATTCCTCCCCACTAATCGTCCAGTATTTCGGTTTGCTTCCGAATGGATTCTTGGTGAATTACTCGAAACAATTCTGATACCACCTCGGGATTCAATTGAAAGGCTTTAGCCCAATTCGGGCGACTAGAAAGGATTTCCTGCCACCTTTCTAATTGGAATGCCGCCACATTGTTTTCCTTTTTGTAGGGACCTATTTTTTCAACCAAATGCATCCTTCTACTGAGGACTTCTAGCAGCCCTCTATCTACCTCATCAATCCGCTGCCGAATTTCTTCTAAAGGATTGAAAACTACACCGCTTCCAAAATTTTCATTTCTTGTGATCAGTTCTCTCATCAGTACCTTCAAGTCTGCAGGAGTCAGTTGCTGTGCTGCATCTGTCCACGCTTGATCTGGATTTACATGGGATTCGATCATCAAGCCATCAAAATTTAGATCCAGCGCATGTTGGGAGATGGCCTTTACCAATGCTCGCTTTCCAGAAATATGGCTTGGATCATTGATCAGTACCAGCTCAGGGCGGAGGGTTCTAAACTCAATTGGTAGTTCCCACATCGGGCTATTCCGATGGACAGTATCTCTGAAATTTGAGAATCCTCGGTGAACAGCTCCTAGTCGATTCAAACCAACTTGTTCAAGTCGTTCAAAGGCTCCGAGCCACAGTCCTAAATCTGGGTTGATCGGATTTTTGACCAAGACAGGGATATCCACTCCCCGTAAGCTTTCCGCTATTTCAGTGACTGTAAATGGATTGACGGTGGATCTAGCTCCAATCCAAAGAACATCCATTTCTGCTTGTAGGGCTTCCTCTACATGGTAGGCTGTCGCTACCTCCACCGCTATTTTTACCTTATTTTTTTTCTTCGATTCCTGTAGCCAAGGTAAAGCAAGGCTTCCTAATCCTTCAAAGCCATTGGGGCGGGTTCGAGGTTTCCATACTCCCGCTCGGATTAGGGATACTCCATTACTAGCCAACTGACTTACCGTGGATTCTAGCTGCTCTGGAGTTTCTACACTACAAGGACCTGCAATAAGGAATGGAACTCCCGATGGGGAGTTTTCTAAGAAAGGAAAAAGTTGCTTTATACTTGGGTTCATGTCGGAGAAACCATAGGAAAGCATTCAAAGTTTCCAAGTCTTGAAAAAATCCAGTCTTTTTCCTCTGCCTAAATCCAAAACAAAACCTAAGTGACTACGTTTTTCTACTATCTTTACCCTAATAAATGCGCGCTATGCTCGTCAAACCCACTATTTCTTTTGATAATCTGGAAGTAGCCTTTGCCTCCAAGAGTAATGGAGAGCTCCGAAAGATGTATCTGATTTTTGCTACCCTCAACTCCAACTGGGTAGTAAACCTTGGGATTAAGCTGGCAAATTTGTTTTTTCAGCTGCACCTCCCTGTAAAAGGCATCCTCAAAAAAACCATGTTTGGACATTTTTGTGGAGGTGAAAATATTGCTGAATGTGTTCTGGCATGTCGTCAACTGGCGAACTATGGTGTACACTCTATTTTGGACTTCTCCGTAGAAGGTAAAGGAGATGAGGCAAGCTTTGAAGCAACCACAGCAGAGATTCACCAAACCTTGGTAGATTCTGCCAAGACAGACTACATGCCTTTTGGAGTGTTTAAGGTAACTGGCTTAGGCAACTACCGCATCTTAGAAAAAATTCAAGCAGAGCAGTCGCTTTCTGCTTCGGAGCAAGAGGCTTTTGCCCGGTTAGAGGGACGAGTAGATCGGCTCTGTAAGGCGGCACACGACTTGGGATTGAAAATCTTAATCGATGCCGAAGAAAGCTGGTTTCAAAATGTAATCGACAACTTGGCCTATAGCGCCATGGCCCGATACAACACGGACCGTTGCGTCGTTTACAATACCTACCAAATGTATCGCCATGATTCCTTAGACCGCTTAAAAAAAGCGCATCAGGAGGCTCAATATCAAGGATATGTGTTTGGAGTGAAGCCTGTCCGCGGTGCCTACATGGAAAAAGAAAGAGCTAGAGCCCAAGTTGAAGGATATTTAGATCCTATACAGCACAACAAGGCTGCTACTGATCGGGATTACAATGCAGCCATTCAGTATTCAATTGAAAACAGCATCCACCTCGTTTGTGCTACACATAACGAAAAGAGTAGCAGGGTGCTTACCGAACTGATGGATCTTCACGGGGTTACTCCTGACTCCGACGAGGTGTTTTTCTCGCAACTTTTTGGAATGAGTGATTCCATTTCCTTTAACCTAGCCAAAGTTGGTTATCGCGTGGTGAAATATGTCCCTTATGGACCTATAGAAAAAGTAATGCCTTACCTGAGCCGTCGAGCATCAGAAAACTCCTCCATCTCAGGTCAAAGTAGCAGAGAGTTTGAACTGATCCGTAAAGAAATGAAACGGAGAAAGCTCGGTTAAAAGTTAAAATAGATATAAAATATTAGATTCGACAATCCCATGCAACTTTTGAGCGAACAGGAACTGGAACGAAGAAAAGACCGAGAGGAACTCTATTCCTTAGGCATCAACCCGTATCCTGCTGAGTCTTTTGATATCAATGCTACTGCAGATGATATCCATAGAAACTATGAAAATAGCAAAACGGACTACAAGGATATTTCAATTGCGGGTCGATTGATGAGCCGTAGAATCATGGGTTCAGCTTCCTTTGCTGAGATTCAAGATTCCACGGGAAGGTTGCAGATCTATGTACGAAGAGACGATATCTGCCCAGCTGATAATCCAGAGTTGTATAATACCGTTTTCAAAAAGCTCCTGGGTATCGGTGATTTTATCGGAGTCACTGGCTACATCTTCACTACACAAACAGGAGAGATCTCCTTGCACGTGACCAAACTTACGGTCTTGTCCAAGGCAGTAAAGCCACTTCCAATTGTAAAAAGGGACGAGGAGGGCACCATCTACGATGGTTTTACCGATCCGGAGCAGCGCTACAGACAACGCTATGTGGATTTGACGGTAAATCCTGAGGTGAAAAACACCTTTGTGACCCGCTCCAAAATCATCTCCAACATGCGTCGTTATTTTGATGACAACGGATGGCTGGAAGTGGAAACCCCCATCCTACAGGCCGTTCATGGTGGGGCCGCAGCGCGACCTTTCCAGACGCATCACAATACCCTGGACATGCCTCTTTTCTTGAGGATTGCAAATGAACTCTACCTGAAGCGTTTGATCGTAGGTGGATTTGATGGGGTGTATGAGTTTGGTAAAATGTTCCGCAACGAGGGCATGGACCGAACACATAATCCTGAGTTTACCTCCATGGAAATCTATGTGGCCTACAAAGACTACATCTGGATGATGGAAATGGTGGAGCAGTTGCTCGAAAAAGTTACCCAGACCATTCATGGTGTCACTCAGGTATCGGTTGGAGGTAAGAAAATTGATTTTGCAGGCCCTTATCGCCGATTGACTATGTTTGACTCGATCAAGGAGTATACGGGTGTGGATGTCAGTGAACTCGATGAAGAGGGTCTTAGAAAGGTTTGTGCACAATTAGACATTGAGGTGGATGCATCAATGGGTAAGGGCAAATTGATCGATGAGATCTTTGGAGCCAAGGTAGAAGCCAATTTGATTCAACCGACCTACATCACGGACTACCCGGTTGAGATGACGCCGCTTGCCAAAAAGCACCGCAGCAAACCCGGATTGGTAGAGCGCTTTGAGCTGTTTGTCAATGGGAAAGAAATTGCGAATGCCTACTCCGAGCTCAATGATCCGATTGATCAGCGCGAGCGCTTGGAGGAGCAGCTGAAGCTCGCTGCTAGAGGTGACGACGAAGCAATGGCCATGGATGAAGATTTTCTTCGTGCCTTGGAATATGGGATGCCACCTACCTCTGGATTGGGGATTGGTATCGACCGCTTAACCATGTTGTTGACAGACAATTCCACCATTCAAGAGGTCTTGTTTTTCCCTCAGATGCGTTTAGAGAAAAAGGCTATTGAATTGACGGAAGAGGAAAAGCTTATTTTAGAACTCCTGAAGGCCAAGCATCCTGCATCCTTACCAGAATTAAAAGTGGAAAGCGGGTTAAGTGGAAAAAAATGGGATGTTTCGATCAAAGGACTGACCCAAAAGGGAATGGTAACAGTTACCAAAGAGGGAGAAAACTTGTTGGTAAGTCTTACAGATCTATAGGATACTTGTTTGCAACCTAGAAAAAAAGCCAGAAGGATATTCTGGCTTTTTTTAGGTGTACCGGATAGGTATTACTTTTTTTGTGAGTCCGCAAACCCAAAAACTTTTTGGAGTAAGGGGCTGGATCTCAAGTTGCTATTTTTTCGCAGTGCTAATTCTTCTTTGGCGATCTCCACAAACAATCCTTGCAGGGCTTTGTCAGTTACATATGCTGTAAGGTCAGTATTTACAGGCTTGACCAAGGGAATTTTGTTGTAGCGGGTCATGACTGTCTCCCAATGGGCGGTGGCACCTACTTTTTGTAGACTTGCTTGAATGGGTGGAGCGAATTTGACTTTCAATCCATCCGTGGTGCTTCGCTGTAGGTATTCGGTAGCAGCACGCTCTGAGTCCAAAAGAATACCTTGCACGTCCTTAAAAGTCATTTCTTTGATGGCTTGCGTCAAGAGTGGCCTCGCCTCCTTTACAGCATTTTCTGCTGCTCGATTGATGCTGTTAATGAATTGGTCACACAGGTTGCCCAGGCCAATTTTCCGTAGGGCCCGATCCACCTGTATAGCTTCTTCGGGAAAAGGAAGTTTGATGGCGGGATTTCCGAGAAATCCATTTTCAACATGGAGTCGATCTACGCTCACACCAGTTCCTTTTTCCAAAGCCTCCTTAAGGCCATTGGCCATTTCAGCTTGGGAAGGGTTGGAAGAACCTCCCGTGGCTGTACTCAACTTGTCAAGCACCTTTTTGAGTTGTGCAGAAGCGGTACTAGGGAAGAAAATACTTGTAAAAAAGAGTCCAAGACAAATAAGTAGGATGCGGAATTTCATAGCAAGGAGATTGGGTGGTGAGGGATTTGGTATTCCTAAACGAGACTAAAGGTGCTAAAGGTTTGGCGAGTATCTTAAAAATCAAAGAAAGTTCGTCTTCGCGAAACCTTCAAATCTTGCAAAATGCTAGACTTGACGCGGATATCGATGTTGTAGGAGGTGAATCTACCGAAGGGCACCCAGTTCACGTTCATCTGCCAGCAATGTAAATCACGCGCAATGCCAATCATGGTTTGGGTGATTTCTTTAGAGTCAAAATTATATCCCGTATTAAAATTAACCTTCCATTTTTCAGAGATGGAAAGGTCACCACTGACATTCATGGCCTGGGTGATGTTGGTGGTGTTGTTGATTTGTCGGGCATAGGCCAAGTTGTATCCTACAGTCAGGTTCCAAGGGATATCCCAATCGATGTATTGGCTAGGGTCCGCCACGATGCGATTGATTTCATTTTCGACAAACGCATTCATGACACCTCCTTTCTGGATAAAATCCTGTGTTAGCTCATCGCGAACCTCTCCAGGATTTTGACCTTTTTGTGGATTCAGTGATGCATTAAGGTTTAAGGAGGCATTTCGGATGGTTCCAATTCCCTGACCCTTCTTCCAAGCAAATTCTTGACTACTGATGTAGCGCACTGTCCCGTCTGATTCAACGTTAGAGAGGGTTGCATAGGGATCAATGGTACTATTTAAGTTGATGGATAGCTTTTGCTCAAATAAGCTGGTTCGTGCAGACAGCTGGATGGGAGAAAGTTGAAAGGAATCAGCCGCAAAATTGTAGGCTGTATTGATATTGAAGGATTCCAGTAGGGGGATTTTCTTGAATTCCCCTTCTGTGCTATCCGTTTGGGTTTTGATTTTAGCCTCCACCACATTTCGAAGCCCAAAGCTCAGCGCTCTGGACTCTCCAAGTGGAGCATCTCCAAAGATAAGTCCTTGGTGTCTAGAGAATCGAGTGATTCTTCCTGATTTATCAGCCTGAACTTCCTGGTAATAGCCGTAGGCGGGATCAGAAAAGTCGGGATTAAAATTGAAGGAAACTGTAGGTGCGATATGATGTCGAATGGTTTGCAATTTGCCAGATGGCTTGAAGTTATAAAAACCATAAAAGTTGGTATTCATTGCGAACGATGTATTGTAAAATCCTACCCTATTAAATCCATCCTCCTTCACCTGATCAATCCGCTCGGTGGAGGAGTTGTAGCTGTAGTTGAATCGTTGCATGTACCAGAGTTCGGTGTAGTTGGCAGAGGCAGTACCCGTAAAATACTTGAACAAAGAGAAATTGGAACTTAGCGGGATAGTATTTCTTGCTCCATTGTTTCCATTTCTAAGCAATAAACCGAGATTATCTTTATTGAAAGGAATAGTTTGGGGTCCATCCACTTGAGTGGCTTGTCCAAAGGTATTGATGCGGTTGGTAATTGAGTTTTGGAGATTGAAGTTCCAGGCGATGTTTAGCGTTTTGAGGGGTTCAAACTTAACATTTTGAAAGGGGCTCTGCCGATTCATATTGATTCCAATGGTTGGTAGGTCCAATCTAACTTCACCTGTTTGCACACTTTGGGAGTGTCGAAGGTTGGCGGACATGGAGAAGGGTGTGCCTGCAAAAGTTTTGGAGTAGGAGATGTTAGAACTAAGATCCCCTGTAACATTATTGGCAAAATTATTGGGGTTAACCACATTGTTGAAGTAGCTGGTTGAGCCTGCATTTACCGAAGCAGAAAATCTGCCTGTTCCCCGCGTAATCGGACTATGGTTCCACTGAACCCGGAAGGTATTGTAGTTGAGCGGGGTGAGTTCAGTCTCCGGGCTGACAAATTTTTGAAAATCTACATTAAAACCTCCACTGTAGCGGTATTTTTTGGTGTACATCGCTTGGGATTTGATTCCCCAGCCCCCTTTGGAATATACATCCCCCGTCACTCGAAGGTGGATGTAATCGTTGAAAGCAAAGTAGTAGCCCAGATCTCTCAAGCTCAATCCACGGACCTGCTCCTTGCTGTAAGATGGAAAAATGATCCCGGACGCCTTCTCTTCAGGGGTGTCTGGAATCAGTCCAAAAGGCAATCCAAGTGGGGTAGGGATACCATTGAAGTATAGGTTGAAGGGACCAGAAACCACCTGCTTTCCTGATATTGATTTTATTTTGGAGGAGGAGATGTGCCAGTGAGGCTTGGTTAGCTTGCAGGTAGTATAGTAGCCATGGTCGAGGTATACGCTTCCATCTTCCGTTTTTTTGATGGTTGTCCCGCGAAGTACGCCATCTTGCTGCTCGGTAACCACATCCTTGATGATGGCTTTTTGAGTTTTGAAATTGTAGCGCATCTCTTTGCGGATCTCGTAAACTGAGTTGCCATCTTTAAAAAAGGGATTACCAGAAACTACTCCCAAACTATCTGCAATTCCATAGGCATAAAGTTCTGAATTTTTCCAGTCGATGACGATGCGGTCGGCATCTAACCGCATTTTTCCATATTCAAACCAGGCTTTTTTGTAGAGGTAAACCTTGTTTTCGGTAAAGTTCGTAATGATACTGTCCTCTGCGTAGTACAGGATTTCAGTTTCAATTTCACTTTTAGGCACATTTTTTGCCGAGTCAATAAGTGCGAGCGTATCTTGCTTGACTAAGGTTGTATCATCCCTTGTTCCTGTGGATGCAATAGGGGAGATAGCCTTTCTTTCGCGCTGAGGTCGAGTAGTTTGTTGTGCTGATGCGCTGAGGTGAACGCACCAACTTGCAATCAGGACTAAAAAAAGAACTCTAAAACTCGCCACCCGTGTTTCCGCTTTTAGTATTTTTAAAATTAATTTCGTGTAAAGTTAACTCGATTGCCCTCATGGAAAGATTTAATACCAAAAAAAATCTGTTAAGGTTTCTTATACTAGTTCCTTTTTTATTCGGCGGATTCATTCCGAATGAAACCATGATGCCTGCTTTTCGGATGAAAAAAATCGTACTGGATGCAGGACATGGAGGTACCGATCCTGGTAATATAGGGTCGAAAGCAAGAGAAAAAGATATCAACCTGGCTGTGACACTGCTCGTTGGCAAGTATATCAAAGAAAATATGCCAGATGTGGAAGTTATTTATACTCGTAATGACGATAGTTTTCCTACACTGAAGCAGCGGCCAAACATAGCTAATGTCAATAAAGCAGATCTTTTTGTTTCCATCCACTCCAATTCAGCGCCCAACAAAACTGCTTACGGTACAGAAACTTTCGTAATGGGGAACAAGCATTTTGAAGCCAATTTTGACATTGTGAAAAAAGAAAACTCGGTTATTCTCCTAGAAGAAAACTACAAGGAAGAATATGAAGGCTTTGATCCGACCTCCCCAGAGTCCTACATGATGTTTAACTTGATGCAAAAAGCCTATATCGGCAATAGTATTTCCTTAGCTGATCGTATCGAAAGCCAATTTAGAGACAAGGTGGGTCGCAAAAGCCGTGGGGTCAAGCAAGGTCCTTTTTATGTGCTTTGGACGCCCTCCATGCCTAGTGTCTTGGTGGAGTTGGGTTTTCTTTCCAACGCAGAAGAAGAGCAGTTTTTGATGACAAATGAAGGTCAAGAGTACATGGCTTTGGCCATTTACCGCTCCATTGAGGACTATAAAAATGAAATCGAACTCGATTGATTTTTTCTTGAACATCGAGTGAAACCTTCTTGGATTCAGGAAGGTTTTTTTTATAAATTGAACGTTCAGCTGGAATGGATACGCTGAATAATCCATCAGCAAATATGTTCGACTGTTCGGTAGTACCTTTTTTCTTTTTACTAGTTTGACCTAATTGATTTGAATCCATGCTTTCCCCTGCTCAACTAAATGCGCTGATATCACTTCTAGATGACTCTGATTGGGAAGTGAAGCACCATGTGCGTGAACAACTGATTGCCTTGGGAGCAGAAGTGATACCGGTACTAGAGCAAAAATGGGAGGAAAGCTTCAACCCAGTGCTACAGAAGGAATTGGAGGACCTCGTACATGACTTGCAGTTTGGGTTGGTCAAAAAGAGATTACAAGACTGGAAAGAATCCCAAAACCAAGACCTGCTGGAAGGACTCTGGATCCTCAATACCTACCAGTACCCAGATTTGGAATTAGAAACCTTGCAGGCATCTATTCATCAACTTTATGTGGAGGTTTGGACTCATTTTGTCCCTGACCTGCAAGCCTTGGACCAGGTGAAAATCCTCAATTATGTCTTATTCAAGCAGCTCCAATTCTCCGGTAACACCAAAAATTTTCATTCCCCTAGCAACAGTATGCTTTCTATGGTGCTGGAATCAAAAAAAGGGAATCCCATAAGTTTGTGCAGTATTTACCTGTTGGTAGCCAAGAAATTGGGCTTGCCTATTTATGGAGTCAATCTTCCCAACTTGTTTGTATTGATTTATGCCCAAGAAGAAGCGGGATTCTACATCAATGCCTTCAATAAAGGGGTAATTTTTTCTAGGGAAGACATTCAAAATTACTTGGAACATCTAAAAATTGACCCTCAGCCACCTTTTTTTGAACCTTGTAGCAACTTGGCGATTGTGTTGCGCTTTCTGAAAAATCTTACCACTGCATTTGAGAAGTTGGGTGAAAGCGATAAAGTGGATGAAGTTCAGGAGCTAATGAATATTCTAGGCTATTAATAGGTGCGGATATTGCATCCTACTGCTCTTACCTGTGGGACCGCAGGTTTTTCTCCCCGTACCACTTGAATCAGCGCTATTTCCAGGTATTTTTCGGTCACAGCACCTTCCACTTGTGCGTTATTGTCAAGGGCACCTTTATAGGCTAGCTCTAGACCAGATTTACCTGGAATAAGTAGAATTACTTCAGGAATTTTACTTGACTGGAATAGTTGAGTCCATTGTTGCTTTTCATCCATAAGGTAGGGCATGTTGAGGCCACTTTCATCGATATAGGTGCGTAAGCGAGTTAGTTCAGATTCGCTATTTTGTGCTTGTGGATTGATAAGTGCGAATCCCATTCCCTGTCCTTGAAATTTATTTGCCAGTGCTTTTATCCGGCTTTCGTACAGCTTGGCAAATGGACAGGAAGGATCATAAAAAATGAGTACAACTCCTTTTTCCTTCGCCAAGCTGGGTAGGGTTTTCAGGCTATTGCTGACTGCATCGGTGGCAGCAAGTTGGTTGTAATTTTGACTGTAGGAAGTGAAACGGAGTCCAATAAGTAGGAGGAAGCTGACAAAAATAAACTTCATGGGTGGTGGGACGAAATCAAGATTACCAAATGGTATAGGTTAAGATATGATTTTCGTTTTGTTCTACCTGCACGTTGTAGTGTTGATCATTAAAATTTACTCCGTGAATTTTGCCCTTGATTAAAGTTGCATTAGGAGCAAAAGGTTCTAATAAAATATTATCGCGAAGCGAGACACTTTTTTTTCCGTGACATTTAAAAATAGATTCCTTTGCGGACCAGGCCATGGTGTAATGTGCAGGCAGGGGTTGAAGGAAATCTAACTCATCTAGCGCTAAAAAACGGGTACCTATATCAAGGATTTTTTGACGGATGAATTCCAGATCAATTCCCACCGGAAGTTCTCGGTGGTAAATAGCTGCAGCATAGTTACGGGTATGAGTTAACGAGACAAATCCTTGTCCATTCATGGGGTGAGACTTACTGTGCTCATCCTTAAAAAAGCCTGGGTAGGGGATTTGAAGGAGCTTTAGTACTTCTTGTAAGGCGAGTCTAGCTGTGCCCCATTCCTTTTTTCGCTCCGGGTGAGAAATATTGGTAAAGGAAAGTTTTTCTTGAAAACTTAAAAATTCTAAATCCTTTTCTGAAACCGAAGCGATAATCTTCACTGCCAAGGCTGAGGAAGAGTCAATTTTTCCTATTTTTGTTTGCATGCTCAACCTTCTTCTCCGCCTAATTCATAATGTCCGAAGGTAAGTCAAAAATCCAAGTAAACAAATTACATGCCCTTACTGGACACAATGACTGCATTTATGCCTTGAAGGAAGGAGTTGATCCTCGCTATTTTTACACAGGTGCTGGTGATGGGATGGTGGTTGAATGGGATTTGGATCATCCTAAAGATGGGGTCTTGCTTGCCCGACTTCCGCATTCAGTCTATGCCCTTGAAGTTGACCCAAAGCGAAATTTTTTGATTGTAGGCCACAACTATGAGGGTATCCATGTGATAGATTTGGAAGAAAAAAAGGAGATCTGGAATTTAAAATTGAGCTCAGCG
>JAQCJI010000064.1 GCA_027593175.1 Bacteroidota bacterium | reverse complement strand
GGAGGAAGATTACCCACGTTTGAAAAAAAGACTGGATTCTGGAGTCTACAGAAGTATTGAGGTGGATTTTTTAACGAATCGGTAGGCAGTTCACCCGAGAAAAGCAGTGGACTCCAATCAAAAAAAGGAAGCTCCTTAGGAGAAAAAGGGATTTGTCTTACCTCAGCACAATTTTTACTGAGTCCACAATTACCAGGGAACCTACCGGGGTATAAAAACTCGAACTTGCAGTATAACTCGTAATGGAGTGATAATACCGTGCATAGACCGTGAGCGTATCCCCCTTCATCTTTCCTATGGGCGCAATCACCGTACTGGAGCGTCCAGTAAACTCATCTGTATAGGAGGAAGAATTGACCGTTGGTACCAGCTGGTCTTTCCAGTTGATTAAGGGAGGTAAATTGGAGTATTGGAGTTGCCCGGTAAATTCGTTGAAATACGTTTTGGTGATGTTAGCAACCGTATCTCCAGCTAGAATCCACCAGTATAGGTTGCTATTCCATTCTACTTTTTGCCGAGGTCCGCAGCATTTTGTATCTACTATTTTACCCCCATCGAGTAACCGCGCAGAAATCCGCTGTATGTTTTACCCAGGCTTGGTCAGCGTCATGTAGTAAAAGCCATTTGCATCTTTCGGAAGCTTAAACCGGGAATCCTCGTTTAGTCCGGCATCAAATACAAAGCGGATATGTTTGCCAGCCTCTAAAAAAGTCTCTTCTGTAAATAGGCTACAAGCCCCAAAAAGAATGAGGGAAGCAAGGACACTAAAAATACAAACAGCTTTTATTTTCATGACGAAAGGTAGCAGATAAGCGAAAAAAAACAGATGATTCCTAGTAGATTTATTTTCTTAGCCCTGCCTAAGCAGACGTCCTTTCTTATTGCCCTACCTCCATAAAGTTCAATACATCCTTGTATCCCTTGCTCCATGGAAAATAGAATTGGGTAACCATAGGGATGTGCTTGGTTTTGGGATAGAATGAATAGTCAACTTTCAATCTCTTTTCTTCTGCAGCCTTTCGAAAACGCTCCACAGTCAATTTGATGCTTAGATACGTTCGCTCCCCTTCCATCAGCAACATGGGGATCTCCTTGGACTCCAAATAATAGATGGGTGAATAGGTCTTCCACACCGCAGGATCACTGGTAAATGCATCGTAGTTATCTTCCTTGTTGTATTTTTCCTTGAGCTCGGTCAGGAACCAGTACCAATCCAAACCCGCAGGATCATTCAGAATAGCCCCTTTCAGCGGATTGCTGATGCCCAATTCCTTCCAGGGCTCTTCCTTGATGGCTACCAAGGCCGCCAAATGCCCTCCAGCCGAGTGTCCTGAAACATAAATATTCATCGGATCCCCTCCGTACGAGGCAATGTTTTCCTTCACCCATTGGATGGCTCGTGCACTGGCTTTTTCCATGGCTGGCAACTGGTAGTTTGGTGCCAAAGGATAATCGATGATGACCGTCACCACCCCTTTTGCCGCCAGGCGATTACCCATAAAATCATAAATCTCCTTTCTGCCACTGTGCCAACTCCCGCCATGAATAAAGATCAAGACCGGCGCATTTTTGGCCTTTTTGGGAGCAAAAACATTCAACGTTTTTTCTGGAAGTTCAGCAGTTGATGATAGATAAGGAATATTCTTGTTTCGCTGGGTCTGCAGTACCCCGCAGGAACTCATCAGAATCAAGAATAAGAGGGCGAAAATGGGCTGCTTCATGGAAGTGATTTTGTATAAAAAGCAAAAATGAGACGTATTTGTTTTACTAAATAATCTTAAATCGAAAAATCCCGCCGTTCACTGCAGAATTTATAATTTCTAGGCATTAGGAGGTCACTGCTGGTTCCTGCTGGCTCAAGCAGTGGAAGGAACCCAATCCCCAAATGATGTCGCTGCTGTCTATGCCCACCACACGTCGTGTGGGAAAGCAGGTAGACAGGATATCCAAAGCTTTTTGGTCGTTTTTCTCTCGGAAGGTAGGCACCACCACCACCTCGTTGGCGATGTAGAAATTGGCATAGGAAGCCGGCAGTCGCTGTCCTTCCCAAATCACAGGACTCGGCATGGGTAGCTCCACTACATTGAGTGGCTTGCCATTCTCGAGACGCATTTGCTGAAGCAGGTGGAGGTTTTCTTGCAAGATGTCGTAATTCCCATCCGCTTTGTTTTCTTCCACTACGGTGACTACCGTATCGGCGTTGACAAATCGGGTGATGTCGTCAATATGCCCATCGGTATCGTCTCCCAGGATGCCGTCCCCTAACCACAGGATGTGGCGCACGCCATAGTAGTCGCAGAGGTACTGCTCGATTTGCTCCTGGTTGAGGTGCGGGTTGCGGTTGGGATTGAGTAAGCAGGCCTTTGAGGTGAGCAAGGTGCCTTTGCCATTAAATTCCACCGATCCTCCTTCCATGACGATGCCGGGAGTGAAATAGGGTATGTCCAATTCCTCCGCAATGCGTATAGGAATCTGGTTGTCCAAGTCGTGGGGAGGATATTTTTCTCCCCAAGCATTGTAATTCCACTTGACAAGCACTTTGGGAATCGCCGCGTTAGGATTGATCAAAAATGCCGGTCCATGGTCTCTGCACCAAGCATCGTTGGTGGGGAAAAAGTGAAAGAAGACCTGATCCATCTTGGTACCTACTCGCTGCAGGTGTTCGATGGCTTGGTTTTTCATGGCTTCGTCGGCCACATGGATGTGTACGCGCTGACCTTGGGCTACTTCAGCCACAAACTGGCTGTAGGGAGCGTAGATGGTCTCGATTTTGCCCGGCCAAGTTTCCTCTTCGTGTGGCCAGCTGAGCCAAATGGCCTCTTGGCGGGCAAACTCTGCTGGAAAATAGTAGCCGAGGGATGCAGGTGTCACTACTCCATTTTTTGCTAGTTGGAAAAGGTCCTGCATCACTTATTCTTCGTCAAGAAAACGCTTAGTAATGGGGGCGTAAGAATCAATTCTTCGATCGCGTAAAAATGGCCAGTGGGTGCGGTAGCGGTCTGAGCCGTTAAAATCCAAAGTTTCCACATGAATTTCCTCTTCGAGGTGAGGAGCTTGGTAGGTGACGCGACCAAAAGGGTTGGCTACGAAGGAACCGCCCCAAAACTGCATCTCCCCTTCCACGCCGGTACGGTTGACCGATACCACGGGGATGCCGTTGGCCACGGCATGAGAGCGCTGTATGGTTTGCCAGGCACCGTACTGCTCCTCGTTGGTGGCTGAATCCTGGGTTTTGGCCCAGCCGATAGCGGTGGGGTATACCAAAAAGTCGGCCCCCATCAAGGAAGTAATGCGAGCCGCCTCTGGATACCACTGGTCCCAGCAGATGAGTACGCCGATCTTCCCAAATTGGGTAGCAAAAACCTTGTAGCCCAGATCTCCGGGGGTAAAGTAAAATTTCTCGTAATAGCCTGGATCGTCAGGAATGTGCATTTTTCGATATTTCCCGAGGTAGGTTCCATCTGCATCGAGGACGGCGGTGGTGTTGTGGTACAAGCCTTCGGTACGCTTTTCAAATAGAGAAGCCACGATGACTACGCCTAATTCCTTGGCTAGCTCGCCTAAAGCATCTGTGGAAGGCCCAGGAATAGCCTCCGCAAGCTTGAAGTTGTCGTACTCCTCTACATCACAGAAGTAAAGGGAGCGAAATAGTTCCTGCAAAACCACGACTTGCGCGCCTTTTTGGGCGGCTTCGCGTATGCCTGCATTTGTTTTTTGCATATTTTCGGTCACATTCCCAGAGCAGGAGAGTTGGATCAAACCTACGTTGACGGTTTTAGTTGCCACGGCTTCAAATTTTGCTTGAACTGCAAAGATACCGTGGACAGTGGGGATTGACAAATGAAGTTTTTGGGGAGGGGATTTAAGGAGGAAATCTTTAATTAGGATATTCAAATTTTATTATGGCCTAAAAAACCACTCAAAGAAATTCTCATTGCACTTACTCAGGCATTGTTTAAGTTGAACCCAAGCTCAAACAAGAAACCCCAATGAAAAAAATTCTAACCGTATTGATGAGTAGCTTTCTAATCGGATTTGCCGCTTCTGCACAAGAAGCCCTTTTCCAAGCTCAAAATATCCAGTCACCGGAGGTTCATGACGACAATACCGTCACCTTTCGGCTCTTTGCCCCCAATGCACAAGCAGTGAAGGTTACAGGAGATTTTCTCCCTACCGTAAAAATGGATACTCCCATGGGCCAAATGGATGGTCCTGGAAAGGTAGCACTCACCAAAGATTCCAATGGGGTTTGGTCCTACAAAACCAGCGTCCTCAACCCAGAACTCTATGCCTACTCCTTTGTGGTGGATGGCTTCACCGCTACCGATCCGAGCAATCCCTTCTTGATTCGGGATGTGGGTACGGCCACCAACTTCTTTTTAATTGGTGGAGGTCAGGGTGACTTGTACAAGACCAACGACATTCCTCACGGTACGGTAAGTAGACGCTGGTACGATTCTCCAGGTCTAGGTATGGATCGACGCATCACCATCTACACCCCTCCAGGATACGAAACCTCCAAGGAAAGTTATCCCGTGCTCTACCTCTTGCATGGTGCTGGAGGAGATGAGGAGGCCTGGATCAATCTAGGGAGAACTGCTCAGATCCTAGACAACTTAATTGCTGCAGGCAAAGCCAAGCCTATGGTTGTCGTGATGCCCAATGGCAACGTGATCCAAGATGGAGCACCTGGAGAGGGCAGTAAAAACTTCTACAAGCCCCAGTTTATGATCCCAAAAACGATGGATGGCACCTACGAAGGCGCATTTGAAGACATCATCCGTTTTGTGGAAAGCAATTACCGCGTGAAGGCAGACAAAAAGAACCGTGCCATCGCCGGCCTTTCCATGGGAGGTTTCCATACGCTGCATGTGTCCCGATACTACCCAAATACCTTCGACTACGTCGGTTTATTCTCTGCTGCCATCATGGAGCGTGAAGACGCTACCGAACGCGTATACAGCAACATCGACCAAACCTTGAAGACTCAACAAGACAATGGCTACAAGCTCTACTGGATTGCCATCGGCAAAATCGACTTCCTCTACAAGGCAAACCAGGAGTACCTGGCAAAATTGAACGGGATGAAAATGCCACACACCTACGTAGAGAGCGAAGGAGGACATACCTGGAGAAACTGGAGGGTGTACCTCAGCCAATTTGCTCCACAGTTATTCCAGTAAAAAAACCATGAACGAGCAAATCCTCTCTCTTCTCGATCAACCGGCCGAACTGGAAAAGCTCTACCGGAAAAATAAAACTGCCTTTACCCGTAGCTTTACCGAACTCTATCCCACCCTAAAAGGAAATCCCCTAGCTGAAGCCTGGTACGAGCGCCTCTACTTCGAGTCGGAAGGCATCCAATGGGGATCCAAAGGCGACTGGCAATTCATTGGACTAGCTGCACTGCTGGCAGGTACCCTGGCCAAATTCCCTGCCCTATTCGATATAAAAGACGAATTCTTTTATTCTCGCAACCTGGGATTCGTGGTTTTCCCCTTTCTCTGCGCCTATTTTATTCGAAAAAATAAGCTGCACATCTCTGCACTGATTTTCCCTATCGTCAGCATCCTGCTAGCGGCATTGTACATCAACCTGCTTCCTAGCCAAGATGGAAGTGATACGGTGGTCTTGGCCTGCATCCACCTCCCCTTATTTCTCTGGGGCATGCTTGGGCTGGTCTTCTCCGGATCCGATACCAAAAACTTGAGCAAACGCTTGGCCTACCTCCAATACAACGGGGAAACAGTCATCGTGGGTGGGATACTAATTCTTGCCGGCGGGATCCTTTCCGGAATTACCATCGGCCTTTTTGACCTTATTGGGCTCGATATTACGAAAGTTTACTTCGAGTACATCGCCGTTTATGGCTTGGCGGCAGCTCCCCTTTTGGCAACCTTGATTACCCAGAGCAATCCGGAATTGGTCAACAAGGTCCCTTCCATCGTAGCCAAGATTTTCAGCCCTATGGTGCTGATTATGCTCTTTAGTTACTTGGTAGCCTTTGCCTATGCTGGCAAAGACCCCTACAGTGATCGGGACTTTCTCCTGCTGTTCAACCTCCTCCTCCTTGGCGTCATGGCCCTGATTTTTTTCTCCGTGGTTGAATCGGTTGGAGAGAAGAAAGTGAGCTTGATGACTTGGGTGTTGGTTTCCCTTTCACTCATTACACTAGTGGTAAATGGAATCGCACTTTCTGCCATTGCCTTTCGAATTTCAGAATGGGGCATCACTCCCAATCGACTCGCTGTACTAGGGGTCAACTTGGTCATGCTCGTTCATCTAGTGATGGTGTCTCGTCAGTTGATCCAGACCATACGTGGAAAAAGTAAACTGGAAGAAGTAGACCTTACCTTGGTGCGTTACTTACCGATCTACCTGCTTTGGACAGCAATTGTGGTCTTCCTTTTCCCAATGCTGTTTGGCTTCGCTTGAAACTAATTTAAAAAGTGGACAAACGTTCCTGAAAAATGAAGTTTCATTTCACTGCGAAATCAGTAAATTGACTTGGATTTAATTCCCCTTCCATGCAAAAAATCATCTTTTTCCTACTTTTGATGACCTTTTTTATCCAAACTAGCCTGGCCCAGTCTTCCTTTATTCAAAATAAAGTGATCGCCCACCGCGGGGCTTGGAAAGCAAAGGAGCTGCCCCAAAATTCCATCGCCTCCCTGCGCGAAGCTATCCGTCTCGGCTGCGAAGGAAGCGAGTTTGATGTATGGATGACCTCAGACGAGGTCTTGGTAGTCAACCACGACCACGACTTCCAAGGGATGGATATCGAAACCTCCACCTACGAGCAGCTACTCACCAAAACCCTTCCCAACGGAGAAAAAATACCTACACTCAAGGCCTACCTCAGCGAAGGCATGACCCAAAAAAGCACCAAACTGATACTTGAATTTAAACCCTCCCAATTGGGTATCGCTCGAAGTGAACGTGTGGGGGAATTGTCCGTAAAAACGGTACAAGAACTCGGAGCCCAAGCCTGGATAGACTACATCACCTTCAGCTTTGAGGGAGGTTTGAAAGCCATCGCCACCGATCCAAAAGCCAACGTAGCCTACTTGAATGGAGACAAATCTCCCAAAGAACTCAAGGAAGCTGGGTTTTTTGGATTTGACTACCATATCTCCCTGCTTCGTCGCATGCCGCAATGGATCGCGGAAGCGAAGGCCTTGGGCCTGACCACTAACTCTTGGACCATCAACAAGGAAGAAGACATGAACTGGCTACTGGAACTTGGAGTAGACTTTATCACTACCGACGAGCCTGAGAAACTTGCGACACTAATTCCTTCCAAAAAGTAAAATAGGAAGGCCTTTTTTGTTAGATGGCAGGGAGCAGCTTTCCAATCACCTCACCGAAGCCTACGCGAATGCCGTCTTTTTCTGCATAGCCACGCATCCGCACGGTATCACCATCCTGTATAAAGTTGCGGGATTCTCCCGTATCCAAGGTAAGCGGACGTGTACCTTTCCAGCTCAATTCCAGCATAGATCCTAAGGAATCTTCCGTAGGCCCCGAAATGGTGCCAGAGGCCATCAAGTCCCCCACCTTCACATTGCAGCCATTGACCGTGTGGTGGGCAAGTTGCTGCGCCATGTTCCAATACATGTACTTAAAGTTGGAAGTACAGATCTTGCTCGCCCCCTGGGCATCAGGCTGCAGCCATACTTCGAGCTGAATGTCAAAATTGTGTGCCTTGCTGCAAGTTAGATAAGGCAATACTTCGGGCTCCTGTACCGGTCCCGCTACGCGGAAAGATTCCAAGGCCTCCAAGGGGACTACCCAGGGAGAGATGGAGGAACCGAAATTTTTCCCTAAAAACGGGCCCAAAGGCACATATTCCCAAGCTTGAATGTCACGAGCAGACCAGTCGTTGAACAAGACCATTCCAAAAATATACTCTTCCGCTTCCTGGGTAGCAATGGATTCCCCCTGCTGGGTGGATTTTCCAGTAATAAAGGCCAGCTCTAATTCAAAATCCATGCTTCGGCTAGGGCCAAAAGCCGGTTTATCCATGTTGGCATCCTTAAACTGCCCCTTGGGACGGTGGATGGGAGTACCCGAGACCACAATCGAGGAAGCGCGGCCATGATAGCCTACAGGCAAATGCCTCCAGTTGGGAAGCAATGCATTTTCGGGATCGCGAAACATCTTGCCCACATTGGTGGCATGCTCTATGCTGCTGTAGAAATCCGTATAATCTCCGATTTTCACCGGCAATAGCATTTCCACTTCCTTGCTTTTGATCAGCACCTTCCCTCGGATGGAATGCGCTCGGAGCTCCTCGTTTTCTTGAAGCAGCAGCTGCTGCATTCGTTCACGTATTTTTTTGGTTTTTACCTTGCCGAGTCCAATCAAGTCGTTGAGTGAATCCTTCAGGAAAATTCCCTCCGGAAGAAATAGATTTGAAAAAAAACCTTCCTGATCCAAAATGCTCAGGTCAATTACCTGATCTCCGATGGCCATCCCTATTCTTGGGCTCAACTTTTTGCTTTTAAAAACGCCAAAAGGAAGGTTGTAAATGGTGAAATCTGTATTTTTTGGAAGTTCCACCCAGGTGGTCAAAGAAGAAGATGGGCTAGTGCTCATGAGTAAAAATTTAAGAAGGTGTAAGGTAGCCAGATTCACTGTAATCAAAAAAAACCTGCACTGACTAGATCGATTAAACTAGAAAAAATCACTTTTATTGAGCCAAAATTTTGCTGCTCGTGAATAAAAAGCATTTGCTTTCACTTATCTTGATGTCGATTAATTTGACCTCCCTGATTTAAACCAATTAAAAGGGGTTAAAAAATTAGTTCCACCCAATTCCCTCCAAGAACTATGAAAAAGATCTTTTCCCTTTTCGTACTCCTCCTTTTTTCGGGAAGTCTTCTTCCTGGATTTTCACAGGAAGTACCCGTTCTCGTTCAGCTTGACGAAGTAGCAGTCATCGACCAAAAGGTCATGATTCCCATGCGAGATGGGACGCGACTTGCAACGGACATTTACCGACCCAAAGGAGACCAGCCAGTACCCATCGTTTTTTCCCGAACCCCTTACAACTTCAATACCTATGGCAATGGGGAACTCAATTCCCGTACGATGCAAACGGCCTTGGAATGGGTCAAAAAAGGCTATGCCTATGTCGTTCAAAACGAGCGAGGTCGTTTTTTCTCGGAGGGCAACTGGGATATCCTAGGCACGCCGCTCACGGATAGTTACGATGCCTTTGACTGGATGAGCAAGCAGGCTTGGAGTAATGGAAAAATTGGTTTGCTTGGATGCTCCTCCACTGCAGAGTGGCAGATGGCTGCCGCCTCCCTTCAGCATCCCGCACTTGCAGCCCTTGTGCCTCAAGCCTATGGCGCAGGAGTGGGTAGAATTGGTAAGTTTACCGAGCAGGGCAACTGGTACCGTGGAGGTGCAGGGCAGATGCTATTTACCTCTTGGCTGTACGGCACCCAGCACGATCCCCTAGCTCCCAAGCTTGCTGCTAACATTTCGCAACAGGATCTCCTCAGACTGGAGCGCTTTTACGATATGGCCCCAGAATACCCAAAAGTGGATTGGAAATCAGCTTTATCCCACCTTCCTGTGCAAGAAATCTTGAAAAATGTCCAAGGACCTAAGGGAATCTACGAAGAGATGATCACCCGAAAGCCTAACGATGCCCGATGGTACCAAGGAGGTATTTACCACGATAATATGCCTTTTGATACCCCAAGCATGTGGTTTGTATCTTGGTACGATGTGTCCTCTTCACCAAACATTGCACTATTCAACCATGCCCGTACCAATTCCATTAGCCAGATGGCGCGAGACAACCAGTACTTAATCATTGCCCCCGTCCTCCACTGCTCCTTTACCCGTGCTACGCAAAACACGGTAGTAGGCCAACGCAGCATGGGCGATGCCCGATGGAACTACGACGAAGTCATCACAGCCTGGTTTGATCACTGGCTCAAAGGCAAGGACAAAGGCATGATTGCCCAGCTCCCCAAGGTCACCTACTTTACTATGGGTAAAAATGTATGGCAATCTTCTGAGATATGGCCACCAAAAGAGTCTGTTATGACTCCCTTCTTCCTCGATTCCAAAGGGACTGCAAATACAAGAAATGGAGACGGAAAGCTAGTGAGCAAAGCCCCAAAGATGGATGCGAAGGATGCCTTCCGCTACGACCCCATGGCTCCAGTTCCTTCCAATGGAGGCAATGTCTGCTGTATTGGCAATGCCATCCAAGGTGGTGCGCTTGACCAACAGCAAATGGAATTGCGCGACGATATCCTCGTCTACACCACGGATCCTTTGGAGGCAGGCGTGGAAGTTTCTGGATTTATTGAAAGCGTTCTTTATCTTTCTTCCGACGTCAAAGATACCGATGTGACCATCAAGTTGATCGATGTGTACCCCGATGGCACCGCCTACAACCTGGACGAAACGATTCAGCGGGTGCGTTACCGAGCCGGCTACGACAAAGAGGAATGGATGGAAAAAGGCCAGGTCTATGCCATCGAACTTACACCCATGAGTACCTCCAATTACTTTGAGAAAGGACACCGCATACGCATCGAGGTGAGCAGCTCCAACTTTCCGCGATTTGACCGCAACATGAACACAGGAGGAAATAACTACGGGGAAACAAAAGGGATTGTCGCCACCAACGTCATCCACCATGGAGGTAAATTCCAGAGCAAAATTGTGCTGCCTATCGTGAAGAAATAAGGGTATCAATCGCAAAAAACAAGCTGGGGAATTCCCCGGCTTGTTTTATTCCCCTGGAAAGGTAAATTCCATTTTTTTTTACAAACTGGAAATTGAATTCGCAGTTTGTAAAAAAAAAGAAGACAACTACCCTTCTGTTTAAAATCAAAATTCATGTACTGCCACTTTTTAAACACTTGGAATATCCTATACAGCTAAGTTCAACTTGCACAAGTATGTTAGCCTAGCCCTCCCCTTTTTTCTTTTTCGATCCTTCCCCCAATTTTTTTTCTGCTATTTTTGCAGCTGCAAGAAATTAGTAAGTATGTCTATCGCCAGCAAATACGAACCGGCAGCTGCCGAGGCCAAATGGTACGCGTACTGGATGGAACACAAGATGTTTTCCTCCAGCGTAGATCCAGCTAAGGAACCCTACACCATCGTCATCCCTCCTCCCAATGTAACCGGTGTGCTCCACATGGGGCACATGCTCAACAATACCATACAGGATATCCTCATCCGCCGCGCTCGAATGCAAGGTAAAAACGCCTGCTGGGTCCCTGGTACGGACCATGCCTCTATCGCTACCGAAACCAAGGTAGTACAGCTCCTGAAGGAACAAGGCATCGATAAAAAGGACATTACCCGAGAAGAATTCTTGACCCATGCTTGGGAGTGGAAAGAAAAATATGGAGGAATTATCCTCGAACAATTGAAAAAATTAGGAGCCTCTTGTGACTGGGATAGAACAGCCTTCACCATGGACCCAGGGCTCAGCAATGCTGTTTTTTCGGTATTTGTAGACCTCCACAAGAAGGGTAAAATATACCGCGGCATCCGCATGGTCAACTGGGATCCCAAAGGACAAACTGCCCTCTCCGACGACGAGGTGATCATGAAGGAGGTCGCTTCGAAGTTGTATTACATCAACTACTTTATCGAAGGCAGTCCCAATGAATTCCTAACCATCGCCACCACACGCCCGGAAACGATTATGGCCGATGTGGCGATTTGCATTAATCCGGAAGACCCGAGATTTACTCACCTCAAAGGAAAGCGGGCAATTATCCCCATCATCAACAGAAGTATTCCCATCATTGAGGACAGCTATGTGGATATGGATTTTGGTACGGGATGCCTCAAGGTTACTCCTGCCCACGATCTCAACGATTACGAACTCGGTCTCAAGCACAAGCTTGAAGTCATTGATATCCTCAACGACGACGGTACACTCAATGCAAAAGCACAGCTCCTCGTTGGAGAAGATCGCTTTGTAGCGAGAAAGAAAATTGGAAAGCTGCTAGACGAAGCAGGCCACCTGCAAAAAATCGACGAGTATCGCTCCAATGTCGGCCACTCCGAACGCAGCGATGCGGTGATCGAGCCGAAACTTTCCATGCAGTGGTTTCTCAAGATGGATGAAATCACCCAACCTGCCTTCAAGTCGGTCATGGACGAAGTAATCCAACTCCACCCACCCAAATTCAAAAATATGTACCGGGTATGGATGGAAAATGTGCGCGACTGGTGCATTTCCCGTCAGCTCTGGTGGGGACACCGCATTCCAGCCTACTACCTCCCCAATGGAGAATATGTAGTTGCCAAAACCGCCGAAGATGCCTTGGCGCAAGCAAATGCCCAATACGGTACCCACTATACCCTAGCTGACCTCCGTCAGGACGAAGATGTGCTCGATACCTGGTTTAGCTCTTGGCTATGGCCCATTTCTGTGTTCGATACCGAGGTATTCACCAGCGGCAAGCCTAACAAAGAGTTGAGCTACTACTACCCCACCAATGAGTTGGTGACGGCACCGGAGATTTTGTTCTTTTGGGTCGCTCGCATGATTATCGCAGGCTACGAATACCTGGGAGAAAAGCCCTTCAAAAACGTCTACCTCACGGGTATCGTCCGCGACAAACTGGGTAGAAAAATGTCCAAGTCGCTCGGCAATTCTCCCGATCCGCTCGAACTCATCGCGCAGTACGGAGCCGATGGTGTCCGCACGGGCATGCTCTTCTCTTCACCTGCCGGCAACGACCTTCCCTACGACGACAAGTTGGTGGAACAGGGACGAAATTTTGCCAACAAAATCTGGAATGCTTTCCGCTTGGTCAAAGGCTGGGAGATTGATCCCAACTTGGAAGGTAAGGTGAATGCTTCCAGTATCGAATGGTTTGAACATCGATTCCAACAAAGCTTGAGCGAAATCAACGAGCATTTCACCAAATTCCGTATTTCAGACGCCTTGATGGCCACCTACAAATTGGTCTGGGACGACTTCTGTTCCTGGTACCTCGAAATGATCAAGCCAGCCTATCAGCAGCCCATTGACCAGGTAACTTACGACAAGACCTTAGGATTATTTGAGGAAATTTTGAAGCTCCTTCATCCCTTTATGCCCTTTATTTCCGAGGAAATTTGGCATCAAATCACCAAACGCTCTGTGGCGGAGTCCTTGATTCTTGCCTCCTGGCCAGCATCCAAACCTTTCGATTCTCAAATCACGGAAGATGCCGCTCAGGTGTTTGAGGTGGTGTCGCAGATCAGAAACTTGCGTGCTTCTAAGGGCATGTCCCCGAAAGAACCGCTGGCACTTAGCATCCGTACCCAAAACCCAGGTTTGTACACCCAATTTGAATCCGTGTTGATCAAACTTGCCAACCTCTCTTCCCTTCAATTTGGAGACCTGGTGGAGCAAGCGATGAGTTTTGTCATCAAAGGAGACGAATGCTTTATTCCCATGAGCGACAGCATTGATGTAGAGGCTGAAAAAGCTAACCTACTCAAAGAGTTGGAATACACCCAAGGCTTTTTGGCTGGGGTGCTTAAAAAATTGAGGAACGAACGTTTTGTAGCAGGTGCACCTGCCCAGGTGTTGGACATAGAACGCAAAAAGCAGGCCGATGCGGAAGCAAAAATCAAGGCCCTAGAAGCAAGCTTGGCACAATTGGGATAAGCTTTACCTCCCGC
>JAQCJI010000063.1 GCA_027593175.1 Bacteroidota bacterium | reverse complement strand
GCAATGTAATTTCGAATGGCGCTGACATCAGGGTTGCCATAGCCCATCCAATCGTAGATTTCTGAAGTGAACACCACCTGGGTTGGGATTCCTTGGCTGGCTTTGAACTCCTGGAATTGTTGAGCCACTTGCTTTAACTGTGGAACAGTGATCACCATCAATTTTGGTGAATTGGGTTTTGTGCTTTTGGGAGTAATGGCTTTGAAGTTCCCCAGCTCCTTTGCGTTTTTAGGCAAAAAAAGGGCCCACTTTTTCCCAAGAGCAGATTTCCCTTGGGTGTAGCGAATAGGCTGGTAAAAATCGCTAATCTCCCAAGTTTGAAGGCCTGTCTCTAGTGCGATTGGATTTTCTTTTTTCCCAAAAAACAATCCTTCTTTTAAGGTTGAATTTGTAAATGGGATGCCCACTAAGACAGCATCCAAGTGTCCAGACCCTACACCTTGAAAGCTAAAACGGAGTTGGTCTAGGCGGTCCCCCTTTGGATTAAATGTTTTATGGATACGAACCTCATCGCCCTTGATGGCATAGGTGCTGTTGGAGATCGGAGAGAAAATAACCTCTTCCAATTGTTCGGCATCGGTCCACACTCGGATGGATGATGGACTATAGGATTGGCTCATCAACCGAGCGTGAAGGAGCCAGGGAGCTGCAGTGCCTGCATTTTTTCCAAAATTGATCGTTAAACTTTGGCCTTGGCGAATCGGAAGTGAATACCAGGATCTTCCCGAGTTGAGCAGGTTGATTTTTTCTTCTTTTAGGGCGAGGAGCTGGTACCAAATGGGAAGGGTACTGGGAGTGGTGGCTGTACCGCTTTTTGCTTCAATCCTTCTTGGGACTGATTTTTTGCCCAGCACATAGCGGAGGGTATCGGTGTAGAGGTGATGGGAATAGCTTAGCTCTTCATCTTTGGTAAACTCAGAACTATGGGGTCCTGCCAAATAAATAAAGAGTTGATTTTCAAAGAGCCAGGTGGGAATTTCCTGTGGCTGCAGTTGTGCTGAATCCAGCACTTGAGGCAGCATCCCCGGATAGCCGTAGAGGGCAACTTCCTCCAAACTTTCATACCCCAGTTTCCGAGCTTGATCAGCGCTTAGTTTGTATACCCCAGGCTCCGTAACGCCTGCAGTGAAGCGATAGGATTGGGAGAAGGTGGTGTGACAAAACAGTCCCAAAAAAAGGAATAGGGCACAGCTTTGCTTGCTCATTTTTTACGCAACATGTTTTCCATCCCCGAAAGTAGGAGGTAGGCAAGAATCACCAAAGGGATACCCGCTAGCTGTAGCCAAATCAGGCAAACTGCCCCGATTACGAGCAAGGCATACCGATAGGAATTGTCTGTGAAACTGCTGTTTTTAAATTTTAAAGCGATCAAGGGAAGTTCGGCAACCAAGAGTAAACTTGTCAGCCAAGCAATCACTACCAAAGCAATGGGACTACTTAACCAGGGGCTCAACTCAGGCCAGCGGGCTGCCAGGTGAGGCAGAGTGGTGAGAAACAGTGCATTGGCAGGAGTAGGCAGTCCAATAAAACGGTCACTTTGGCGAATGTCCAAATTGAATTTTGCAAGTCTGTAGGCAGACAATAAAGGGATAATTAGGGTCAGATAAGGAAAAAACTGAGAATCAGTTTGTGTTTTGGTAATAGCAAACAAGAGAATGCCGGGCAGCACACCAAAGGACACTACATCGGCCAAAGAGTCCAACTCTTTCCCTATGTCACTTTGAACCTTCAACAATCGGGCTGCAAAGCCATCAAAAAAGTCGAAGGTTGCAGAAAGAAGTACGAAGTAAGCCCCATAGAGCAGTTGTCCTTCAAGAACCCATAGGATTCCCATGACTCCAGAAAGGAGATTTAGTAGAGTGATGAGGTTTGGGAGCTGTGCTTTTAGGTTCACGAGTATGCTTTTAGACCTACAAATGGATTATTTTTTTTCTCATAACCAATGCTTGTTTCTGGGCCATGGCCAGGGAAAATTAGGGTTTCTTCTGGGAGAACGAATAGTTGGGATTTGATCTTTTCCAGAAGTAAGGACGGGTCGCCACCCGGCAAGTCGGTGCGGCCAATACTCCCTCGGAATAGGGTGTCACCTGCAATGCAGCGCTTGCTAGCTTTATGGTAAAAAACAAGGTGGCCGGGCGCATGTCCTGGGACAAAAAGGCAGCGCAATAGTTCATTTCCGATCTGGATTTCCTGGCCTTCAACCAGAAAAGAACTGGCGGTAGATGGAACATAGTCTAGAAATCCATAGTTGGGCGCATAAACTTCCACAGATTTGAGGACAGCAACTTCCAAGGCATGAATTTGTAAGGAAACCTGAAATCGATCGATGGCCCATGCATTGCCTAGCACATGATCGATGTGGCAGTGTGTGTTTAGCAATTGGGTAACTTGTAACCCTTCTTCAATCATAAATGCTTCCAATTCCCTTCTTTCTTCTTGCGTGTAGCATCCTGGATCAATAAGCGCTGCTGTGCCCTCCTCATCGTAAAGTAGGTAGGTATTCTCTTGAAAAGGGTTGAAGGTGAAGCACTTGATATGAAGCATGTGAAAAGTTGAAGAGATTAAAGCAAAGTAAAGAATTATGGGCTTAATTTAGGACATGAAAATTGATTTTTTAATCATTGGACAAGGGTTGGCTGGTTCTGCCTTGGCCTATCGATTAATCAAAGAAGGTAAAAAAGTGGTGCTACTGGATCAGCCAGCACGGAATCAAAGCAGCCAAGTGGCAGCTGGTTTATTCAATCCAGTGACTGGACGGAAGATGGTCAAAACCTGGAAGGGGGAATTGTTATTTCCAGTAATAGCTCCTTTTTACCAAGAGTTGGAAGAGGTGACAGGAAGGAAGTTTCTGACGCTCCAGCCCATTTATCGCCCTTTCCTATCTATTGAAGAGCAAAATGAATGGATGGGACATTCGAGTGATCCGGCTATACAGCCTTTTGTTCAAAAAATTGAGGTTGAGAGTCAACATGTGAATCTTAAAGATCCTTTTGGAGGGGTGATACTTCAGCTTTCTGGCTGGCTCGATATTCCCACTTTTTTGGAGGGGATGGTGACTTATTTTGGCGATAGGTTAATGGAGGAGGAGTTCAACGAAGAAAATTTGGTGAAGGAGAGCGAGGGTGGCTGGAGGTATGGGCTACTCCATGCAAAGGCACTGATTTATTGCAATGGACTGGGTTCGATGCGTTCTCAGTTTTTTTCATTTTTACCTTTTGCGCCGGTCAAAGGGGAAATTTTAGAACTAAAGCAGAATTTTTATCCGCCCTTTATTGTCAATAGGGGTGTTTTTCGCGTACCCTTGGCAAATGGAAATTTTAGGGTAGGCTCTACTTATACTTGGCACGATCTGGATGTCGGGCCGACGGCAACCGCAAAAAAAGAGTTGTTGGATAAATTGACCGAAGTAGTTCGCGTACCAGTTCAAGAAGTTTGTGCACACAAGGTGGGGATTCGTCCTGCGACAAAAGATAGAAAACCATTTTTAGGTAAACATCCTGAAGCACAAAACGTTTATATATTTAATGGCTTTGGAGCTAAGGGAGTATCTCTAATCCCTTATTTTAGTGTGTTAATGCGGGACTTTCTTTTGGAAGACCGCCCTTTACCAGAGGAGGTATCAATCTCTCGGTATTTTAAGTATATTTAAAATCAAACTCTATCGTCGGAAATGCGGATGCGTGTATTTCAATATCTTTTTTTAATCACCTTTCTTGGCTGTGTAACAGAAGCATGGGGTCAATTTGACCAAGAGCGCTTCGGTAAAAACCGGGTTCAGCACAAGGAGTTTAAGTGGTATTACTACACCTCAGCCAATTTTGAAGTGTATTATTACGACAAGGGCGGAGTGAATGCCAAGATGGCAATTGAATTTTTAGAGTCCGAATTCAATAAGTTGACTCAAAATATTGGCTATGTAGCCTACACTAAACCCCGAATTTACATTTATAATTCCCCAGAAGAGCGTCTACAAAGTAATCTGGATCTCAATGCGCAGCAATATACCGAAGAGGGACAGACCAAATTTACACGGCTTGTCGCAGAGTTAGCTTATAAGGGACGGATGGATTTATTTAAGGAGGACTTGTTATTTGCCACTTCAAAGGTCATTGTCAGAGAAATGCTGTATGGAGCTTCCGTTGCCGATGCGTTTCAAGCCAACCTAATTAGTAATTTTCCAGATTGGTATGTGGATGGAATAGCACGCTACCTTTCCAAGGGCTGGAGTAGGGAAATGGACGATTACATCCGTCGCTACCTGAAAGACACATCCAATCCAAAGCTACATAACCTTACTGATTTGGAGGCTGGACTCGTTGGGCAGTCCATTTGGAATTACATTTCAGAAAAATATGGTAGAAGGTATGTTTCTAGCATTCTCAATCTATCTCGAATCAATAGAAGTGAGGAAAATAGCATTGCCAATACCATTGGAATCAATATCAAATTATTTCTCAGCGATTGGCAGCAATTCTATTTAAAAGTCAATGAGCCGGTTTATGGCAATTTTAAAACCCTAAATTCTAAAAAAGCTATTGCCGCTACTTCCTCCCGCGTAGATGGAGCGATCACCGATGTGAAGTTTAGTCCAGATGGCCTCCACCTAGCTTATGTCCTCAACAATGCGGGTAAATCCACCGTATGGGCACGTGAACTCTCTTCAGGGAATGAGCAGCGGATCTATCAGGGTGGATCTAAGCATGAGGAACTCCCGCCCAACTTGAATGCACCAGTGATCGCCTGGAGGGACTCAGCGACTTTGGCTATCGCATCATTTAAGCGAGGTTTGACAACCTTGATGCAACGCTCTTTGGATGGATCCTCTCAAGACAAGGTTTTTCTACGCAATATCACCCAGATTCTAAGTTTTGATTTCAATGAGTCGGGAAAAAATATGGTCCTTTCCGCTATTTCCAACGGCAAGACAGATCTCTACACGCTGAATTTAAGAGGGCAGGGCAAACGCTTAACAGACAATGTTTTTGATGAACTTACCCCTGTTTTTCTGAATGATTCGACGATTGTATATTCCAGTAATTTTTTAGAGTTTCCCGATTCGGTAATGCAGAAAGCCCCAGTTTTGGCCAATTTCCCAGAGCAGTATAATTTATATAGGGTTCAGGTACTAAAGGATACTACGGTATATACGAAACTAACCAACGCTAATAGTAAAAATACGTTTCCTAAAAAAATCAATGCCAACAACTTAGTTTTTTTGAGTGATCTGAGTGGGATTTCCAATCTAATGAAGCATAATATTGGAGACCAGGTTTCTACACAAATTTCCGCCTTTGATACGAGTATCGAAGTGTTTGATGTAAATTCCAGAATGAATAAGATGGCCTATGCTGTCCGCAATGGAAAAGAATCCGAGCTTTATGTAGATTCTTACAGTGGCGTAGATCAATTTACTCAAAGTACACCTAGGCTTCAATTAGCTCAAGTTAAAGAATTGAATGAGCGACTTGCTGCTCGAAGGATACTTGAGGCAAAAACGCAGCAAGCTACCCGAGCCAAGCAGGAGCAGGTTGCTGGTCCAGAGCTCGTAGCTCCAATCACTTCTCTTGATACAATTTCTAAAAAGACTTCTTCCTTGACCACTGATCGCCTTCGGTTTGAATCCAGAAGAGGAGTAAATACAGAAAACTATACTTTTGACTCTATTCCTACGAAGATTCCTACTTCAACTGAAGCTTTGGCGTCTGAGACTGATATTAGAAAGAATAATTTGCTAGATACCTTCCGTAAGCAAAATTTGCAAAAGATGGTCTCAGGTCCTCGTCCCATGGAGACTCAATTCTTTACCAATTATATCAAATCCCGCTTTGTGGTGGATCCCCTGCGTGGCTTTGGTATTAGCCTTCAAGGCAAGATGACCGATGTATTGGATAATCACATCTTTATGGGAGGGATTATGACCGCCTTGGACTTTGATTCTGGCGGGGATATTTGGTTCGAATACGAATACCTAAAATCTCGACTTGACTTTAGAGGAAGGTATGACCGAAAAACCCTTCGGGTAACAGACGGTGACTTTAGTTTTCAGAAATATGTACTTACCAAAGTGGAGGCAGGCGTCTCCTATCCGCTTACTATTCACTCCCACTTGTACGCAGCTCCTTTCGTGGCGAAAACGCAGTATTTCAATCTGAATGAGGATTCTTTGATTTATAGCAAAATACCTGAGTTAAATCAATTACAAGTTTCCTATGCTGGAGGAAAGGTAGAATATGTGTATGACCGTACCGAACCTATGGGTTTATATTCCTTTACTGGCACCAAAGGCAAGGTAGGTTTCCAACATTACCAAGGACTGAATTTAGGGGATCGCTCATTCAGTAATTTTTATGTTGACCTCCGGAATTACCAGAAAATACACAAAAATATTGTCCTTGCTTCTAAACTTTATTTCGGCTCATTTTTGGGGGCAAATCCACAAAGCTACTTGGTTGGAGGTATGGACAATTGGATGTTTAATAGTTTCTACAACCCGCCTGCCAACCGTCCCGAACCATCACCTGTAAGAAATCCAAATGGGCTCGAGAACTCCAATTTGCTTTTTACTGATTTTGTCGACCTCAGGGGCTTTGATTACGACGAAATCCGGGGAAGAAATGCACTCACTTTTTCCACCGAAATAAGGCTTCCTTTGTTTTCATATTTGACACGCGGAACGATTACTTCCAATTTTGTTAAAAACTTTCAGTTGGTAGGTTTCTACGATGTAGGCTCTGCTTGGAACGATGCTGCACCTTGGGAAAAAGTCAACGACCAGAACACTCAGGTGATCAATACTAGCGGTTCTCCCTTTGTGATTGTTTTAAATAATTTTAACAATCCTTGGCTCCAAAGTTATGGTGCTGGTCTGCGAACAGTGCTGATGAATTACTATATCAAACTTGACGTAGCTAGACCAGTTCGAAATTATACCACAGAAGACCTGAAATTTTACTTTACTTTGGGATATAATTTCTAAAGTTTAAACCTTATGATCAAATCCATGACTGGCTACGGGGTAGCCGGATTTGAGAATGAGCACCTGGCAATCCAAGTGGAAGTCCGCACGCTCAACTCAAAAATGCTAGATCTTTCCATTCGGAGCCCAAGACAATTTGCAGATAAAGAAGCTGAAATCAGAAATCGAGTACAGACCATTTTAGACCGAGGTAAAGTCAGTATCTCTATTGATTTTTTGGTTAAAGGGAACCAGAGCTTACCTGTTCAAGTCAACGAGGAATTGTTCAAGAGCTACTACGCTACTTTTAAGCGTCTTGCCGCTTCTGTGCAGGAGATATCTACTGATTTATTTAAACTAGCACTTCAATCTCCTCAGGTGATGGTTAGCACGGCCTCGGATCGTGAGGATAATGATGACTGGGCACAGGTTAAGTTGGTGCTAGAGGAGGCGTTGATTCGCTGTGAGGCATTCCGTATGGACGAGGGAGCTTCTCTTTTCATTAAGTTAAAGGAAAACATTGACCTCATCCGACAAGGATGGCAGGCCATTAAAGTGGAGGAACCTGTACGAAAGGGGAAAATTCAAAACAGGATCCGTGGACATTTCTCGCAATGGATGGATGAACTTGCATTTGATGCAAATCGTTTTGAGCAAGAATTGATTTATTATTTTGAAAAAATAGATATCAACGAAGAGTTGGTACGGTTGGATACGCACCTAGACTACTTTTTAAAGTCCATGGAAGCAGAGGTAAATCAAGGTAAAAAGCTTGGTTTTATCAGCCAGGAAATTGGGCGAGAGATCAATACTATCGGTTCAAAGGCCAACGATGCTGGCATACAAAAACTGGTGATCCAAATGAAGGATGAGCTGGAGAAAATCAAGGAACAAGCTTTAAATTTACTTTAATCAAAAAGGCCTGAATTTTTTCAGGCCTTTTTGATTGCAATTTTTTTACAATTTCCTCAAGGGTGAACCTGAAGTAAACAAATAAAAAAAGACCCGATTGATTCGGGTCTCTTTTCTTAGCTAAGTTTGAAACGGATAGGTAATCTCATTCGTGTACGAACGGGCTTACCTCTTTGCTTACCCGGGTCCCACTTCGGAGCTTTTTTTACGATTTTGGCAGCTTCCTCGTCGCACCCTCCACCAATACCCCTCAAAACTTCTACGTCTTGGATGGTACCATCAATGTTAATAACGAAAACTACGATTACCGTTCCTTCAATGCCCATTCTCCTTGCTTGAGTTGGGTATTTCAGGTTATCGGAAAGATATTTGTTCCAGCCAGACATACCTCCAGGAGGGTTAGGCTGTGTTTCTACTATGTCAAAAATTTGATCAGCTTTTTCTTCTTCAATAACAACCTCTTTGATGGCGACTTCTTCGATTACTGTGTTTTGGTCTATGTCAACATCAAAGTTTACATCAATTTTTTCTTCGATTTTCACCTCATCTGGAATCTCTTGGATTATAGGCTGCTCCATCGGAGGCGGTGGTGGTGGAGGCGGTGGCTGTTGTGTGATGGGCACATCTATAAGATCATCGAAGTTGTCTGTAACAGCACCTAAATCTTTTAGTCCGCTATCGTCGTAAGACTTGTATTCGAAAGCTAAAAGAGAGAGGCCAACCGCTACTGCAAGACCCAAGTTGGTAAACATACCCACACTTTTAGTCAGGTCAGCTTTAGGAGTCTTTTTTACTTCCATGATGAATTTTGTTTATTTTAGGTTAATCAGTTTTATTTTCAATAGCAATTTTAAGAATTATCAGAGATTAATCCAAAATGAATTTACAAGAAGGATGATATAAATATCCAAATAATCCAAAAATAACACCTAACAGATTGATAGCTAGATCATTTAAATCAAAGCTTCGGTTGGGAATTAGGTGTTGAGTGGTTTCTAAAACAATGCTTGGTAAAAGAGCCAACAGAAAAAAGTTTATCCAAAGTAGCTTTTTTCGCCAGATTTCCACTTTTTCTTTAATGCCCATACCCATACCTAGGTAGGAGAGAACAAAGAAGAGAATGAAATGGATGATTTTATCCTGAAAACTAATTAACGAAACATCGGGCAAGGAACTTCCGGGTGTCAGCATGGCTACAGAACAGGTGCTCAACCACAGTCCAAACCATACTCCCCTCCGCATATTTATTTTATTCCCCGATTAGATTTTTGTAGTACTCTGCATCCAAAAGATCTGCTGGAAGAGCTCCGCTTAGTTTGACTTTTACCATCCAACCTTCCGTGTAGGGAGAGTCGTTGACACGCTCTGGTGCAGATTCCAATTCAGTGTTGAATTCAAGGATTTCTCCGGTAACAGGCATAAATAGGTCAGAAACAGTTTTTACTGCTTCTACAGTCCCAAATACTTCTCCTGCCTCCAAGGTTTCTCCTATGGTTTCTACTTCTACATAGACGATGTCTCCCAACTCTTTCTGGGCAAAGTCGGTAACGCCAATGGTGGCAATATCTCCTTCAATTTTGACCCATTCGTGGTCTTTGGTGTACTTAAGTTCTACTGGAAAATCCATGTTAATTTTTTAAATTCTATCAAAATTAAAAGTATTCGGGAGAGATTGAAATCTATTGGGATAAATTAAATCTCAATTGCCCTCCAAATGCCGTATTGGACCTTCTGTAGGCGGTGGTTACGCGTGGATCATTGACTGTTCGCTCAAAATATAGCGTCAAATTCAAGCTTCGATTGATTACGTAACTGAGTGTTGGCCTAAACTGGAAATTAAAGTTTCCATTGGTTACGGTCGCTTTTTCTTCAATTTTCCGTTGCACCTGTTGGGTGTTTCCCACCTTAGTATCCAAGCGCATTTGCAGGTCGTTTTTTAAAACCTTTTGTTGCCCATTGATTTTAAATGGAATTTTTAAACCTGCTTTTGTGTAAGAGAGAGTCAATCCAAAATCACTGCTAGACTGTTCTGTGATCTGGGAATTAGAAAAATTCAATCCCAAATTCCGTTCTCTGTTGTAGTTCATCGAAATGTTCATTCGCTGTTTGGTCAAGACATCCACTCCAATAAGTGGAGCAAATCGTTCGGTAAGCACTACTTGATTTAAAATATAAATCGGGATGAATTGTCCTTCTAGATTGGTAAGATTAGGGCGTTGTATTCGTTGAAGCGTGTTAACTAACTCCAATCCTTGTTGGTACTGTAGGGAATTGGAGAAGTTGCTGACGTCGTAAGTAGAGCTGTAGGCATGGGTAAGGTTGATGCTACTGAAAAGTTCGCTCAGCCCTTTCAATCGGGACAGGCCTCGGTAATCCATACGCCAATTCGGCAATGGCATTTTTGGGAATGGATTTAAATTGGCTGTAGTAGGATCCTTACCCTGGTAAGCAGCCAAGAAGGATGGGATGAGTACATCCTGTCCGTTTATGGGGTAATCCCCAGCTGCTGTAGCTTGTTGATCCAAACGTTGTTTGAAGATAGCCCTGAAATTCTCAAAATCAGTAAACAAGGAAGATTCATTTCGGTTGTTATTTTTTGCAAAGGTGGTTCCGATTAGGACTGTGGAGATGCTGTAAGAGCCCATTCGACTTGGACTAAGTGATTGGAAGTTGCCCGGGCTATCGGCACTATTTCTAAAGATTTCACTGTAGTCTCCAATTTCCCGCTTGTTGGCTTCTAAGGTTACTCTAAAGTCACGAATAGGCTCTGCCAACCCTTTAATGGAGAGGTTGATGGCTTTATTTTGTCGAAAGCTCTGGGTTAATTCAGGACTTGGGGCCATATTTCCATTTTGTCCGAGTTGGTACCGAAGGGTTGGATTTTGGCTTCCAAAAATAAAGGCCCAGCCAGGGTTTTCCCAGGCCCTGTCCATACCTAGGAGGCCTGTATTGGGCATGTATCCAGGTAGGAATGTTCCTTCTATGATTCCATAATTGAAAGTTACTTCCTTCAAAAGCATGGCGAATTTAAGGATGTGTCGCGTCAGGGGAGTACCAATTGTATCGCTTGCATTTGCACTAGGTCTGCCGGGGATACTGGGTCGATTTGGAGCGTTAATGGCAGCAAGTGACTTACTTTTATTGTATAGTTTGATCAAATCAAACTTACCCGATAAGGTTTGTTCTCTTGTATTTTGGATCACATTTCCCAAGGTATCTCGCTGCCCGATAGCACCTGTCTGCCAGGTGTAGGTGCTCAGGTGCCTGTACTCTGTTTGAATCCAATCGGTGACCGGAAGTTTGCCAAAGGGTAGGGTGTAATTGACGGTGGTAGTATGATTGTAATTGGTCACACGACCAAAGCGAAGAAAGTTAGCTTTTACGGAATCGATCTTTGCTTGAGTGTCGAGATCTCCTTCGGGTTCATCCACTACCGCTGCTGCATTGGCTGCGAGTTCTGCCCGTAGGCTGGAGGAAAGGTCCCAATTTATATTGAAAGAGCGGTTCATGAAGAAGGACTTCTGAAATAAGGGGTCAACTCCTGCTGTGCTGAGTTGGTCATTTCGGTATTGAGATCTGGTAAATCTTCGGTCCACGTCCATTCGTGCCAATAGGAGGGTAGGCGATAGGTTGAGGTTAATATCCTTAATGAGCTTTAAGTAGGGGCTATTCATTCCCTCAGACTTTTGGAAGGGAGCGATTTTTAGCTCCTTAGGTTGATAGCTATAGGTAACATTTCCCTTGTTGGTTTTGAAGTTGTAGTTCTGAAGTTGTGCATTGGTCTGCGTAACTGTACCTGTGGCATACGAAAAAGCCAAATTGGATAAATCGTAGATACGGCTAGGGGATTCTTGATTTTTTTTCAATTTCCGTACGTTATTTAAACTAATATTCTTTCGCGACAATTGATCCATGGTGATATCTCTATAGACATCTTTGTCTGCGGAATTTGCAAACTTATTCAAGGCAATTTCAAAGGGAACATCAGGGTTAAGTGGGTCATATTCTGGACGTGTAGATGAGTTTTCAACTGAAAAATACAGTGGAATGCTTACCCCAAGCCCCTTGGGAAGGAGCTTGTCTACCTCAACATTGGTAGAGATATCGTAATGGGTAGTCGCTTGGCGACTGCGTTGCGAAAGTTTGGTTTCCAAGCCTCCAAATCCGATGGAATTGTGGCGAATGGAAGCAGATACTACAGCAACATCTGCAATTTTGGTATTGAGGTAGGCATTAGCCGCCCAGCCATTGGTTTTTGTAAACCCGGTAACACGGAGTTCATTGGCCCAAAGGCAAATGCTTTTGGAAGACCCGATTCCTGTGCCGGGATTTCGGACACCGATCATCATCCCTTGAACTTGATTCAGCTCTGGTCGGCCCATCACAGTTACCTTGTATTGGCGGATCATTTTACTGAAGGGCAGGGTCAAAGGTGATTGGGTATTGTCTCGCTCTGCTTTGATTCCTACAATTTCCTGAATGGCAATATCGAGTTCGTTCTCCTCAGGCCAAACGATTCGTGGGTCATTACTTCCTAAGGAGGATATTTTTAAGGGAACCTCAATTTCATAGTAATTGTCGGTGTAGTCTGTACCCAATCTCAGAAATGCAGATACTTCCCCATCCCGTGTTTCTTCACTATTCGCATGAAAAAATAGTTTGATCCGCTTGTATTGTACCAAGTCAATATTGATATTTTTGAATACAGCTCGGGCATCTTTAGGTGCCAAATCCTCTACACAAAGACGAAGTGATTGTTCGTTGAGTCTACGCTCAATGGCAGAGGTATTGTCTCGATCGCGCTGAATTCCTGGAGGCAATACATAGGGACTGGAGGTCGCACTACCCTGGGCATTTTGCTCGATATTGACCACATCTACCTTTAGATTGGAGTTGTCAGGCTCCGGTAACTCAAAAAAACCGCGTTCAAAGAGCGACTCTTGGAAGGCTCTCCATTGGCTACCGACCATTCTGAATTCAGCCATTCGAAGTACCACTGGCTGTTGAAAGTCGGTTAGATAGGTCCGCATCCAGCGGATAGATTTGAATCCAGAGATCTCTCCTTGAATTCGATCTGGTTGTCGTACAGGAATACGGAATAAATACCAGTTGACTTGCTCTCCCCCTTCGTTATGCGTCACCTGATCCACGATGTAGTTGTTCCCTACCTTAAGTTGACCGGGTCGTAGGTCGATTTCATACTCGTAATAATTTTCGAGCTCGTTGATGGTGTTATCTGTATTTAGGTCTTCGTTGTCTGGTATATTTGTTCCTGACGGGGTGTAGGGGAGATTTTGGTTTGCGGAAACGGGCGTATTACCTTCATTGCCGTTGAATTTTTTATAGCGCTCCAGAATCTTGGTGTTGGCCTGGTCAAATTTGGAATCCAAGTAGTATTGAAACCCATCGGCAGAAACATCTTGTAGTAGTGTATTTTTTGCAGCGGGAGAGATGCTCAGTCGATCTAAAAATCTTCCCTTGAAATAGGTGCCTTCATCTTCATTCTTTAGGCCATCGAAACCTACATCTTGGTTTGCTCGAGCGCTGGCCGAGTTATCAAATGCAGGCAGCAAAAATTGCTGACGCGTAATTTTACCCCATTCATTGGCAGAGGTTTCCGCAGGATCTCCATCTGTAGGGAGACCATTTTCAAAGGCATGTCTTCCATCCTTGATGACATCTTCGGAGATATCCCCAAGGTTTAAAAATAGTTTTCCCCCGGTGGTATTATTCTGATTGAATATCCCATCCAGTACTTTTCCATTTTCGCCAGGTAGAAAGGGGTCCATCAACCAAAATTCGACATACTCAATATTGGTTCGGTCGAAATCAACTTCGGTGGTAATGGCTCGTGTGACTCCTCCGTAGTTTTGCCTTGGATTAGGCAATAATCCCTCCGCAGTCAGTCCTGGGTTGTAATTGTACATGCCTCGCTCCTGAGGGAAGAAGGCAAGTTCAAATAAGGGTTGTGGTACAATGATCACCTCCCTGTCTTGATTTTTGAAAATTTCCTGAGGAATAACACGCCTTACAT
>JAQCJI010000062.1 GCA_027593175.1 Bacteroidota bacterium | reverse complement strand
ATTTGCCTATGCTTTTGTGCTTCAATTCTGCCGTAAAATTAAGCAGAAAGGTGCTGAAAAAACTATCTTTTTTTAAAAAAAAACACCTATGCATGATTCACAAATAGACCCAAAGATTTTAGCAAAAATTAAACTTCTTCAAGAAAAATTTAAAGCCTCAGGCCAGGACATGCTTTCCTACTTAGAAGGCCTCTTGTATGCAGATTACCTTACTTATTGGGAATATATCAATTTGGATACCTTACTCTCCTTACAGCAACCAAAGACGAGTTTAAAGGACGAGAAAATCTTTATTATTTACCATCAAATCACCGAGCTTTATTTCAAACTTATCGTCTCAGAATTAGAACAAATTGCAGATCAGAAACCCCTTTCTGAAGAATTTTTTACAGCCAGACTGCAGCGAGTACTGATGTATTTTGATCATTTGATTAGTTCCTTCGCTATGATGTGGAAGGGAATGGAAAAAAACCAATTTTTAAAATTTAGAATGTCTCTTTTGCCTTCCTCAGGATTTCAAAGTGCACAGTTTCGTGAGATTGAACTGATGGCTACCGATGTTTGGCAGCTGGTGAGCTCGACCAAACGCGCTCAGTTCGGGTCTACCTCTACGGCAGAGGAGATTTTTGAAAACTTATATTGGCAGCATGGGGCCATCGAATTGGCTACAGGTCAAAAAACATTGACTTTAAAGAGTTTTGAAGCCAAATACGGCAAGCACCTTATGGAGTTAATTGAAATATACAGCGGGAAAAACCTCTGGAGAAAATACTTGGAGCAATCCAATCCTTCTATCGAGCTCAAAGATTTGATGCGTCAAATGGACTTGAAAGCAAATGTATTTTGGCCCTTGGCGCATTACAAGTCGGCTGTTCGATACCTACAACGAGACCCGGTGGATATTGCTGCAACTGGGGGCACCAACTGGCAGAAATACTTGCCTCCGCGCTTTCAAAAAGTCATTTTTTTCCCCGAGTTGTGGACTGAATCCGAAAAAGTGGAGTGGGGAAAAGGTTGGGTTGAAAAGGAGATTTTTGGAGAAGAAATTCAAAATGGAGAAGATTTAAAATAATAAATACTTAATACGCTCATCTGAGCATTTCTAAACTTGTTTACTTAGATTAACTGTGGTAAAGAAACAACTAATGAAGAATCACCGACTGCTCCTTACGCTACTTCTATTCTCGAGTCAAGTGACTGTCAGTCTTGGCCAAAAGGGAAAACTTGATTACATGGCCTTTGGTTCTTGTAATCGTCAAGATTCTCCGCAACCGCTTTGGAAATTCATTTTGGCAGAAAAGCCAGATCTTTGGGTTTGGATGGGTGACAATATCTATGGGGATTCACCTGTAATGGATACCCTACGTACTAAGTATGCGAGGCAAAATGCCAATTTAGATTACCAGCTTTTGAAAGCCAGTACGCCATTGATTGGGGTCTGGGATGATCACGATTTTGGAATCAATGATGGCGGTAAGTTTTTTATACAGAAAAAAGAGTCCCGTGATCTCTTATTTGATTTTTTAGGAATGCCGCAGAATGCTGTAGAACGTCAGCGCGAGGGAGGTTATTCTTCCCATACCTATGGAGAAGGAAATCAACAGGTAAAAGTAATTCTTCTAGATGGGCGATATTTTAGAGACACCCTTACACGGGTAGATCGGGTTTATCAAATAAATCCGAAAGGCCAAATTTTGGGTGATGCCCAGTGGAAGTGGCTGGAACAAGAATTAAAAACAAGCACAGCACGGGTAAATATCCTAGTTTCGGGAATTCAATTTCTTCCGACTGAGCATGCCTATGAAAAATGGGCTAACTTTCCTCAAGAAAGAGAAAAACTACTCAATTTGCTTGCCGATTCAGGGGTACAAACGCCTATCCTAATGAGTGGTGATCGACACATTGCCGAGATTATGAAGTTGGAAGATGCCCGGTTTCCACAGGGACTTTACGAAATTACTTCCAGTGGCTTGACCCATACTTGGAATGGCATAGCAGAAGAAAAAAATAGCTTCCGCGTTAGTGAGTTGGTTGCCAAGTTGAACTATGGCTTAGCAACTTTTGACTGGAAAATGGGAGAAATTACCTTTGAAATCAAGGGTGAAAAAGGAAGTGTTTATGCCAAGCAACTAGTTCCGATGACCAATCGCTAAGTCTTCAATTTTTTTAAAAAGGAAGAGAACATCGGTGATGGTGTTCTCTTTTTTTGTTTGTTTCAGATTTATTACCAAGCGATTCCGTAGTCGTCGCCATAATTGCTTGCACCACCCCAGAAGCTTCCGTGCTTCCAATCAAACCAGATGGCGGTTAAAGGGCCAGAAGTTTTGTTCCAAAAGTCCATGGTATAGCCTCGCTTCAGCAGGTCCTTACGCACCCAATTGGGCGTGTCTTCTCTCAGCGTGATGGCACCGGGGCGGATTTCGTGATCGCCAAAGCTACTTTGCATTTGATAGGAGTTGAAGTTGGGCGCTTCTACAGCTTCTTGCACATTCATGTCAAACTCAACCATATTTAGGAAAAACTGCAACAGGTTTTGGTCCTGGGAATCGCCACCTTGTACAGCAAATGCTAAGAAAGGCTTGCCGTCTTTCAAAGCCATGCTGGGCGTAAGGGTAACTCGAGGTCTTTTTCCTGGCTCGGGCAGGTTGTAAGGATTCAGATTTTCATCCAATACAAAGCTCTGCATGCGTTGAGATAGTCCTACGCCCGTATTTCCTGCAATCACGGCAGGAATCCATCCTCCAGAGGGGGTTACTGACACTACCCATCCTTCTGCATCCGCAGCTTCTACTGAAGTCGTGCCACTCTGGAAATCCGCCAAAAATTTGGCATCTACCTGGCTTGAAATTTCATTCGTATTGAGCGCTGCGAATTTTTCCTTGCTTTTGCTCAACAAGTGCAGGTAGGGGTTACTTTCTCCTTGAAACGGATAAGGATCACCTGCGCCGATTGTGGGATTGTTAGCTGCTCCGATTAGTTTGGCTCTTTCTTTGGCATATTCTTTAGATAACAGGCCTTTCATGGGCGATTGCATAAAGGCTGGGTCACCGTAGTAGAAATCGCGATCCGCAAAAGCAAGGCTCATGGCCTGATACACGGTATGAATGTAAGGGGTGGAGTTGTAGCCCATGGATTTAAGGTCAAAATTCTCCAGAATGTTGAGCGACTGCAGTAGGGCAGGGCCTTGCGTCCATTCCTGCATTTTGTACACATCAATTCCACGGTAGTTAACTTGAAGTGGCTCCTCAATTTTTACCTTCCAATTGGCCAGATCCGCTTCGGTAAATAATCCGCCTTGCTCCCTTGTGCTCCGTACGATTTCCTTAGCAATGTCTCCCTTGTAGAATCGATCATAAGCAGCATATATGGCTTCTTTTCTAGATTTTTTGGCCTTTAATGCAGTACGCTCCGCTTCCACTAGTTTGAGTAGGGTTTGGTACAAGTCCTGTTGAACGAAGATCTCGCCTGCTTCTGGAGCCTCTCTTTTCTCACCCGGATGAGGGAGGAATACTTTATTGGAATAGGGCCATTCTTTGATTCGGGACTTGTTATTTTCGATGGCATTGGCTGTTTGTGCTTCAATGGGATAGCCCATGGCAAGGTCCATAGCGGGTTGGAGAACCTGTTCCAAACTCAGGGTTCCAAATTCGGCCAGCATGGTCATTATCCCTCCTGGAGTGCCTGGGGTAGTTGCGGCTAGGGGACCAAATTGAGGAGGATAATCCATTCCTTGGGTTTTGTAAAAATCTACCGTAGCACCGGCCGGAGCTACACCCATCGCGTTGATGGCAACCACTTTCTTGGTGTTTGGATTGTAGATCAAGGCCTGCGTTTCTCCCCCCCAGGAGAGCACATCCCACATGGTGGAAGTGGCGGCAATCATGGCGCAGGCAGCATCCACGGCATTACCGCCCTTTTGAAAGACCATGGCACCAGCGGTAGCAGCAAGTGGCTTACCGGTGATAGCTACCCATTTTTTACCGTGTAGGATAGGGCGGTTGTTTGGTGTTGTACCTGCTCCTGTTCCGGGTAGTCCTTGGGAATAGGCTGAAAATGAACAGAAGAGACAAAAGAGGATAGCCAATTTTTTCATCAGTAGAAAGGAAAGAAGTAGGTGAAATAAATTTTGCTAAGAGTTATACCTAGGGACATAAACTGCTGTCCTTGCCTTAGGTCCTTAACTTGTGCAAACAAGATAATCGGAATTTGGCCAGCTATGCAAACTTCTTTGCACCAATGGTATTTTTGATATGTAGCCCTCCACCCATACGGGTACTTTTTAGTATTCTACTGTTGAGGGAGGTAATTTATGTAAAAAGCACTTTTTTAGTGGATAGCCATGCATTTGAACTTACCTACGTCATTCCAAGTTAAACAGTGAATGTTTATTCTAAATTCCCGTATCTTTGGCTATTCGGACTATTCTCCGATTGCTTTTTTTCTCAAAAAATCACCTCAGCTTGAATTTTAATTCGTTTAATTTTGAGTCCTCCTTACAAGAAGGCCTTGACGCTATGGGTTTCGATACCCCGACCCCGATACAGGAAATGGCGATTCCTGTTATTTTAACTGGAAAAGACTTGATTGCTTGCGCACAAACAGGTACTGGTAAAACCGCTGCCTTCGTATTGCCTATTTTGAATAAGATTACCAAATCTGGATTGAGCACGCTCAACACCTTGATTTTGGCCCCGACACGGGAGCTAGCCATACAAATTGATCAGCAGATTCAAGGTTTTTCCTATTTCTTGGGGGTAAGTTCTGTACCTATCTATGGTGGGGGAGATGGTATTGTGTGGGAGCAACAGAAGAAGGCCTTGGAAACAGGTGCAGAAATTGTGGTTGCTACCCCCGGACGTCTAATTGCCTTACTGGCAGGAGGGAAAATCAACTTGAGTACCCTCCAGCACCTAGTTTTGGATGAAGCGGATCGTATGATGGATATGGGCTTTTCGGATGATATTTTGAAAATCGTCAATTACTTACCTCAAAATCGTCAAACTATCCTTTTTTCAGCTACCATGCCTCCAAAAATCCGGCAGTTCAGCATGAAAATTCTGAATAAGCCGGAGGAGATTTCCATTGCTATCGGTAAAACTGTTGCGGGTGTCACTCAATCTATGTATTCGGTGTACGATATGCAAAAAGAAGAACTGGTTCGTTATATTCTTACGCAACGGAATTACGAGGCAGTAATTATTTTTTGCTCTACCAAGGACAAGGTTAAATCTTTATATAAGATCTTAAAAAAAGGCTTTGACGTGGAAGCTTTCCACTCAGATTTGGAGCAAGTAGAGCGCGAAAAAATTATGTCTGCGTTTAAAAATAAGGCAGTAAAAATCCTTATTGGAACAGATATCATTTCTAGGGGAATTGATGTGGTAGGGATTGAATTGGTGATCAATTACGATACGCCGAGTGATCCGGAGGATTACGTACACCGTGTGGGTCGTACCGCACGAGCAGATGCCAAAGGGGAGGCGATCACATTTGTAAACCCCAAGGATCAACCCAAATTTGTTCGTATTGAGAAGTTAATCGGTCTGTCTGTACCTGCACTTTCACTACCTCCAACTATGGAAAAGGGACCTAATTTTGTGGATGAAAAAGTAAAAACAGAGTCTCAAGTTGCTTCAACTTCTTCCAAAAAGAAGAAAAAGAAAAAAAAGAAGCCTACACATTCATCTTTTGGAGATTCAACGAACTACACGGATTCTCCAACAGGAAAGGTAGCCTTTGTGAAAGAACCCCAACAGGATACTCTGCCAAGTAAGTATGGCCAACGAAAAAATGCGATTGAGCCTTAATCTATTTTCCACTTTTCTGGATTTAGAGTACTTCAGTAAAACTTCTTTTGAAATGTAGGAAGATTGTTTTCTGGCCTATAACTACAGATTTATTTTATTTCTAATGAACACTAAGGAATTGAATTTACTCTTTCAAAGAGACATAAATAAATTGCAGGAAGAGCTTTTAGCGTATACCAAGGAGGAGACGATTTGGCATGTTGAACAACAGATAACCAATTCTGCTGGTAATTTGGTCCTTCACCTAATGGGTAACCTTCGAAATTATGTAGGCTTAGATTTGGGAGGGCTGCCTTACGAGCGGGATAGAGATCGTGAATTTGGGTCTGCAGGCGTAACAAGAGCAGAACTTCTAGAAGAGCTTGATTTGGTGAGAAAAGTGGTTGAAGAGGTTTTGCTGCCTCTAGATCCTATGAAACTTGGAGACCAATCCGTGCATTCCTTTTTTGGCTATCCTATGACTGTGGGCTACTTTTTGATTCACCTTTATGGTCATTTTAATTACCATTTGGGTCAAATCAATTACCACCGCAGGCTGCTAGATCAGTAATTATAGGTCTATTAGGAGATTTTTTTATCCAAGGCGTACACTCCCCAACCTAGAAGCAAGATCCCAATACCCGCCAAACTTTCTTTTGGTCTATCCACGAGGAGGTAAGCCATTAGGGCTATACTAAATCCTAGGTAGATTAGTTGAGGTATGGGCTTAAATGGGGTTTTAAATCCTTCCTGTTTTTTGATTTTTAGAGAGGAGTAAACGGTTACCGTACTCATCATTTGCAAGATAAAACCTGCATAGAGCATGATTTGCTCTAAGGAACCTGATGCAAATAAAACCAAGCTAATGCAGGTATTGAGGACGATCGCCCGCACTGGAATGTTTTTAGCATTGACCTTTGCAAGGGGTTTCCATAGGGTATAATCTTTAGCCATGGCGTAAGTGACTCTTGGTCCTACCCAGGCATAGCCTGATATTGTTGCGATCAATTGTACGCCGATAAATAAGCTAACCCATGCCGCTCCCCTTGAACCAAAAAGGTTTCCGAATGCAATATCAGCTACCTGTACTTGGCCAGTTAATTGGGATACCGAAGCATGTTTAAGTAAAACCACCTGTAACAAAACATAAATCACCATCACTAGGATAGTGGCTCCAATCAGAGCCTTGGGTAAGTTTTTTTTGGGCTGATCCACTTCTTCAATGATGTATGCTGCAGAATTCCAGCCTGTGTAAGCATAAAAGACATAGATCAAAGAAATTGCAAATCCAGGAAGTAGAATTTCCTCTTTCCAGGAGTCTGAAAAATTCAGTGCTGTGCTTTCACTGTTACTACCAAAGGCTAACCCTAAACCAATAAGCGATAAGACAAATATTATTTTTAGGATAGTCATCCCATTTTGAAATTTGGCTGAGCTACTTACCGAAAAAATATGTACTGCAGGAATGAGTAGTAAAAAAAAAAGTCCAGGTAAATGCGTTTCCCCAAAAAAAGGACTTAGGTAGTTGTTCATCGCCATAGCAGCAATGGCGATAGGGGCAGAAAAACCCACTACCAAAGATACCCAAGCATATAAGTAGCCGACTAAGGGGTGGATGGTTTCTGAAAGAAAAATATAATCTCCACCAGTACGACGGAAATGAGTTCCTAATTCGGCATAGACCAAGGCCCCAAGCAGGGCCATTATCCCACCGAAGATCCAAAGCAATAAGATGGTCCAGGTATTTTGAACTATGGCAAGCTGGAAACCGAGGCTTGTAAATACCCCAGTACCAATCATATTAGCGATGACTATTCCTGCAGCAGTTTTCCAGGATATTTTTTTGATTGTAGAATTCAAACCCAAGGGATGTAGTCAAGTATCTATTTTCGAATCTACACGCTGTAATTCGAATAGTTGTACTTCAAAAGGAAAAGTTTCTAATAATTTCTGAAATAGAAATTCCAATAGTGAACCGAAGCTGACTCCAACGCTAGATTAGCATTTTTACTTTTTGAGTTTAGCTAAGTTTTTTCCACGCCTGAAGTAGAAATACATACTCAAGCTGCTTGAAGCCGTTAAAAAGTGCCATAACGCATGTCCTTGCCAAATGGAGAGCGGATCACAATTGATTTTGGCCACATCCATGGAGCGAATCTGAATGGCTGCCGCAAGCAATACAAAACTCAGAATGACTAGAAGTGGACTTCTTTGGGAACGGTATTGCAAGTAATTACTAATCCCGAGCAGTAGCAACACCAAAAATAAAGAAGGCAATAAAATAGCGCTGGAAATATACAAGGCGAGGGGAAGAAATGCGGCATTGAGTAAAAGCATTCCTAGGACAAAGCCTACTTGCATTCGATTTGAAAGTTCTTTTTTTACGAATACCTGAACCATCCCGATGCAGATTAAACTGAGCGTAAGGCCATAGGTGGCATTCATATCTACCCGTTGGCCCATCCAAGTGAGCGATGAATGGAAAAATGCAGAACCAAAACTCAAATAGATGAAATTAGCGGCTAGTAGTATGGACAAGGAAGGGAAATTACGAACCGAATTGGCCCCCCTCACCGAAAAGAATTTCAAGTCTTTCTTTGCCAATTGAATGACCACTAGGCCATAGAAAAAGTAAATGAGGTTGGAATATGTATTGATGGGTTGATGGAAAAGCCTTTCCGGATGGTTCAACTCACAGTATTCTACTGTAATGGCAGACTGACTCATACGCATCCCTACCCAAACACTGCTATCAAAAAGAAAATCTAGGGATAAGGCAAAGCTAAAAAGTAGGCCCGTACCCCACAAAGCATTCCTTAGAATTTGAACATTTGACACGACAAAATAAGTTAAAAAAAGCATCCCGATTGCTCAGGAGGCTTTTTTAGAAAGGTATGGATTTACTTATTTTTTTACATTCTGGAATAAGTCGATAGGGGTAGCTTTTACCTTATCCTCAAAAGCTTTCCAGTCACCTTGAATGAAGGCCTCTACTTTTGCAATAGCAGTTTCAGCAGATTCCTTGGCATGACCAAGCAAACGCTCCTCAGTAGCTCCTGGTGCGGTGTAGCTAGAGTTAGCATAGCTTCTAGGAGTAAACAACTGAGTCATAGTAGTAGGGAAGAGGTTTCTAATAATTCCTTGTCCTTCTACCTTTGGTCCAGTGAAAGCTTCGCGTGCTGCATCCAGTTTCTTTTTGATATCCTTAGCAGCGGTTTCAAGTGCTTTTGCATCATCTGTTTTTAGGTCCTTGATCAGTGAATTGACCTTATCAATCACCTTCTGTGCTTCATCCAATTTTTTGGTTGTTGCCGTTACTTCAGAAGAGAGGGATTCCACCTTTTTCAAGAATATATCTTTAGCTTCTAGGTCTGTGAGGCTGGGATTGATGCGTGGATCTGTATGTACCGTGATGCAAGTCTCTGAAGACTCGCCGCCATATTCCATGATTACCTTAAAAGTTCCAGGAAGTGCATCTCCACCACTTGGCTCAAAGAAACCTCTGCGTCCACCACCACTTTGCCCTCTTCCTTGTCCGCCACCAAATCTGCCAGTCATTTCAGCAGTAGATTTACGGTCTAGGTTCCAAAGGATTCTATTAACTCCCTTGGAAGGCAGGGTCTTCAAGGTTCTGATCTGTTCGCCAGAGGCAGAATAAATTTTGACTGTCAAGGAATCTAATTTTTCTTTTTCATCTTGAATCAAGTAACTCAATCGTCCACCAAATTCTCGATTTTCACCGGCATATTTAGTAGAAGCCATAAACCGTTCGCCATGAGGCTGCTGGATTTCAGCTTGGTAGGCATCTGGAGCAGGGTAGGCAGTGATTTTTCCTAGAGGAGCCTTACCTGAATTTTTCGCAAATGCCCTTAGTGGCCGAATATCGTCTAGCACATAGATTGCGCGACCAAAGGTTCCGATCACTAAATCCGCCTCACGCTCCTGGATGGCCATGTCGTAGGTAGAAACTGCTTTAGGATAGCCATGCTCCCACTTATTCCAAGTCTTTGCTTTATCAAAAGATACATAAAGCCCAAATTCAGTACCCAAGAAAACCAGGTTTGGCTCAGTTGGATCTTGTTTGATGGATAGGGTAAAGCCCCAAACCTTGGAATCATCTACAATTCGGGTGAAGGTTTTTCCATAGTCCGTACTATGGTATGCATAAGCAGCAAAGTCATTATTTCTGTAGTTGTTGGCAATTACCCAAACTTCACCTGCGGCAAAGGTTGACGCTTGTACTTGAGGAATCCAGGACCCTTTAGGAAGTCCAATAAGTTTAGCGGCTACATTAGTCCATGTTTTGCCTCCGTCCTGTGTTACTTGTAGGTTGCCATCGTCTGTACCTACCCAGATAACATTCTTGTCTACAGGGGATGGAGCAATAGCAATGATGGTCGTGTGATTCTCAGCTCCTGTGACATCAAAGGTCAAGCCTCCTGTTTTTTGTTGGCGTTGCTTGGTCGAATCGTTGGTTGTCAAATCTGGAGAGATGATTTCCCATGTTTCTCCTGAGTTGGTGGACTTGTGAAGAAACTGAGAAGCATAATACACTGTGTTTACATCGTGAGGATCTTGAGCGATAGCGGCATTCCAGTTGAAGCGTAAAAAAAGATCCTTTTCTGGATGCGAGGGACGAATTGTGCGGTTGTGACCAGTAAGTTTATCAAATCGGCTCACATTTCCTCCTTGAGACATGGTGTATCCATATCTTGAATTGGCAGGATGGGATACCACATCAAAGCCATCTCCAAAGGAAACTTCTTGCCAGTAGGTATTTCGGATACCGTCCCCTCTCCACAGGTAGGCGGGACCTGTCCAAGATCCATTATCCTGCATGCCTCCATAGACATTGTAAGGTACCTCATTGTCTATATTAATATGGTAAAACTGGCCTACTGTAATTCCTTCCGCAAAAAACCAGGTTTTTCCCATGTCTCTAGAAACATTCAATCCTCCGTCGTTGCCGTTGATCAGCAGCGATGGATCGTTGGGGTTGATGTACCAGGCGTGGTGATCGGGGTGCACTCCGGAGTAGGAGAGCAATTCTCTAAAACTTTTTCCTCCATCCTCAGTAATTCCTACTCGAGAATATAAGGTGTATACTCTATTTTCGTTTTTAGGATCTGCATGGATTTCGAAGTAATAGAAGGGGCGATCACCAATTTCAGCTTTATCATTGATCATGGTAAACTTTCCTCCCCCATCTTCGGATACATAAAGTGCATTTTTGGAGGATTCAATAAGTGCATATACTTTGCTGCTGTTGGCTTTAGAAATGGCCAAGCCCATTCTTCCTAAATTACCTTTAGGCAAGCCATTTTCCTCTGCGGACAATTTTTTCCAATTGTCTCCACCATCCTGAGTTACATAAAGTCCGGAACTAGCGCCTCCAGACTCAAAAAACCAAGGATAGCGTCTGTGTTCCCACATGTTAACAAAGATTTTGTTGGGGTTGTTGGGATCCATGATCATTTCTCCTACACCCGTTTTGTTGTCTATATATAGGATTTTTTTCCAGGTTTTTCCTCCGTCGGTAGTTTTATAGACGCCACGATCCTCTTGGGTACCCCAAGGTGAGCCGATGGCTCCTACAAATACAGTATTTGGGTCATCCGGATGAACGATAATTCGATGGATGGCACGGGTTTTTTCAAGTCCCATGAGTTGCCAGGTCTTGCCTGCATCCATTGATCTATATACCCCATAGCCCATGTTCAAGGAGTTTCGTGGATTTCCTTCTCCAGTTCCAACCCAAATGATATTTGGGTTTTTCTGATAAATGGAAATGGCACCTATGGAATGTACTTTTTCCTGATCAAAAATTGGCTCCCAAGTAATCCCTCCAGAAGTAGACTTCCATAGGCCACCAGAGGCTGAGCCGGCATACATAATTGTGGGATTATCGTGAACGGCATCGATGGCGGTAATTCTACCACTCATGGCACCCGGGCCGATGCTTCGCGCTTTCATGGATTTAAAAACGTCCATGTTGACCTGCTGTGCATGTACGCTCATTTGGAGCGCAGCGAGGAAAATCAAGAGAACTAATTTTTTCATGTGACTAAAGATGAGTTTTCAATTTTTTCTAATTAAACCAATTTTACTGATTTTATGGATCGAATTTACTTTAATGGATTTCATTCGACTAGGAGTGCTTCATTTTTTTTATGCATGGTTTGGGGATATTTCGCAATTTCATTTTCTTTAAAAAAAATGAAAAATGGTAAATTATAGATTTAGGTCATGGATAGGACTTTTCCTTTTTATGGTAGCAGGCCTTGGCTATGCCCAAAATGGTCGTTTTCAACAAGCAGTTTCCTACCGGATGCAGGTGGATATGGATGTGGCCACCAATCGGTACCAGGGAAGTCAGGTGCTGGCTTATACCAACAATTCTCCTGACACCTTAATCCGTGTATTTTACCACCTCTATTACAATACCTTCCAACCCGGCAGCGTGATGGACGTTCGTTCTAGAACGATTGCTGACCCTGATCAACGAGTTAAAGATCGAATTTCAAAATTGACTCCTGAAGAAATTGGATTCCTCCATGCGACCAAGCTAACCATGAACGGAAAGCCAGTGCACTTCAAGGAGGTTGGAACGATATTAGAAGTAGATTTGGAGCAACCTATTCTACCGAATAGTACCGTTCAGTTTGAGATGAACTTTGAAGGGCAGGTTCCTCTCCAAGTGAGAAGGTCTGGTAGAGATTCTGAAGAAGGGGTGCGCTATTCCATGTCTCAATGGTATCCCAAGATGGCCAATTACGACGAACAGGGCTGGCATGCGAATCCTTATGTTGGCAGAGAATTTTATGGGATTTGGGGAGATTTTGATGTAAAAATAACCATTGATAAATCCTACACCTTGGGAGGTACTGGATACCTCCAAAATCCCAATCAAATTGGACATGGCTATCAGGATAAGGGCGTAAAGGTTTCTGAGCCGAAAGGAAAAACCCTTACTTGGCATTTTGTAGCGCCCCAAGTCCATGATTTTATGTGGGCAGCAGACAACAAATACCAGCACGATAAGATCCAGATGCCCAATGGAATTACAGTCCATCACTTTTATATCCCTAGTGAGAAGACCACTGAAAACTGGGAAAGATTAAAGGAGTTTACTCCCGAGGCCATTGATTACCTATCTCAAAAATTTGGACAATATCCATACAAGCAATTTTCTGTGGTTCAAGGAGGTGATGGGGGAATGGAATATGCGATGTCTACCTTGATTACTGGGGAGCGATCCTTGCCAAGTTTGGTGGGTGTGATGGTGCATGAATTGGCACATAGCTGGTTTCATGGGGTATTGGCTTCCAATGAATCTTTGTACCCTTGGATGGACGAGGGCTTCACTTCCTATGCTACTAATTTGGCTATGGCATCGATTTTTCAGCCGAATCCATCACCTCAGCGTAGTTCCTATGGTGGGTATTTCCAGTTGGTGAAGTCTAGATTGGAAGAGCCCATGTCAACCCATGCGGACCATTATCAAACTAATTATACCTATAGCGCTGCTGCTTACTCAAAGGGAGCTGTTTTTCTGGCTCAGCTGGGTTATGTATTGGGAGAAGATATTCGGGATCGTGGCATGCAACGCTATTGGAATACTTGGAAATTCAAACATCCAAATGTAAATGATTTGGTTCGGGTGATGGAAAAAGAAAGTGGCTTGGAGTTAGACTGGTACAAAGAATACTTTGTGAATTCTACCAAGACCATAGACTATGCAGTCAAAGAAGTGAAGGTTTCAGAAGGGGGAGCAGCGATAACTTTAGAAAGGGTAGGAGGAATGCCAATGCCTATAGATTTGGTGGTTACCTATCAGGATGGATCTAAAGAGTTAATTTATCTTCCTTTGGAAATCATGAGAGGGGAAAAGCCAGCTGAAGGAGGTGCTCCCAAGCGTGTGCTCAGTATACCTTGGCCTTGGACTCATCCGATACAAATAGTATACCTGGAAAAACCGTTTGATTTAATTAAATCTGTAGAAATAGATCCTAGTAAACGAATGGCGGATGTACAACCAGAAAATAATAAAGTGGAGTTTTAGGCTCCACTTTAAGTTGTTTGAATGTTAAAAAGGTGGGGAGACCCACCTTTTTAATTAGAATCAACTAGCGTTCTTTTTGCTCTGTACTTCAGTACGGATTGCTTGCGCTAGGTTTTTCAAATCTTGCATACCTTTTCTTACGCGGGTACCTGCAGCTTGATTTCCTTTGTCGTAGAACTTTTCGAAGTCAGCTTCCAAGCTCATTACTAGATTTTTTACGTCGCTAAATCTGCTCATA